>JAJDDE010000194.1 GCA_029260475.1 Phycisphaerales bacterium | reverse complement strand
CGTGGTGGCACCTCAAGAAGAAGACGGGGCTGTACTACAACGGCATGGGGCAGGGCGACTTCGCGAAGCTCATCCAGCAGATCACCGTCGTGGGCATCGAGGACGTGGAGGCCGCCGAACGTATCCACGCGGGCATGACGGACCTGCTCGCCTACCTGCGCACCATCGAAGCGCCGAAGTACCCGGGCGAGATCGACGCCGACCTCGCGGCCCAGGGTCGCGTCGTCTTCGAGAACACCTGCGCCTCCTGCCACGGCACGTACGCCACCGGGCACGGTGACCCGAACTGGACGTACCCGAACGCGCGCATCGACGTTGAGATCGTCGGCACCGACCCCGCCTACGCGCGCACGCTGATGTCCAGCGGCCTCCCCGACTGGTACAACCGGAGCTGGTTCGCAACGAGCGAGCCGACAAGCCGCGTTGAGCCGACGATGGCGTACGTCGCCCCGCCGCTGGACGGCGTGTGGATGAGCGCCCCGTACCTGCACAACGGCAGCGTGCCCACACTCGAGGCGCTGCTCGATTCACAGACGCGCCCGACCTACTGGCGCCGCAGCTTCGATCCACGCGACTACGACCACAAGCGCATCGGCTGGAACTACCAAGAGACCGGCCCGCCGGCGGAGGGCGACGTGGACACGTACGACACCACGCTCGAGAGCTTCGGCAACATGGGGCACACGTTTGGGGACGGGCTGAGCGACGAGGAGCGGCGGGCTGTGATCGAGTATCTCAAGAGTCTGTGAACGATCACGGTGCCACGGGTTGATTGAGCGCGATGTCCTCACACCACCATGCCACCACATTGGCGGTCTCATCAGTGATTGGGCCCACGAGACCGCCGCGTTCCTCGGAGAGATTGTGCCCGAGACCTTTTACCACGATGACCTCGCACCGGGCCTCGCCGCTGAGTGCTGGCGCGTGCATGGTGATCGGGTCGAGCTCCCCAAAGAGCGCGAGCAGGGGGATGTCGAGCTCGCGCACCGTATCGATAGGGAACGTTCCGCTCGCAACCGTCGTCGGGAGTTCGCCCAACAGCCCCGCGTCGATCGCCCAGCGGGTGATCTCCCAGGGGTCGAGTTCGCCATCTCCGTCGAAGTCGTCGATCTCCGGATGAGGATCCGCCGCGTCGTAGAGTGTTTGTGCCGCGGCCTCCATGGCGAGCACGCTGTTTTTCGGCTGCGCCGTGGCGTAGGCGGGCGCGAGCCAGACGATGCCCGCGACGCCAGCGTCTGCGATCCGCGCGGCCCGCAACGCTCCGAGCGAGTGCCCGACGAGAACGATCCTCTCGCTCGCAACCGGCTCTGCTGCGCGGAGCGCTTGCATCGCCTCTCGCGCGATCTCGATGCTCCGATCGATCGGCACCGGCATCAACGGCTCCCCCGGCGGGCTCCCGCTGAGGCGGTAGCGCATGACGACGAAGCCGCGGGAAGTGAGGGCGTCCGAGAGGAACACCGCATCAGTGTGCGGTTCACCGGAGATGGTGAGTGGCGTGGTCTCACCGTCGTTGATGTAGGAGCCGGGGACGGTCCAGTGCTCATCGTGGGCGTAGCCGCCTCCGATGAGGAGGACGGCACCGATGGGGTCTGAGTCGGGGCGTTTGATGACCGCGGGGAAGTTGAGGGTTTCATCGGACTCGTCAGAACGTACAAGCAACGGCTCGGCGAGCTTGGCGCATCCGCTCAACATCGTGAAATGGGCACACAGCAAGAGCAGGTTGAGCAATCTCCAACGCGTCACCTCCCGATTCCCCACTGCCTAGGCAGTTTGTTCAGGTCGTATACTCTGCCACACTCGGGACAGATCCCTGTTGTTTCGAGACCCCGAAGATCCTGGAAACACGTCAAGTAACGCGCACCTTGCGCCAGACGCGCCTCCCTGTTTTCTTTATGGACGATGAAGAACCCATAAGCGAACAGCCCGCAGCATAAAAAGATGGATACAAGCCAGCCAATTGCCGCCAGTGCCTCGCTCCCGGTGGCCTCCTCAATTGCGCCGCTTGCAATGAGCACAAATGCATTGATTGAGAGACCAGCGAAGAGCCACCGCTGCCAGCGCAAGGATGGCGTAACGAAGTTGTTTACGCGTCGGCTCATCAGCCATTCGATCGTCGGTACCCATGCGAACAGCGCGATCAAGGCGTGTAGCACCGACCACATCGCCACCACGTAGGACCATGTTGTCAGCGGTGGTCTTTGCAAACTAAACCCTACGGCCCAAAACACCGGATGGGTGATGAAGAACACGACGAATGCGAGGAGTACAGCGGCTCGTTTATGTCGTATCGAGGCGATCACTTCTCGGCTCCTGCAAAAATCTCAGGTAGCGTCACTTCATCCCGCGTCGCGTACTCATCGAGAAGCAACTCGCTGAAGCGGTGGGTCGTTATCGCGCTGAGATGCCGTTGGACGCCGCAGACGCGGATGGAGACAGCGAGGCGCATCGGATTCTGTTGGTGTGTATATGTCACAAATTGCTCACCGCAGAGGCGACCAGCCAGCCGAGCACTGTGTACCACGCGAGAGAGAAAACAATCACGAGCAGCAAACCCCAGCGAAACTGGGCGCGCCGTCGTTGCATTGTTGAAGCGTCGAGACTCTCTCCGGTCCCGAGCACCGATCGGCTTGCCAACAGCAGCAAGATCGGTGGGCCGATCACAATCGGTGTGAAGAGAATGATCGCCCAGTAGACCACTATGTCTGCGCCGCCTCCGCAAACGCCTCCTTCAGCGTCACTTCTCCCCGCGTCGAGTATTCGTCACGCAGCAGTTCAACAAACCGGTCAATCGCCATCGCGCCCAGGTCCTTCTGGACGCCTTGGGCGCGGACGGAGACGGTGCGGTGCTCGGCGTCGCGCGGACCGACGACGGCCATGTAGGGGATCTTCTCTTCTGCTGCCATCTTGACCTTGCCCTGCACGCGCGTGTTGGCCATGTCCGCGGTCGCGCGCAGGCCAGCACCCTGGAGCGTGCGCAGCACCTCGTCGGCGTAGTCGTTGGACTTCTCGCTGATGGGCAGCACGCGCACCTGCTCGGGGCTGAGCCAGAGCGGGAAAGCGCCGGCGAAGTGCTCGATGAGCACGCCCACGAAGCGCTCCATCGAGCCGAAGGGGGCGCGGTGGATCATCACGGGGCGGTGGCGCTCGTTGTCGCTGCCGATGTACTCGAGGTCGAAGCGCTCGGGCAGGTTGTAATCGACCTGCACGGTTCCGAGCTGCCAGGAGCGCCCGATCACGTCGTTGACCACGAAATCGATCTTGGGGCCGTAGAACGCGGCCTCGCCCGGCTCCTCGGTGAAGGGCACGCCCAGGCTCTTCGCGGCCCGGCGGCAGGCCTCCTCGGCCTTGTCCCACTTCGCGGGCTCACCGACGTACTTGCTGCTGTCCGGGTCGCGCAGGCCCACGCGCACGCGGTAGTCGTGCATGTCGAGGCTCTTGAAGATGATCTTCACGAGCTCGAGGCAGCCCTGCACCTCGTCGTTGAGCTGCTCCTCGGTGCAGAAGAGGTGGGCGTCGTCTTGGGTGAAGCCGCGGACGCGGGTCATGCCGTTGAGCTCGCCCGACTGCTCCCAGCGGTAGACGGTGCCGAACTCCGCGAGGCGCACGGGCAGGTCGCGGTACGAGTGCGGCTGGCTCTTGAAGATGCGGATGTGGTGCGGGCAGTTCATCGGCTTGAGCATGTAGCCCTCCGCCTCACCGCTCTCGAGCTGCGCCATGAGAGCGGCGCAGGTGCAGCCCTCGGCCGCGCGCTCGTCGAGCACGTCGCGCTCCGCGATGGGGGGGTACTGCGATTCTTTGTAGTAGGGGAAGTGCCCGGAGGTGCGGTAGAGCTCCAGCTTGCCGATGTGGGGCGTGTAGACCTGCGAATACCCCTGGCGCTTGAGTTCCACACCGATGAAGCGCTCGAGTTCGCCTCGGATCACGCCGCCCTTGGGCGTCCAGTTGATCAGGCCCTGGCCGACCATGTCGTCGATGTGGAAGAGCCCGAGCTTCTTGCCGATCACGCGGTGGTCGCGGCGCTTGGCCTCTTCGAGCGCTTCGAGGTGGGCGTTGAGTTCCTTCTTGGAGGGGAAAGCGACTCCGTAGACGCGGGTGAGGGCGTCGGAGTTCTCGTCGCCGTGCCAGTAGCTGGAGGCGAGGGACATGACCTTGACGGCGCCGATCTTCCCGGTGCTCGGGAGGTGCGGGCCGCGGCAGAGGTCTTCCCAGTCCGCGTGTTTCAGGATCGTCGCGCTGTAATTTCCTGAGAAATGTGCTGCCTCTCCTTCGATTTTTCTTGGAAAGACGCGTCCTTCGAGTTCGGGTCCACCAGATGAAAAGTCTTCACCACAGTCGAGGAGAATCTCGCCTCGCGGTGTCCTCGCGACGTGGGCATACATTTTATTCGCAGCGGATGGTTCGTCGTGCTCCTTCACATAGTCAATTCGTGGCGAGCCGGTGACATACCAACTGAGTGTTTTTGCACCCGACGACAGCGCACGATAAGCGTTGTCCAGCTTGTATTTGCTTCCTTCAACCTCGAGCTTTGCAATACCCAGCTCCTTCGGCAACTCATAGCGCGTGAAGGGGCGATCCTCTTTGATGATCGCCGCCATCTCCTTCTCGATGAGTTCGAAGTCGTCCGAAGAGAGGGGGCGGTCGTCGGGGAACTTGATGTCGTAGTAGAAGCCGGTGTCGAGGGGGGGGCCGTAGACGAGCAGGGCGTTGGGGACGATGCGTTGGATGGCCTCGGCCATGACGTGGGCGGCGCTGTGGCGCGTGAGGTAGAGCAGGTCCTTGGTGCCCTGTTCGTCGCGCGGCTTGGTGGTGATGATCGCGACGGTCGCGTCGCGGTCGATCGGGGTGTTTACGTCCGCGAGTTCGCCATCGATGCGCGCGCCCACCGACTGCAGCGCCAGGCGCTCGCCGATGGAGGCGGCGACCTCGTAGGGGGTGACCGGGGCGTCGAATTCCTTGACGGAGCCATCGGGGAGCGTGATGCGGGGCATGGGTGACCTAGTGGGGAGGTGGGGAGGAAAAGAATGGGGGGTCGGGAGAGGCAGTATATTGGGGCTCGCCCCTCAGTCCGAACCACCGGTGGTATCCCTTTGATCTGTCCCTTCTGCTCGTGCAACGATGACCGCGTGATCGATTCGCGCTCCAGTGAGGGTGGGCGGGTGATCCGTCGGCGTCGCCAGTGCAACGGCTGCGAGAAGCGGTTCACGACCTACGAACGGGTCGAGGAGTCCGCCCGCCTGACGGTGATCAAGAAAGACGGGAGCCGCGTGCCCTACTCGCGGGAGAACGTCCTCAAGGGCGTGCAGATGGCCTGCGGCAAGCGCCCCGTCCCCGAGGACGACAAGGTCGCCCTCGTGGACGCGATCGAGGACGAGCTGCACCGCACCTACGACCGCGAGGTCGAGGCCCGGGTCATCGGTGAGATGGTCGCCGAACGGCTGCGTGACCTCGACGAGATCGCCTACGTCCGCTTCGCGAGCGAGTACTACCAGTTCCGGAGCGTGGGCGACATCCTCGAGGAGCTCGAGGCGATCTCGAAGCGCGTGAAGGACGTCAAAGAGCAGCAACCCCTCTTCGAGGACGGCAAGGGATGACCATCAGGCACGCACGACGCTGCACCCTCGGGTTGGGGCTCGCCCTGCTCTGTGGCTGCGCGAACGACAAGAACGAGACGGCGCCGCCGCCCGAGCCCTTCATGCCGATCCCCGATCCGGTCCCGGTGCCTGAGGGTGCACAGGCATCCGAGCCCGAGCGCATCGCCGACGACGGTCGCCCCGGGTGGTGGTTCCCGGAGGTGAGACGCTCGAGCGAATCGCTGCGTCTGTGCATCGAGACGATCGGCACCGGCTCGCTCCGCGACGCGAACCGGAGGGCGGTCGAGGCCGCCTACGCACGCGCGGCGATCGAGGCCAAGCGCATCGGCTATGAGTTGGGCGATGACGCGGTGGTGATCGAGAAGACGTGGAGTTGGCCCCTGCCCCAGTTGCCCGGGCGTGAGCGCCAGTACGCTGGTTACGCGATGGTGCTGGTGCAGCTCTCCGAAGAGCGGGCGTCCGGCTGACGTTGGGAGCCTGAGAAGACCCGACCCATTCAGGCCTTCGCGGCCTTCGCCTTCTTCTTCTCCATCGCGGTCTCGATGGACTCGCGGAGGTCCTGCTCGATGTACAGGATGACCGAGCAGGAGGGGCAGACCTGGATGACGCCACGGTTGAGGAGCACGTTCACCTGCTCAACGGGGAGCAGCGTGTAGCAGGAGCCGCAGGTGTATTCCTTGTTGCGCCGGTCCTCTTCGTTGACGGGGGCCATGACCTCGTCGTCTTCCATCGCGGTCTCGCTGAGGCCGTTGTACTGCGCCAAGGCGGGGCCCGGGACGTCCTTCAACGCCTCGTTCCGTTCGTCCTCGAGCTCGCTGACCTTCTCGCCGATTTCCTTCTCCCGCGCGTCGCGGTCGGACTTGGCGATCTTGCGGACCTTCTTGCGCTCCTCGAGCTCGTCGTCTACGCGCTTCACCTCGTCGGTGAGCGAGTCGGACTTGTTCACCATCTCGAGCACCCGCTCTTCGATGATGGCGCGGTCGGCCTTGAGCGTGTTGATCTCGGTGAGCAGAGCGGCGTGCTCCTTGCTCGTCGCGGCGTTGTTCATCCGCTCGCGGTTGGTCGCGATGCGGTCGTCGAGCGTTTTGATCTCTGTCTCATCGTTGTGCATCGACGCCTGGATCTGGCGGAGCTGTCCGTCGAGAGACGCGTGCTTTGTGGTGAGCTGCTCCAATTCCGCGTCCTGTTGCGCTAGGTAACGCTCTGCGGCGCGGAGTCGGCTTTTGAGACCGTTGAGTTTCTGATCGACCAGATACAGCTTGAGCAGCTTGGCGGTGACGCCCATGCACGGCTCCCTGATGGCTAACGGATGCTCACCCGGGCGACGCACGCGCGGGTCCAAAAGAATAGTACCACCCGATGCCTACGCGCGCCGGACGAATCCCGGACCGGCGCGCGATCCGAGCTTTCGATCACGCCTCGCTGAGTCTGGCGAGCGCGTAAAAGGCCCAATACGCGACCGGCGCGACGACCAGCGGCGAGTCGATCACGTCCAGCACGCCGCCGAAGCCGGGCAGCGTTCGAGAGGCATCCTTGACGCCGGCATCCCGCTTGAGCAGGCTCGCGACGAGGTCGCCGCCCTGCCCGAACAGGCCGAAGAAGCACCCGATGATCGCCGCCTGCCAGAGTTCCACCTTCAGGACGTTCGAGAAGACCAGACCCCACTCCTGACACGCCCAGACGCTGAGCACCGCGACGAGTGTGGAGGTCGCCAGGCCGCCGAAGAGGCCCTCCCACGTCTTGCCCGGGCTGAGCCAGACGATGAGTTTGTGCCGTCCAAAGAACCGCCCCGTGAAGAACGCACCGATGTCGTACGACTTCGTGACCAGCAGGATGCCCAGCACCAGCCACGCCGAATGCTCCTTGCGCAGCACGATCAGGAACCCGCTCATGAGCCCCAGATAGACAAAGGCCAGCAGCGTCCCCGAGACGGCCGCCGCAACACCCTCCGCTGATTGGTGGATCGCGTAGTAGACGAACGCCATCAGCAGCGTCACGACGCACGCGGTGCAGACGATCGCGACGCCCGAGACGGCGCCGAGCTCGGCGGGCAGGAAGCTCGACGCGACCATGCCCAGCACGACCGCCACCGAAGTCAGGCGCGGCCCGACGAGGATGTTCCGTCGGTGGAGCATCACGATCAGCTCCTGAGCCCCCATCACGCTGACGATGAACATCAGCGGGAGCATCACCAGCGCACGAACGCCCGTCTTCTCCGCGAGCCACTCGTCGAGCCAGGCGGCACCGATGAGCGCGAGGATGAGCAAGGGGCCGATGATCAGGCGGTACCGCAGCACGCGGGCACGTTACCCCAACATCTCGTCCGAGGGTGGGGCCTCGTTCGACTCTCCCGAGAGGAATCTGAGGAGGTGCGCGACGTCCGGGTGGTTCGTCTCGACGGTCGCCCGTCGCCCGCCCGACGCCTGCTCGTCGCTCATCCGGAGCCCGATGGTGTGGAGCACGCCGTTGTACAGCCAGCACGGATGGGCCGAGAGCGCTCGGGCGTGCTCGTTGGCGATGCGGTAGGTGGACTCGATGATCGCGCCCAGGTCCTTGATATCGCTCTGCTCGTCCAGCGGCACCAGGAGGAGCTGGTCTTCGCTGGGCTTGCCGATCAGGGAGCCGGGCCACGCGTCGATGCCCACGACCATCCGGTCGAGCCCGAGGGCGACCGACGCCGCCGGCTCGCGATCGTGCGTGATCGTCAGGACGCGCGGGTCCGAGGCCAGCGAGTGGATGTCCTCGATCGTGAACCGGCGCATGAGCTCTTCGATCGCCACATCGATCACCTCGTCGAAGGTCATTTTCCAGGCGTCGAGAAGGCGGGTGGTCACGAAGTTGCGCACCGTCTGACGGCCCAGCGACACGCCCAGGAGCAGCCCGGGTGCCAGCTCGCGCCGCACCAGATCGCGCCCGGGACCGTCCATCACGCTCGCGTGGAGGAAGCGTGGGCGGAGCACCGGGAGCGCCTTCACGACGTCGTCGATCACCAACGATTCATCCGCGGGCAGGCCCAGCGTGTCCGCCAGCCGCAGCGCGAGGCCCTCGGGTGTGTAAGCGGACGGGCGCTTGTCCAGTTCCTGGGCGAACAGGACGGTGTCCAGGCTGAACCGGTCGGCGCCCCGTTTGAGCGTGCACACCGAACCATCCCACTTGGACACGCCCACACGCAACAGCCCGAACGCGTTCTCGAAGGCGTCCCGCGCGGTGGCGAGCTCGTGGGCCGTCGGCATGGCTCGATTCTACGCTCGCCCCTCGTCGGGCAACAGATCCGCTGGGCCCAGGCCACCAAACCGCCGCTCCCGACCCGCGTAATCGCGCACCGCCTCGAGCATCGCATCGGTCCCGAAGTCGGGCCAGAGCGTGGGCGTCACGTACAGCTCCGCGTAACTGAGCTGCCAGAGCAAGAAGTTGCTGAGACGACGTTCGCCGGCGGTGCGGATGAGGAGATCGAGCTCGGGCAGGCCGTGCGTAAATAACCGCTCTTCGAAGGCCGCCTCATCGATGTCGCTGGGGTCGATCTCGCCCGTGCGCACGCGCTCCGCGAGGCTCCGCATCGCGTGGAGCATCTCGTCACGCGAGCCGTAATTCACCGCGAGGCACAGCGTCGGGCCCGTGCACTGTGCGGTCGCTTCGAGCGTCTGGTCCAGGGCGTCGAGCGCTTCGGGCGGGAGCCCATCGCGCCGCCCGATCTGTCGGAAGCGGATGTTCTGCTCGACGAGCGATGCGCGTTCCCCGTCCATGTAGGTGAGGTAGAGCTGCATGAGCTGGCTCACCTCCTCTTCGGGGCGCTTCCAGTTCTCGAGGCTGAATGAATAGAGGGTGAGGCACTCCACGCCGAGCGTCGAAACGGTCTCCAGCGCGGTCCGGACGGAGACCGCTCCGTTGCGATGGCCGAACATCCGTGGCAGTTCGCGCTCCTGTGCCCACCGACCGTTGCCATCCATGATGATCGCGATGTGTCGGGGGATCCGCCGGGGGTCTACATCGGGGAGCAGCGACGTGGGGTCAGCTCCCGCGTGCCGCTCTCTCATCGCTGCGACACACCTTCGTACCTGTGGCCCGGGGAGGGTGTCCAGAGGCGTTAGAGAGGCTTTGGGTGCGTCTATGGGGGTGCTGGGCATTGAGAAACGGTACGCCGATGAGGGCTGCTCCGTTCGGATTCGGACTTATCCACTTTTTGCCGTATTTCCTTCGGAACTATCTCGCCTAAACGGTCGATTCATTAGGATATTGCGCGCGTGCGCCGCACGCACTTCCGATCGTGGGCTCGCCAAGCGGTGCTGCGACCCTCGATAGATCGTTACGAAAGGCCATGTATGGCCATTCGAGCGAAGCACACCTCCAGCACCGCTCTGTGTGAAGGGATCACCCATGACACGCTTCTTGATGGTTTCCGGAGCCGCTCTGAGCCTCCTGCCCGCGTCCGCGCTTGCGACGACGTCAGCCGACGAAGTCCGCTCGATCGTTGCGGAGATGATGGCCGATTCTGAAACGCGTTCCAGCCTGCTCCAGAGCGATGGCAACGCCGGATACGACGACGGATTCTTCATCAGTGGTGCCGGCGGTGAGTACTCGCTGAAGATCAAGGGCATCACCCAGTTCCGCTACACCGCGACCATCCAGGACGATGACCAGGCCGCGGGCGTCGATGACTTCGAGGGCGGTTTCTCCATCCCGCGCACCAAGCTGATCTTCACCGGCAACGCGGTCAGCGAGAAGCTCGTCTACAAGATCCAAGGCGAGTTCGGCAACACCACCAACGCCGGCAGGCTCACGCTGCAAGACGCGTACGTCGGCTACAACTTCGACAACGGCTGGGGCCTCTACTTCGGTCAGGTCCGCCTGCCCGTGCTGTGGGAAGACGTCGTCTCTGCAGGCGGCTCGCTCGCGGCCGACGTGTCGATCGCCAACGCGGTCTTCAGCCCGCAGTTCTCGCAGGCCGCGTGGCTCTCATACTCGGATGACGCCTGGCGTGGCTGGTTCGCCTTCTCGGACGGCGCTGCCTCCGCGAACACCGATTACACCATGGACCCCGCCGACTACGCCTTTACCAGCCGCGTCGAGTTCCTCTTCGACGGTGCGTGGGGTCAGTTCAACACCATGAGCTCCGCTCCGGGCTCCGACTTCGCCGCGAAGCTGGGCCTGGGCATCCACTACCAGGACGGCCCGAACACCCCCGCGGGCGGCGAGGTGAAGGCCATCCCCTACACCGCCGACCTCATGCTCCAGGGCGATGGTTGGAACGTCTACGGCGCCTTCATCGGCCGCTTCGTCGAGATCAACGGCGTTGCAGGCGACTTCAACGACTACGGCGCCGTGATCCAGGGCGGCGTCTTCATCCCCGAAACGGACTGGGAGCTCTTCGCTCGCTACGACGGCGTCTTCGTCGATGACAACTACGCCAACAACGACAACTTCAACACCATCACGCTGGGCGTGAACTGGTACTGGTCGGGCCAGGCGGCTCGCTTCACCTTCGACGTGCAGTACTTCATGGACGCGACGGTGGACTCCGACCCCGTCAACGCGGTCGCCAACTCGACCGGACCCGACGTCTCGCTGATCCCCTCGGTGGACGATGGCGCGGTCGCGCTGCGTGCCCAGTTCCAGCTGCTCTTCTGAACACGCCCCCGCCCGAGCATAGCGGGGTCGTTCGATCCTCTAGAGGTCTCTCTGTGGCGCGTCGCTTGAGTGGGCGGCGCGCCTTTTTCGTGCGCACAGGGCGGTACACTCCGGGCATGCTCAAGGCAGAACGCCGATCCGGATTCACACTGGTCGAATTGCTCGTCGTCATCGCGATCATCGCGCTGCTCATCGGCGTGCTGATCCCCACGCTCGGGCGGGCCCGTCAGGCCTCGCGCAACACCGCCTCGGGCTCGAACCTACGGCAGCTTGGGATCGGTATCGAGATGTACAAGAACGATTACGACCGCGAGCTCCCGCAGACGCGGGTGGACGACGCGGGCCAGCTCGTCTCACGCCCCCAGGGCAACAACATCGGGGCCCTCTTCGGCGGCAAACTGGGCACGCTGCCCGTGCTGGGGATCGACCGGATCGGCCCCCAGCGCCGACCGCTGAATCCCTATGTCTGGGACAACAACGTGCCCGACGACGACAGCCCAGAAGCACGCGACTTCGAGATGGACATCTTCAACGACCCCTCCGATCGCGGCACCGACGCCCCGCAGCTCGCCTTCTTCGACGTCGATCGCTCCAGCACCTACGACCTCTTGGGCACGAGCTACAACCTCAACGATCATGCGCTCGACGACGATCCCTTCGACGAGCCGTACCCGACGCTGATCCCCGAGCAGGGCGGTCGCCCGCCGCGCGTGAGCTGGCCGACGCGCACGTGGTTGCTCGCCGATCAGGCGGTCTACAACTACGACAACGGCTCCGATGCGCGCATGTACTGGCGGAGCGATGGCCGGATCACTTCCATGATGCTCTTCTGGGACATGCACGTGAAGCTGGACGTCAAAGTCGAGGAGGGGCTGGTGCAGACGACGAAGGACTACACCTTCCTGCCGCAACCGGACTGGATCGAGTGGATCGACAACCAGGGGACCCGATGAGCGGCCTCGCGGACCAGCGCATCGACGAGCTGCTCGTGTCGATCAGCGCTAAGACGCCCGCGCCGGGGGGCGGCGCTGTCACGGGCCTGGTCGGCGCGATCGCGACGGCCCTCGCGCGCATGGTGGCGAGCTACTCCGTGGGCTCAAAGAAACTCGAGCAGCACCAACCCGAATTGGAGTCGCTGGCAGAGGCCCTCGATACCCATCGCGATGCGCTCGTCGGCCTCGCGGACGCCGATGCACGGGCGTACGAGCACTACAACACCATCTCCCGGCTCCCCGAAGGCGATCCCGGACGTGACAGCATCGACGTCGCGGCCAAGGCCTGCATCGACGTGCCCATGGGTGTCATCGATGCGTGCGCCCAACTGATGGCGCTCTTCGAGCGACTCGCGCCGATCTCGAACCGCATGCTCCGGAGTGATCTCGAGATCGCAGCGATCCTGACCGAGGCGGTCGCCCGCGCTTCGGCCTGCAACGTGCGGATCAACCTGCCGCTGCTCAAAGACTTGGACGCTGCGCACGCCGTCCAGTCGCGCGTAGACGCCCTGCTGCGGGCGTGCGCCGAGCGGCTCCCGACGGTTGTCGAGGCGTGCCGCTGAAGCGATAGGGGGCTCGTCGCCGATATCGGCTCCCGTGACCAGACCCGATCCCAAGCAGGCCTCTCGCCCCTTCCTGGGCGTCCACTTCCGCTGCTGCAACGTCTACGGCAGGATGTACAAGACTCCGGAGGGCGACCGCTACGAGGGACGCTGCCCGCGCTGCGGCAACCCCGTGGGTGCCAAGGTCGGCGAGGGCGGCACGGGCCGGCGGTTCTTCACCACGTCGTGATCCGCCGCGGCATCGCTACCATCAGGGCATGTCAAGGATGGCCAGCAGCAAGTACGACCTCGGGCGCCACAACGAGAAGTGTGCCGCGACCAGCACCCCCCTGAACCCGGGCGACCGCGTGATCGTCGCGCTCGTTGAGAAGGCGGGCGACGAGGGCATGGACCGGCTCGACTTCCTCGAGAGCGCCTGGCGCGAGGATGAGCCGCCCAAGGGTCTCTTCGCGTACTGGAGCACCGAGGTCCCCGAGCCGAGCGCGAAGCCTAAGCCGCTGGTGGAGCAGGGCGAGCTGATGGGGCTCTTCGAGTCCCTCGAGGACGCGGAGGACCCGAAGCGCATCGCGTTCCGCCACCTGCTGGCGTTGGAACTCGTACGCCGGCGTCGATTGGTCAAGGTCGGGAGTGAACCCTGCGCCATGCTGGTGCGCCGCAAGGAGGACGGGCCCGACGGCGAACCCGTCCGCGTGCTGGAGCCCGATGTGGACATGGAGACCCTCGCCAACGTGACGCGGCAGTTCGCACAGATCGTGAGCATCCCCGCGTGAGGCTGTTGCTCCTCATGGCGCTGTTGCTGAGCGCCGGGTGCGCGCACACGGACCGTGTCGAACCCGCTGAGCCTCTTCCGACGGGCCCCGAGGCGATCGCGGCGCACAACACCCGTGTCGCGCGCCTCGAACGCCTCTGGGCCAGGGCGATCGTCACGATCCGGTTCACCGACGACAAGGGCAACAAGAAGTGGGAGCAGGGCGACGGGCATTTCCAGCTCAAGGATGCCTCGAAGCTCGCGCTCTCCATCGGCAAGGTCGGCGAGGTGCTGATCTGGATCGGCGCGGACGATGAGCGCTACTGGGTGCTCGACAAACTCACCGACGAGCCGGTGGTCTACACCGGCGCGCACGAGGCGCTCACGCCAGAGCGTTTGCAGCGCACCGGCCTGCCCGTGCCGCCACGGGAGTTGCTGCGCCTGGGTGGCCTGCAACCGATTGACGACACGAACGCGATGGTGTCTCGTGACGATGAGGGTCGCACGCTCGTGACGACAAGGGACGCCTCGGGCGCGTGGCGCTACACACTGAACTCGCCGCCGGAGGACGATCTGCCGCTGCTCATCGAGCGGCTCAACGCGGACGGTGAGGTGGTGCTGAGCGCGAGTCTCGAGCAGCCCAAGAGGGTGCGCGTCGCGGATGGCAAGGGCTTCCCGCCCCGCACCTTCTCGCGCCTGCTGGTGACGAGCGTCGCGACGGGCGACTCCATCAGCATCCTGCTCGACGGAGAGATCATCGACGGACGCCGCCGGAACCTGCCCCGCAACGCGGTCTTCGATCTCGACGTGCTGACGGATGCCTACGGGCCCTTCGCGCGGACCGTGGACCTCGACGAGGACTAGAGCCCGGTGGACCCGAATCCGCCCGCACCGCGAGCGGTGGCGCCCAGTTCGCTGAGGTCATCAACCACGCTCACGCCCGCGTGCGAGACCGCAGCGATGACCATCTGCGCGATGCGCATGCCGGGCTCCACCACAAAGGGGTCGCGCCCGAGGTTGATCAGCGGCACGATGACTTCGCCCCGGTAGTCGGCGTCGATCGTGCCCGGCGCGTTGGGGAGCGTGACGCTGTGCTTGGAGGCGAGACCCGAGCGGGGGCGGACCTGCGCCTCGTACCCGGGGTCCAGGGCCATCGCGAAGCCGCAGGGGACCATGCGGACTTCACCGGGCGGGATGCTGATGTCCGAACCGTCTGCGGGCGCGGCGCTGAGGTCCATGCCGGCGGCGTGCTCGGTCTTGTACGTGGGAACCTGCGCGCTCTCGCGCAGCAGGCGGATGCGCAGCGTCGGTTCGTCGATCACGAGTGGGCGCGCTCGAGCGCACGATCGAGCACATCGCGCGTGTGCTCGGCGTCGGCGATCGCGAGGTCAAAGGATGTCTCGCCCCGCACGGAGGCAAAGGCGTCTTCACGCGATTCGGACTCGAGGCGTGCGAGCGTCTCGGCCTTCGCGGTGCGCAGCATCTCGATCAGGCAGTGTGCCTGTTCGCGGAGGTGCTTGGTCTGTTCGTGGGGGCCTGCGGTTTGCAGGTCGTGTTCAGTCGCTGTCGCATAAGCCATGAGGCGTCTCGCGTACCGGGTGTGCTGCGTCTTGCACTCATTGTTGGGGCTCCGCCCCGTGAGGATTCGGTCATTGTGACCAAACGACGCCCGAAATCAAGCGGCGTGGGTGGTTTGCGTTCGTGATGTGTTCGGGATATCGGTCGTGAGGATGACCGCTTTGGGTGTCTCCGGGGTCGATCCGGAGGTCATCTCGGGCACGCAGTCTCGCAGGACTCGGATGACGTCGCCCGGTTCCGAGGAGGACCGGACCGCGCCCAGGTCCTCGATCATGCGCGCCATGCGCGACATCGAGGGCGAGGCGCCCGACCACGCGCGGACGCCCGGCACGCTCGTCGGTGCGAGCGTCTCGGTCGCGTAGGCGAGTTCTTCGTAGAGCTTCTCGCCCGGGCGGATGCCGGTGAATCGGAGCTCGACGGCGTCGCTCTGCGGGCCCACGCCGCGCTGGGCCAGCAGGCGCTCGGCGAGGTCGGCGATGCGGATGGCGTCGCCCATGTCGAGCACGTACACGCCCGCGTCCTCGCCCTGCGGGATGGCGGCGGACTGGATCACCAGCGAGGCCGCCTCGGGGATGGTCATGAAGTACCGCGTCATGCGCTCATCGGTAATCGTGAGCGGGCCGCCCTGGGCGATCTGACCGTCCCAGATCGGGAGCACGCTGCACGCGGAGCCCAGCACGTTGCCGAAGCGGACGACGGCGCAGCGTGTGCCGACCTCGCGCGCACGGCTGCGGACGTACAACTCCGCGAGGCGCTTGGTGGCACCCATGACGCTCGTGGGGTGGACCGCCTTGTCGGTGGAGACGAGCACGAAGCGTTCGGCGCCGGCGTTGATCGCGCCGTCGAAGACCGCCTTGGTGCCGAAGACGTTGTTCGTGACCGCGGCGCTCGGGTGGTCTTCCATCATGGGGACGTGCTTGTGGGCCGCGGCGTGGAAGACGATGTGGGGCGAGAGCTGGCGCATCAGCGCGTTCGTGCGCGCGTCCTCCACCACATCGTGCAGCACGGCGCGACGCGCGACAGCAGGGTGCGTGCTCGCGAGTTCGCGATCGATCTCGAAGAGCGCGTTCTCTGAGCGCTCCATCAGGATGATCTCGCTCGGGGCGTGCGCACAGACGATGCGCGCGATCTCCGAGCCGATGCTCCCCCCCGCGCCGGTGATCAGCACACGCTTGCCCGCAACGACCGAACGGACGAGTCCCGCGTCGATGGGGCGCGGCTCGCGCCCGATGAGCTTGGCGAGGTCCAGAGCGCCGGGGGCCGACCCGGTGCGCCCCGCGATGGTGTCGCTCATCGGCGGCAGCCATCGGGCGCTCGCGCCAGCCTGCTCGATGCGGATGGTAAGTTCGTTGATCAGCGCGTGCATCGCGCCGGGTATCGCCAGCAGCACGACGCTCGCGCCGGTCTCGGTCAGGACTCGTTCGAGGTCAGCGGGGCCGCCCAGCAGCGGGAGGGCGAGCGCGTCTGCGGCGGCGAGATCACGCTCGCGTGCCGGAAGCACACCGACCGGGGTCGCGTCTGCTTCGGACGCGCAGACGCGCATCCACGCTTCGTGGGCAGTGCTGGCGATGCCCATCACGAGGGTGCGCGGGGCGGTGTCGCGGTGGCACGGGTCGGGGGCGTGGGTAGGGCTGGGGGGCATCGATCTCTCCGCGGGGCTCACGGCACGCGCCGGTGCGTGCTCACTGCGGGATATCGGGCCTCTTGGGGATGCTCGGACAGTCAGAGGAGGCAGAGTGGGGTGGGTCAGCCCGGTTTCGGCGCGTCTGGACCACCCGAAACGGGTGGCCCGGCGTCGGTGAGCTCTTCTCGGGCCGGGTCGATGTCGCGGAGGTATTGCCAGGAGTAGATCCCGGTGTCGTGCCCGTCCGAGAAGCGGATGCGGATCGCGTAGTTGCCGACCATCTCCGCGCTTATCGCGACGAGCGGGCCCGACGCGGCGGGGGACGAGGGCAGCACGGTCAGCGGGTTCTTGGCCATCTCCTCGCGGAGCTGACGCTGCTCGGCGGAGGGGGACATCTTGCGGAGGTAGGCGATGGAGTAGTAGGAGCTGTCGCCGTCGGGCCACTCGACGGAGAGGCCCCGGTCTTTTTTGAGATCGAGATGGGTGGGGGGCGTGGTCATGGGCGTGCTGAGCAGTGTAGGAACGCACATGAGGCGTCGCGGGTGTTGCGTTCGGGGCTGGGCGCGTCATGCTCATTGAATCGACGGTGGTCCGTCGATCCGCGTCTTACGACAACCACCAGGAGCCACGCCATGTCTCGATTCTCGACCCGCGCCCTCGTCGCAATGACTCTCGTCGCGTTCGCTCTCGCCGGCGCGTTCGCCTTCGGCCCTCTCGATCCTCCCGCGGGTGAGGTGGGACCGACCGGTCCTTCCCTCGGCGACCTGAGCGACGCCATCGCGGGCCTGGGCGGGCCACGTTCCACCGGGTTCATGCCCTTCGAAGAGCTCGAAGCATTTCTGGAAATCCCCGGGATCACGGGAGAGGCGACCGATTCGTTCTCGATGGGCTGGACAGCACTCGGCGGGTTCGTCGATCTCGGGCTCCGGGCCCCGACGCAGAGTTCCCGCATGCTCAGCCCGGCGACCGTCAGCGAAGAGGTGCGTCTGCTAGTAGCGAACGGCAACGCTTCGCGGGACATGCTCGCGAAGATCGCCGCTGGTTCCAGCCCGTACGACAGCGTGACGGTGCACCTGTACACCACCGGTATAAACCCGCGTGTCTATCTCACGCTCAAAATGGACGTGGTGGAGGTGATCGGTCTGCAATACCGCCCCGAATCCACGGCGGCGGAGGTCACGCTGCGCGCCAACACGTACACATGGACGCAGTACAAGCAGAACAATCAAGGGGTGAACCTGGCCCTTGCGCCGGTTGGATACGTGCGTGAACTCACGGCACGCTGATCGGGTGGCCCTTTCGCTGCCTGCCGCGCTTCGGGCGAGATTTTTTACTTTTGAAAAAGCACCGATCTTCGTACGCTGCGCGCTCGCGGGGCGTGATGCGTCGCGACACGAAAGGACCGGTGCAAGATGTTGCGAGTCTCGGTGATTGTCAGCGTGCTGCTGTTCTCCAGCGCCTTCGCTCTGGCTGAAACGATCGATGTCCCCGCGGAGGATGGTGCCCTCGCGGCGGCGCTCGAAAACGCCGCTCCGGGCGACATGCTGCGACTCGCGCCGGGCACGCACGCGGGATCACAGCGTGTCCCCGATGGCGTTGAGATCCGCGGCTCGGAAACGGGCGCATCGGTGATCGTCGGTGACGATTTTTCGGTGCTCAACATCGTCGGGAACGAAGTCGTCGTCCGTGACGTGGAGATCCGAGGCGGCGAGGCCGTCCAACGCGGGATCAACGCGATGTCCTCGATCCGGGTGCAGGGCTGCACGTTCACGTCGATCCCCGAGGCGGTCGCTCTGATGGGGACGCCGCTCACCGATGTGCTCGACTGCACGTTCTCTGACTGCCGCATCGGCGTGCGTGCGATCGGTTGGGCGTGCCCGACCGTCCGCGGCTGCACCTTCCGAGGTGGCGGCATGGGCGTGTTCGCGATGGACAGCGCGCCGCGTGTCCGTGATTGCACGTTCATCGAGAACGACACGGGGCTGCTCGCGGCCGGCGAGTTCCGTCGCCTGGTCATCCGCAACTGCGTCTTCGTGGCCCCGAAGAAGGGTGCGATCGAGACGAACGGCGGCGACATCATGGGTATCTCCGCGATCGCGAACTGCGTGTTTCTCGACTGCCCGGTCGTGCTGAAGGGTGCCGCGAGTCACGTCGAGCGCGTGCGGAACGGCGTGCTCATCGGGTGCGGGGAGGAGCCGTTCCAGTCACGGGGCGGCGAGGCGATCGAATCGACCGAGACCAGCCTTGTGACCATGAAATCCGAGTACACCCTCCGCGACGACGGCACGGTGGCCATCACCGACGCCGCACCGATGGAGGGGCTGGGCGAGACCTTCGCGACCGATGCCCCGGATGCCGTCGCCGGTGTCGGCCGGGTGACGTTCGACGCGGACGACTTGCCGGTGCGGTTCCGCGAGAAGCCCTTTGTGGTGAACGAGACGCGGGAGCAGTATGCGTATATGCGTCTTCATCGCTTACAGATGACGATGCAGAGCGTGGGCGAGGAGGACGGTCGCCGGTACGACTACATGAAGGTCGTAGACGGAGGCGAGGAGCGGGAGATCAAGTTCGACATCAACCGGTACTGGGGAATGTTCTGAGCGTGCCACGCCGGTGCGGGGGTTCCGATTGGAGCATCCCGAGTCTGTCTGGATGCCCGTCGAGCGTTTCGGAGACGCTGATCAGCGCCCGCCGCGACGCTGCTTGAAGGCGTCCCACTCCGCGTCGTCGATCACGTCGGTCAGTTCGATCTGCTGCTGGCGAGCGACGTCGTAGTAGAAGTAGCGTCGCGAGCCGCGGAACTGGCTGTAGAAGTAGATGCGGTCGGTGCTGCGGATGAAGGAGAAGGGGAGGGCGATGGTGAAGCGCGCGTCGTTGAGCTTCACGCTGCCGTCCTCGTTGAGGTAGGGCGTGATGCCGGGGAGTTCGGTGTCGATGAAGAGGTTCGCACCCGCGGGGCGTGCGAGGAACGTGATGGTCGCGCCGCTCTCGCTCTGCGCCTTGGTCGAGATGTACCGGAGCTGAACGATGACGCGGTCGTGCGTCGGGATGCGGGCGCCGCTGGCGTTGCGGATGCGGCTGATCTTGTCGTGCCAGCGCTGGATCTCCTGAGCGATGACCGGGAACGTGGCCTTGGAACGCGAGCCGGCGATGAGCGGGATCTCGTATTGGAGGTCGCCGAGTTTCTTGGCGCTCCAACGCTGCATGAAGGCCTCGATCTCGGGTCGTTCTTCCTCGGGGATCGCGTCGAAGGCCACCACGAGTGTCGGGGAGTTCATCGCGATGCCCGGCGGCGTGCGCGAGCAGGCACTCAGACAGATCGAGAGCAGGGCGAGGCAGAGGAGAACGGATCGCGTCACGGTATCGGGCCCCTCGGATGGACGGTTCTTGCCGCATTGGAACACGGATGGCGAGCATACCGAGCCGCTGCGTGAGCGCGGGCGTGACCGTTCGGGACACGTCGGATCACGGAAAGGGGCTTGCGAAAGCGGGCGAACGGACTCGAACCGTCAACATTCAGCTTGGAAGGCTGACGCTCTACCATTGAGCTACGCCCGCAGAGGAGGCCATGGTAGCATCTAGAATCGGGCTTGAACGGCGCAGAACCCGATTCCCATGAACCTCAGGGGGGCGGGAGCGGTATCTATAGAGTGAATCCACCATCCTTCTTACGGAAGGCCAATCAATGACCAACCTCGATCGCACGCTCCGCAAGGGGGCCCGTCGCATCGCACTCGCGCGGTTCGTCGTCGCCGGGACGTTTGCGCTCGCGCTGGCGATGCTCGGGCTGCTGGCGATCCGGGTCGCCGAGAAGGGCTTCGCGACGCCCGCTCCGGATTGGTCGTGGGCCTGGGGGATCGCTGTCGGAGCCGCGTTGCTGGGTGCCGCGGTCTGGGTGTGGATGACGCGCCCGGACGGGCGTGCGATCGCGCGCGACCTCGACGAGAAGCTCGGCCTGAAAGCGACCCTCGCGACAGCGGTGTGGGCGCGGTCCGACACCGAAGCGAAGGACGACGCCTGGCACGCCGCGACGGTGGGCGAGGGCGAGCGTGCCGCGGCCCGTGTGGACGTGCGCGTCGCGGTGCCGATCGTGGTGCCTCGTTACTGGGTGGCGCCGGCGGCGCTCGCGCTGGTGACGTTTGTCGGTGGGTGGATGCCGCAGCAGAACGTGATGGCCCTCTTCAACAAGCAGGGTGAGGAAGAGCAGCTCGCGGCGGCGGAAGAGGAGCGGGAACTCATCGAGATCAAGGAAGCGGTGGACGAGTCCCGGAAGGACATGGACGCGGCTCTCTCTGAGATCAACGACGATGCGCTGAACGAGCTTCTCGAGCAGAACGATGAGATCGAGTCCGCGAAGACGCCGGAGGAATTGCGTAACGCCGAGTTGCGCAGGCTCACCGCGATGCGTGACCGTCTTGAGCAGCTCGAGAACGGCGCGAAGGCGGAGTCCGAGGCGCTCAAGGAGATGACGGCCTCGATCGAGATCCCCGAGGGTCTGAACTCCCCCGTGACCAAGATGGCCGAGGCGCTGCAGAAGGGCGACTTCAAGGCGGCCGTGGAGCAGCTCGAAGAGTTGAACAAGCAGCTCTCCGAGAACGGCAGCCTGACGGAAGAGCAGAAGCAGGCGCTCGCGCAGCAGATGCAGCAGCTCGCCAACCAGCTCCAGAACGCCGCCCAGCAACAGCAGCAGGCGATGCAGAACATCGCGAAGCAGGCGGGCTTGCCCTCCAACCTTGCGAACAACCCGCAGGCGTTGCAGCAGGCGATCCAGAACGCGCAGAACCTCACTGAGCAGCAGAAGCAGCAGTTGCAGCAGCAGCTCCAGCAGGCCCAGAACGCCGCGGGCCAGTGCCAGCAGTGCGCAGGAGGCATGTCGAAGCTCGCTCAGAACATGGGCAAGGCGGGGCAGGGCAACGCGATGCAAGGTCTGCAGGGGCAGCTCTCGCAGATGGAGATGCTCGACCAGCAGATGAAGAACCTCCAGGCCGCCCAGGGGCAGTGCCAGGGTTCGATGGACATGCTCGGTTCCAAGGGCGGCGGCCAGCGGGCCAGCGCGCTGCCGCAGTGGGCGCAGAAACAGCGCCTCATGAAGGGCGGCGGCCAGGGTGCGGGCAGCACCGGCAAGGGCGGTACCGAGGAGGGCACCAACAACTCCGAGGACACCGTCGTCGAGCACAAGAAGGCCAGCACCGTCCCCGATCCCAACGGCCCGATCATCGGCTCGATGGTCGCCGAGGGCGGCGAGCAGATCCGAGGCGAATCCGTCGCGCAGTTCCGCGAGGCGGCGAAGGCCGGCGGTGAGGCGGCGTCCGACGCGATCGATGAGCACCGCGTTCCCAAGGAGTACGAGGACGTCGTCAAGAAGTATTTCGGCGGCCTTGAACGCGAGGCGGAAAAGGCCTCGGAACCCGCAGAGACACTGGAGCCCGGCTCGTCTTCCGAATCCGGCTCGTAGCACCGGGTGACCACGGCGCGATAGGCGCGCCGACCCACACACTCCCGGGAGCGACCGCACCGTGGTGATCGGGCCCATTCAGTTCGCCAGCCCGCTCTGGCTCCTGCTCATCCCCGCGCTGGTCGCGCTGGCGTGGTGGTTCAGCAGGCGGAGCCTCGCGGGGCTGGGCGGCGCGACCCGGTGGGTCTCGCTCGCGATCCGAGTGCTCGTGATCGCGGCGCTGTGCGCGACGCTCGCGGAGCCGAATGTGCGCCGGGAGGGCAAGGGGCTGGCCGTCGTGGTGGTGATGGACGGCAGCGCCTCGATGCCGCGAGGGGCCACCGATTCGATCGTGGAGTCGCTGAACGAGATGATGAGCGGGTCCGGCGCGGAGGACCGGCTGGGCATCGTCACGACGGCGCAGCAGGCGTACGCCAGAACGCTCCCCAACCGGGGAGTGACGCCCCGTATGGCCCTCGACAACGCGGTGGCTGCTGGCGATCTCGATCCGGGCCCGCGCGACGGGACCAACCTCGCCGACGCTGTGCGCACCGCGCTCTCGATCACCCCCGCCGATGCCGCATCGCGCATCCTCGTCGTCTCCGACGGCAACGAGACCGCGGGCAACGTGCAGCGTGCCGCGGAACGCGCCAGAGCCCTGGGCGTTCCGATCGATGTGATCCCCGTGGAGGCGCTCGTCGGGAACGAGGTGGTCTTCGACGAGCTCAACGCGCCGTCCGCGGTGCGCCTCGGCCAGACGGTGAACCTCACCGCCATCCTGCGCTCCAGCAAACAGGGCACAACAACCGGGCGTCTCTCGCTCTCTGTCGGCGGTCGGCCCTACGACTTCACGCCCAACGAGGAGGGCACGTCGCTGCCCATCACGCTGCGCGAAGGCCAGACGCCCTTCACGATCCCCGTCACGCTCTTCCGGGGCGGTCCCCAGCGCTTCGTCGCCCGCTTCGACCCGGACTCGGAGAGTGACGACGCGATCGCGCAGAACAACGTTGCTGGGGGCGTGACCTTCGTGCAGTCCGAGGGCAAGGTGCTCGTCTACACCGTGGCGCCCTTCGAGACCGAGCCTTTTCTCAAAGCGCTGCGTGACTCGGAGATCGATACCGAGCTGCTGACGCCGGGCGAGGGTCCGCGCTCGCTCGAGCAGATGCAGCAGTACGACGCGATCGTGCTCTTCGACACGCCCGCGTACGGCTTCGACGTCCGCATGCAGGAGAACCTCGCCCAGTACGTCCGCGACTCGGGGGGCGGGCTGCTCATGGTCGGCGGGCCCAACGGCTTCGGCGCCGGCGGCTGGATCTCCAGCCCCGTCGAAGAGGTCCTTCCCGTGCGTCTCGACGTGCCCGAGCGGCGCAACATGCCCAAGGGTGCGATGGCGATCGTGATCGATACGTCTGGATCGATGTCCTCGCCGATCCAGGGCACCTCGCTCTCTGCGCTCGACGCCGCCGAAGAGGGCGCGATCGCGGCGGTCACCGCGCTCAGCCGACTCGACGAGGCGGCGGTGCTTCGTTTCGATTCCACGGTCGGCACGGTCGTCCCGTTGCAAGAGGTGGGGGACAAGGCGGCGTTTATCCGCAAGATCCGCGCGCTCTCGCCGGGGGGCGGTACGAGCATGTACCCCGCCATCAACGGTGCGCTGGACGTGCTGGAGAAGTCCGACGCCGCGGTGCGCCACATGGTGGTGCTCTCTGACGGCGAGACGATCGACAACGGTACGCTGCCGCAGCTCCTGGCGCGTGCAAACCGGCTGAACATCTCCATCTCCTGCGTCTCCATCGGTGGCTGGGCGAACGACGCGCTGCTCCAGAGCCTCACGCTCCAGACCGGCGGGCTCTACCACGACGTGAAAGCGAACGCTTCGGGCCTCGCGGAGCTGCCGCAGATCTTCGTGAAAGAAGCGCAGATCGTGAAGCGTGCGCTCATCTGGGAGGGTGATCCGTTCAACCCGTCGTTCACCGGTGCCCCGTCTGTTCCACTGCGCTCGATCCCTTCGCCGGTGCCCGCGGTGACGGGGTACGTGGTCACCACGGACCGCGAGGGCCTGTCGGTCGTCACGATGCGCGCACCGGAGCCGGACGAAGACCCGATCCTGGCGCAGTGGCAGCACGGGCTCGGTCGTGTGGTCGCCTTCACGTCCGACGCGACGTCGCGCTGGGCTACGGATTGGATGTCCTGGGGCGCGTTCCGCCCCTTCTGGGAGCAGCACGTTCGCTGGGTGATGCGCCCGACCGGGAGCGCGAACCTCTCGGTCGTCACGACCAACGACGGCCCGCGCACCAAGGTCACCATCAATGCGCTGGACGCGGACGGGGAACCGCTCAACTTCGCACGCTTCATGGCCCGTGTGATCGCGCCGGACGGCGAGGCGGTGGACCTCGCGCTGCCGCAGGCGGCGCCGGGGCGGTACGAGGGCTGGTTCGATTCCTCCGACTCGGGCTCCTATCTCGTCACGACCGCGTACGAAACGCAGGCCGAGGGCTCGATCGAGCGCGGCACCATCCAGGCCTCCGTCACCCGCCCGTTCTCCGACGAGTTTCGCCGGATCGAGCCCAACATCGGGCTCATGCGCCGTCTCGCGGAGTCCACGGGCGGTCGCGTGCTGAGCGACCCGGATCAGGCGGGGGCACCGCTGTTCGAGAGCGCGGGGCTCACCCAGCCGATCGCGCTGAGCCCGGTGTGGCTCGCGTTCATCCTGATGTGCATCGGACTCTTCTTGACAGACGTCGCGGTGCGCCGTGTGCGGATCTCGCCCCGCGAGATCATCGGGTCGATCCGTCGGGCCGCGAAGAAGACGCAGCACACCGCGACGCAGATCGACGCGCTCAAGGTGGCCCGCGAGAAGACGCAGGTGCGCCTCAAAAAATCCGCCAGCGCCGAGACGAAGCAGGCGGCCAAGGCGAAGTTCGAGGCGGATCCGAAATCCGCTCCTGCGACCGGCCCGATCATCTCTTCCCGCCCGCCCGCCGAGCCCAAACGGCCCGTCGGCGACGGAGAGGCCCAGAAGTCACCCAAGGTGGAGGAGGACGGCATGTCGCGCCTCCTGGCCGCCAAGAAACGCGCTCACACGCACGACAACGAGAACTGACGACCCCTCCACAACCACTCAAACCCGGTCCCCCTGACACCCACGCACGCGCATCCCCAAAGAGGACACCGATATGGACCCCACCACCAACAGCACA
Source organism: Phycisphaerales bacterium (assembly GCA_029260475.1). Classification (GTDB taxonomy): domain Bacteria; phylum Planctomycetota; class Phycisphaerae; order Phycisphaerales; family UBA1924; genus OFTM391. The sequence continues at coordinate 35,685 of JAJDDE010000194.1, read as the reverse complement.
CCCGACAACGTGCGCGAGCGCTGCGAGCGCTTCCGGAGCACCTTCCAAGCGCTCAAGGACGAGGTGCAGAAGGTGATCGTCGGACACGACGCGATCGTCGAGGGCGTGCTCATCGCCGTCTTCACGGGCGGCAACGTGCTGCTGGAGGGCGTGCCGGGCCTGGGCAAGACCATGCTGGTGCGCACGCTGGCGGAGGTGATGGACCTGGACTTCAGCCGCATCCAGTTCACGCCCGACCTGATGCCCGCGGACATCATCGGCACGAACATCGTGATGGAGGACCCGGACACCGGTCGGCGTAAGTTCGAGTTCCAGCCGGGCCCGATCTTCGCGCAGCTCCTGCTGGCCGACGAGATCAACCGCGCCACGCCCAAGAGTCAGTCTGCTCTGCTCGAGGCGATGCAGGAGAAGACCGTCACCATCGGCGGCGAGCGCCACCAGCTGGAGGCGCCCTTCTTCGTCCTGGCGACGCAGAACCCCATCGAGCAGGAGGGCACCTACCCGCTCCCCGAGGCGCAGCTCGACCGCTTCATCTTCAAGCTGTCGGTCGGCTATTCGAAGCTGCAGGACCTGATGAAGATCGTCGATCGCACGACGGGGGAAGAGACGCCCAAGGTCGAGTCGAAGATCGACGGCCCGGGCATCATCGAGGCGCAGAAACTCGTGCGTGAGGTGATCATCGCGCCGCACGTGAAGGAGTACGCAGCGCGGCTGGTGCTCGCGACGCACCCCGAGGGCGAGTTCGCCCCGGAGATCACCAACCGCTACGTCCGCTGCGGCGCCTCCCCCCGCGGCGCCCAGTCGCTCGTGCTCGCGGGCAAGGTGAAGGCCCTCACCGACGGGCGGTTCCACGTCGCGCCCGAGGACATCGACGCGATCGCCAGGCCCGCTCTGCGCCACCGCGTGCTGCTCAATTTCGAGGCGGAGGCGGACCGCGTGCTGCAGGACGACATCGTGAGCGAGATCGTGAAGTCCACGCGGCGTGAGCCTGTGCTGACGAACGCCTAAAGAGAGGTACGCAGAACTGCAGAGTTCTGGAGAGTGCGCAGAGTATGAAGAAGAAGAGTGTTGAGATCCCGAATTCTTGGAAGAGGGTGACCGAGGCGGTCCTCGGTTGCGCTTTTCGTGTGCATCGGGAATTGGGGCCCGGGTTGGCGGAGGTGTTGTACGAGCGTGCTCTGGATATCGAGCTTCAAGAGGCCAGCATGGCGTTCGATCGGCAGCGACGTGTGACCGTGCTGTACGAGGGGCGACGGATCGGCGATCAAGTGTTCGATCTGGTGGTCGCGGATCTCGTCGTCGTGGAGTTGAAGTCCATCGAATCAGTCTCTGATCACCACCTCGCTCAACTCACTGGTTATCTCCGCGCGGCCGACCTCCCCCTCGGATTGCTCCTGAATTTTGACACCCTATCTCTCCGCGATGGGGTGTATCGCCGCCTCAACCAGCACAGTTCTCTGTTCGATCCCACCGGTTCCCCCTCTACGCACTCCGCCAACTCCGCAGTTCTGCGTACTCCCCAATAATGCTACCAACCACCACCCCAAAGCGGCCCGAGTCCCTCGACGACCTGCTCACAGGCAACCTCGTCGCGAAGCTGTCGTCCATCGACCTCGCGTCGAAGAAGATGTTCGCCGGCAAGATGAAGGGCGAGCGGCGGTCGAAGAAGCGGGGCGAGTCCGTCGAGTTCGCCGACCACCGCCCCTACGTCCGGGGTGACGACACACGCTTTATCGACTGGAACATCTTCGGGCGCCTCGATCGGCTCTTCCTCAAGCTCTTCATGGAGGAGGAGGACCTCTCGCTGCACGTGCTCATCGACACCTCCGCCTCCGCCGATTGCGGCGACCCCTCCAAGTTCCTCTTCTGTCAGAAGGTCGCCGCGGCCCTGGGGTATGTGGGGCTCGTGAACCTGAACCGCGTCGCGATCACCGGCTTCGGCGACGACCCGATCCCTGTCGAAGAACAGGATGGTCCGTCGCGCATCGGCGAGGTCACCGCCTCGCTCCGCGACCTGCGCGGGCGCCGGCGTGTCCACGACATGGGCCGCTTCATCTGTTCGCTCACGCCCTCGGGCGGCTCGCGCTTCACCGAGGCCGCCAAACGCGTCGCCCTCTCGCGTCGCGGCAAGGGCGTGATGGTGCTGCTCTCGGACTGCTTCTTCAAGGAGGGGTACGAGCAGGGGCTGCGGTACCTCGTCGGTCGCGGGTACGACCTTGTGGTGATCCAGGTGCTGTCGCCTGAGGAACTCGATCCGAAGGTGGGGGGCGACTTGCGACTGAAGGACGTGGAAGACGGGGACGTCGCGGAGGTGACCATCTCCGCGCCGCTGCTCAAGCGGTACAAAGCGAACCTCGGCGCGTACTGCGATCAGCTGCGGATGTTTTGCGCGAGGCGTGAGATCACGCACATGACGCTGCCGAGCGATACACCCATCGAGACGCTGATGCTCGAGTATCTGCGCGCGAGGGGGGTTGTCCGGTGAGTTGGCCCACCTTCCTCAGCCCGTGGCTCGGCGGCATCGCGGCGATGATCGCGATCCCCACGCTCGTGCTCCTGTACTTCCTCAAGCTGCGCCGGCGCAGCATGGACGTCTCCACGACGCTGCTCTGGAAGAAGTCCATCGAGGACCTCCAGGCCAACGCGCCCTTCCAGAAGCTGCGGAAGAACATCCTGCTGCTGATGCAGTTGATCGTGCTGGCGCTGGTGCTCTTCGCGCTCGCGCAGCCGGTGCTGGACTCGGCGCTCCCGCCCCCGCCCCGTTCGATCATCATGATCGACCGCTCGGCGAGCATGGGCGCGCTCGATGAGAAGGACCCGAACGGCGACCCTGAGACACGCCTGGCGCACGCCAAGCGCGAGGCGCTGGCGTTCGTGGAGTCGATGAGCAGCGGGGGGGGCACCGGAGCACTGGGTGCTCTCTTCGGCGGTTCGAGCGCTGATGAGGCGATGGTGATCGCGTTCGACGGCGGCGCGGAGGTGGTGCAGCCCTTCACCAGCAGCAAGGCGCTGTTGCGCGAGGCGATCCAGGCGATCGACCCGGGCGAGTCCACGACGCGGATCGAACCGGCTGCGAAGACCGCCGAGCCTTACGCAGCCAGCAAGACAATCTCGGGCGAGGGTGATGCGTTCACGACCGTTGAAGGTGTGCCGATCATCCTCTGGTCCGACGGCGGGCTCGCCGACAGCGCCTCGGCGCAGCTCCCGGGCGGTCTGACGATCGACTACCGGCGCGTCGGCACCGACAACGCCCCGAACCTGGCGATCACCTCCATGCAGGCGCAGCGCGTCTTCGAGCGGCCCAGCGAGATCGAGGTCTTCGTCGCCATCCAGAGCACCGACACGCAGCAGCGCGAGATCGACGTCGAGTTCGGCATCGACGGAGTCGGCGCGCGCGTCCGGCGTATCACCCTCCCGCCGAGGAACAGCGAGGGCGAACCGGGCACCGGCGGCGTGGTCTTCAAGCTCGAGCGTTCGGACGCCGCGGTGCTCTCGGCGGCCCTGATCATCCCCGAGGGGCAGGCCGACGCGCTGGAGGCGGACAACGTCGCGTGGGCGACGCTCGCGCCGGCCCGGCGCATGTCTGTTGCGATGGTCGGCTCGCCGGGCGTCTTCGTGCGCAACGCGCTGACGCACATGCCGCTGGCCAGCCTGGACAGCATGACCCCCGAGGAGTTCGCGGCGGAGCTCAAGGACCCGTCCCGCTCGCACGAGGTGTACGTGATCACCGAGTGGCCCGGCGCGGACGAGCTGCCCGATGGCCCACCCGTGGGCCGGTTCCTCTGCCTCGGCGCCGTTCCGCCCGGTGGTGCGATCACCGTGAAACGCGCCGGGGGCGGGGACAACGTCGGAGCGATGATCCGTTGGCAGCGCGACCACCCGGCGCTGCGGTATGTGGACTTCGACCCGACGCGTATCCTGGGCCCGCCGCTGCTGGAAGCGGGCGATGACGCGGTCGTGCTCGGCACCGGCAGCGAGGGTCCGCTGCTCTTCGAGATCGATCGCGCCGGCACGCGCGCGCTCGTGGTCGGCTTCGATGTGCTGAGCAGCACCTGGCCCCGCGAGTGGACGTTCCCGCTCTTTATCGCCCAGGCGGTGCGGTACCTGGGCGACGACCTCTCCGAGCTCGCCTCGCCCGTCGCGAGGCCCGGCGAGGTCGTGCGCACGACGGTGCCCGTGGGCGTGACCAGCGTGCGCCACACGACGCCCGACGGCGAGCGCGTCACGCTCCGGCCCGGCCCCGACGGCTCGGTCGTCGTCGGCCCCATCGAGCGATCGGGCGTCCACACGCTGTCATGGGAGGGGGAACCCGGGGCGCAGGACGCGGTGGTCAACGGTCGCGCGGTGCGGCTGATCGCGGCGTCCATGCAGGACAGCGTGGAGTCCGAACTCGCGAGCAACCAGACGCTCGACCTCTCCCGGGCCGAGGTGATCACCAGCAACCGTGCGGACGACGGCGCGGACGGCTCGACGCCGCTGTGGCCGCTGCTCGTGCTGCTCGGTCTTGTCGTGGTGATGGTGGAGTGGTACGTGTACAACCAGAAGGTGAGGATCTAGCGCCTATGTCTGTCACGCCACGATGGTTGGTCTTCGCTGTGGCGGTGCTCTGCTCGATGGGCGTTGCGCGAGCGCAGGGCCCGCGCATCGGCGAGGTCTCGGCGGGCTGGAACGATGTCCTGCCATCGGGCGCATGGGCGCCCGTCCGCGTGCTCATCGAAGGCGGCGACGAACCCGTCGGCGGCACCATCGTCGTTGACATCGCGACGGGTGGGAGGACCGTCTTCCGGGGCGTGCGTCCCTTCGCGTCAACGCCCTCGTCCTCCACGCTGTACGAGGTGCCGGTCCGTGTGCAACTCGGTGTGAACGAGTACGGATGGTCCGTGAGTTGGCGGGTCAGCGTGACGCTCAAGTCGCAGGGCGGGCGGACGATCGGGCGATGGAGTTCCCCGCCGCGAGGGTCCGACGTGCCGGTCATCGGCATCGAGAACACGAACGGGCGGAACGCGTTCACGCTCTTCGTGAACGGTCCCGCGTCCCCGACGTACGCCATCCCGGATTCGTACCAGGTCTCGAGTCAAAGCATCCAGAACGATCGCGATGCGGTCTACCAGAGGGAAACGTCGGAGGTCCTCGTACGATGGGCCTCACTGGTTCACAGCGAGATCTCCAGCGATCGACTGCCGACCGAATCGCGCCTCCTCGAATCCGTGCGCACCCTCGTGCTGCACACCCAGACGCTCCCGAGCATCTCGGGGTCTCAGCGGGACGCGATTCTCGAGTGGGTCCGCGACGGCGGCGATCTGGTCCTGATCGGGGACGACACCTATCTCGATCGCGATTTCCGGCCAGCCCAATCGCCCGTCACCGCTCGGCCGGTGCGAGCCAACACCCTCGATACGCTTGAACGATCGCGTTGGCCGCTGGGGCTCGGCCTCGTGAGTCTCCTCCCGGTCCAGCCGGCCGATTCGGCCCAAGATGCGGCGGATCGCATGGAGCTCTGGCTGGCGATGTTCGACGCCCCGCCCGCGCCCGAGAACAGAAGCGGGTACTACGGGTACGTTTCGGAGGTCGAGCCGGGCGACGACCTGGTCAACACGACGGTCGCGCGATTCGACGAGGTCCAACCGCCCCCGGTGTGGTGGCTCTTCGCCTTCGTCGGCCTGCTGGCGGTGTGCATGGGCCCGGTGGACCGGTTCATTCTCAAACGCCGCAAACTGCTGCACCGCTCGTGGGCGAGTGCGCTGGGGTGGATCGGGCTCGCCAGCGTCCTGGGTATCTTCGCACCGATGCTCGTGACGTCGGGAATGCCCCAAGCGGGCGTGGTGGAGATCACGGACATCGCGCCCGATGGCACGGGGCGCACGGACCGCGTGATCACCATCTTCTCGTCGGGCCGGCACACGGCGCGGTTTGAGCCGGCCGACCAGATCGCCGGCGTGTGGCAGCACCGGCTCGAGGGCAAGTTCGCGGGGCATGGATTCAGCACGCCCGCGACGCGCGTGGGGGACGGCGCGGTGGTGGCACCTTCGGTGATGCGCCCGCGCTCACTCGCCAGCGTGCAGGAGTCGTTCGCGAGCGGAGCGCCCGTCGACGTACGACTACGGCTCAATGATGACGGTGAGCCCACGCTGGTTATCTCAGCGGATCGTCCGTTCCACATGCAGACCGCCGCGATCTGGACGAATCAGGGCGTTCACCTGGGCTCGATCAGCGCATCTCATCGGAACGGCCCGCCATCTGTCGAGTTCGAGGTGCCGTGCCGCTTCGGTGCCATCGAGCCGGGAACGCACTTCGCACGCGATGCTTTCGGCGCCGCTGCGTATGAGAACCGGGAACCCGCGATCCAGGCGTGGATCGACTCGGGCCGGTATGCCTATGCCCACGTGTCGGTGGACTTCGCGGAGGGGCCCGCGATCCCCGGCGCACCGAGCGGTGCGGTGGTCGGCTCGCGCCTGCATCACGCCCGTATCCCCATCGAGCTCGACGACGACTCGCGAGCCGTCATCGACGCACTGCAAAGGACCACCAGCCCGTGATCAGCCTCCAGAACGTCAGCGTCCGTTACGGCGACCTCCTCGCGCTCGACAACCTCTCGCTCGAGCTCGAGCGGGGGCAGGTCTTCGGCTACATCGGTCCCAACGGCGCCGGCAAGAGCACGACCATGAAGGTGCTCGCGTGCCTGCTCCGCGCCGACGCGGGCGAGGCGAGCGTGGACGGGCTGTCGGTCCGCAAGCACCCGGAGAAGATCCGCAAGATCGTCGGGTTCATGCCGGACTTCCTGGGCGTCTACGACGACCTCACGGTCCACGAGTACCTCCAGTTCTTCTGCGCCGCCTTCGGGGTCGCCCGCCCCAAGCGATCGTCACTCATCGACGGCGTGCTCGAGCTCACGGACCTCACCGAGAAGAAGCACGAGATGGTCTCCGGGCTCTCCCGCGGCATGCAGCAGCGCCTGGGTGTGGCGCGCGTGCTCGTTCATGACCCGAAGGTCCTGCTCCTCGACGAGCCCGCCAGCGGCCTCGACCCGCGGGCCCGCATCGAGATGCGCTCGTTGCTCATGGAACTGCAACGCATGGGCAAGACGATCATCGTCAGCAGCCACATCCTGTCCGAGCTGCACGAGATGTGTTCGAGCATCGGAATCATCGAAAGGGGAAAGCTGCTCTTCGCTGGCACGACCGAGCAGGCCATCGCGGAGTCCGGGGCGGGCGAGCGCATCGCGATCCGGTTGGAAGCGGACGCCGTACGCGCCGCCAGCGTTCTTAGCGAGGACGAGCGGGTCGCCAGCGCCACGGTCGAGGACGAGGGCGAGGGCGAGGTGGAGTCCGAGCGCGAGGTCCTCGTCGAGCTCGCGCCGGGCAAGCACGGGCACCACTTCATCCTCGAGCGCCTCGTGAACGATGGGTTCCGGATCAACGCGTTCACGCCGCGGAGCGTGAAGCTCGAGGACGTCTTCCTGCGGATCACCAAGGGCCAGGTGCAGTGACCCGATGAAGCATCTTCTCCACGCCCTCGATCCCCGCGCCTTCTTCGGGCCGATCTTCTTCAAGGAGATGCTTGTCTCCGGGCGCCGCTCGTTCACGCACTGGGCGCGCTTCGCGACGGGTCTGCTGCTGGCGTTCTTCCTCTGGATCATCCTCCGCTCCTACATGGATGGCGAGGTGACGTACGAGGTCGGCGCCGCCCGCATCCGGGCGTACGGCCTCATCGCCCCGGCCATCGCGCTCAGCGTGGGATGGATCATGGCGACGGCGCTGCCCATCATCGCGGCGGCCCTGGGCTCGGGCACGATGCTCGAGGAGAAGCAGGGTCGCACTATGGAGTCGATCCTCTCGACCCCGATGAACGCGTGGACGATCGTCGCAAGCAAGGTCAGCAGCCGCGTGATGCAGGTCCTGATCCTCTCGCTCATCACGCTCCCCATCCTGCTCGCCTCCCGCACGTTCGGCGGTCTGAGCCTGCAGAACGTCTTCGCGTTCACGCTTGTGACGATCTGCCAAGCGATCTTCGCGACGGTCATCGCGACCTGGTTCTCGCTGCGGGTCAAAAAAGCCTGGAGCGCCATGACCTCGGCGGTCGCTGCCACGATCACGCTCAGCGTCATCCCCTTTGTCCCGGCGTTCATCGGCGGGTTCAGCGATTGGTCGCAAACACTCATGATGTGGCTGCTCGGGATCGCGCTGCACCTCAGCCCCATCGGGGCCCTCGTGCTGCTGTCCATCGACGAACAGAGCCCCATGCCCGGCGGGCTGATGCCGTTCGAGGGCAGCACGTGGGTGGTCTCGAGCGCCTGGTGCCTGCTGCTGTCGTGGATCATCATGTCGATGACCGCCGCACGGCTTCGTCTGGAAGCCGTCGGCAAGGTCAAGCAGCGTGTCACGCGCTCGAAGCGGGCGCAACGGAAGGCAGCGGTCAGGAAGGGGCGGAAGCGTTCCCGAACCGTCTTCGGCAACCCCGTTGCGTGGCGCGAACTCCGCCAGCCGCTCTTCAAGGGTGCGCGCACCTTCAAGATCGTCGGGGTCTTCATTGGCGCGGGGGCGTTGATCTACCTCTACACCCAGGCGGACCCCACCGCCCAGGAGATGCACTACTCGCTCATTTTTATCTGCTTCTTCATCTCCTGCCTGACCCCGCTGAACGCGACGACCGGCTCGGTCGCGGGCGAGCGAGAAGCGCGGACGCTCGACGTGCTGCTCTCGACACCGATGAGCGCGTGGTCCATCCTCTTCGGGAAACTCCTTGGCGCCTTCCCGATGCCGATGCTCATCCTGCAGTTTGTCACGCTGCACACCGTGATCTACAGCATGGTGGGCTTCTTCAGGGGCGATGACATCATCTCGCCGCTGATCATCCTGCACACCATGTGCCTCGGCGTCGGCGTCGCGGCGATGCTCGGTGGTTCGGGCGTCCTCTTCTCCGTGCTCTTCCGCAGGAACAGCATGGCGATGGTCGCCAACATCGCGTTGTGGATCGGCGTCTGGGCGGGCGTGCCGATGGTTCTCGGGATTCTCGGCATCTTCATGTACGACTCGCTCTTACAGGATCTGTTTTTCGTCACCAACCCCTTCGCGCTGCTCGCATCGGCGCTCTCCGGAGACGTCGTGGGCTACAGCTACGGCGGTTACAGCGGCTACGGGAATTACAACTCGTCCCAGATCTCGTACGAGTACACCCTCGCCGATGGCTCGGATATAGGGCCCGTCGGGTTCTCGATCATGCTCGGTTTCTGGTGCCTGGCGGCGGTCTGCATCGGGCTCTTCTTCACGTGGATCGCCTCCAAGCGGCTGGCCGCCAAGACACAGCGCCCCCGCTGAATCCCGGCTCCGCGGCGCGTACCATGCGGGCATGCGGATCACCGTCAATGCCGAAACACGGACCCTCGACGACGGGGCCACCGTCGGTGCGCTCCTCGAGCAACTCGGGCTCACCGACAAGCCCTGCGCGGTAGAGGTGAACCGAGCCCTCGTCCGCAAGGCCGAGCACCAGACGCACGCGCTGTCCGACGGCGACTCCGTCGAACTCGTCACCCTCGTCGGCGGCGGATGACCCAAACGCAACCACCGATTCCTCAGGAGACCCCGAGATGACCCAGGCCGCGACCCTTGCCTCCGAAGCCCCGCTCCGCATCAGGGAACGCGAGTTCATGAGCCGTCTGGTCGTGGGCACGGGCAAGTACCGGGACAACCAGCAGATGGCCGAGGCTCTGGACGCCAGCGGCGCTGAGGCGATCACCGTCGCGGTCCGGCGCGAGCGTCTGTACAACGAGGCGGGCGAGTCGCTGCTCGATGCGATCGATACCGCCCGCTACACCATCCTCCCGAACACCGCGGGCTGCTTCACCGCCGAGGACGCGGTGCGCGTCAGCCGGCTGGGGCGCGAGCTGCTCGACCAACTCGGTAACCCGGGCGCGAACTGGGTGAAGCTCGAGGTGCTGGGCGACAAGAAGACCCTGCTCCCCGACCCCGTCGGCACCATCGAGGCGTGCGAGGAGCTGGTGAAGGACGGCTTCGAAGTGCTCTGTTACTCGAGCGACGACCCCATCGTCGCGGCGCGGCTCAAGGACGCGGGCGCCGCGAGCGTGATGCCCGCCGGCTCGCCCATCGGCTCGGGTCAGGGTGTGCTCAACCCGAACAACATCGTGCTCACCATCGAGCGTCTCAAGCAGGGCGATCCGACGTACCCGGTGATCGTGGACGCGGGCGTCGGCAGCGCCTCGGACGTCGCTTTCGCGATGGAGCTCGGCGCCGACGGCGTGCTGCTCAACACCGCGATCGCCCACGCGCAGCAGCCCGTGCTGATGGCCCGCGCGATGCGCGACGCTTGCCGCGCCGGTCGCGCATCGTACCTCGCGGGGCGCATCCAGAAGAAGCTCTACGCGACCGCTAGCAGCCCGTGGGAGGGCGTGGTGTCGTATATCCCTGGGGAGTGAGCCGCCTAGAAGTCACAGAGAGTCTCAGCTCGGAGTCTTCCGGTCTGCGAGTACTTGCGATGAGAGCCGATCCCGTGTGTGCGGCTATGCCGGAGCGATGCCGCGGTAGAACATCTGCACGCGCTCGACCTGCTGGCGGCGCACCGCGTCGAGGGTGAGCTTGGGGATGCGCCACTTGGCCTGCTCCTCGGTGGTGTTCGCGCAGTGTTCCTGCACGCACTTGTAGATGAGCTTGAAGGCGTCGCGGGGCTGGTGCATTTGGTCGAGGGCGTCCACGACGTCCTGGCGCGTCACGTCGTCGTCGAAGAGGTCCACGAGGCTGATCGGCTCGGCGCCCTCCTCGCGGCACGTCGCGAGGCGCGCGTTGCACAGGTCGTACAGCGTCGCGCCCGTCCACTCGAGGCGCTCGATGAGGTTCTGCTTGTCCAGACGCGCTTCTTGGAAGAACCCCGAGGTCTCCCGGAAGAGCTCGTGACGTAGCTCCAGCGGCAAGAGCAGCTTCAGGCCGAAGTCCTGCTGCTGGAGGAACTTGTTGTTGAGCAGGGGCCAGACGACGGCGCGCATGCGCTGCGTATCCCCGTTGATCAGCGTGGGCTCGTCCATGCGGTCCACGACGACCATTACGCCCGTCGAGCCCAGCGCCCGCAGCACGCGGCGCAGGCGCTCGAGCATCGCGTACCGTGACTCATCGCCGTCCGTCACGGGCAGGTTCCGCTCGGCGCGGAGGTCCCCCGGCAATTCGGCGAGGGCACGCGCGTGGTCCTCCGCGTCGCGCGGGCTGGCGAGGAGCTGCTTGTGGACGCTTCGCCCCGTCCGGCGGTGGCGCCAGGGCACCACGATCAACTCGTACAGAAAGAACACGATCCAGACCGACGCGAGCAGCGCCGCGCCCCAGAGCCATACCGTCTGCGCCGCCCCCTCGAGCCCGTCGTTGTCGAAGATCTGCGACGACAACAGCGCCCCGGCGGGGAGCAGCCAGCCCACGTACGCCATCGCTCGGCGCATCGCGAACTTGAACCCGCGTCCCAGACGCAGCGCTTTGCGCACGCCCCGGATGCGCGACGGCGCGTTGTCGCCCGCGTCGTAGGTCGCCGCCAGCAGCAGGGCGTCCGATCGCAGCCCCCTGTCCGTCTTGCGAAGTCGCGACGCGGCGTTGGGCCCGAACATGGTCTGGGCGGTGTCGTCGAAGCGCCCGAGCAGCGTGTCCACGAGCCTGGTGGTCACCATCACCAGCATCGCGTCGATGTGATCAACCAGGCGGATGCGCTCGAGGGCCGCGGTGATCTTCTCCGGCGGGCTCTCACGGTCCACGCCGTGCCGGACGCCGATACGGTCGAGGACCGGGTTGAGGTCGTCGTAGGCGATCAGCGCGATGCGTCGATCTGGGTGCTTGGCGTTGTGCTCCTTGACGCGGTCCTCGAGCTGGAGCCTGATCGCCGTCTTGCCGCTGCCCTTCTCGCCGAAGACCACCGCAGTGGAGGGGCGGGACAGGTCGCCCGAGATCTTCTCGAAGTCCGGGTGGGTGGTCGGGCCGACGCCCAGGCGCGTGAAGACGGGGTCGTGGCGCGCCTCCTCCGCCCGGTAGGGGTTCTCGACGATCTTCCAGTGCTCCAGGAACCGCGTCGTGTTCATGTCGAGATCGTATCAGCCGCCGGCGCCGGCGCGTGCCCGCGAGAGTACGCGCGAGGGTGTCCACCCCAATAAGCGCTCCGCGGATGAGCAGTCGTGGAACGATCTGTCGCGCAGCGCGTCATCGGCGCCGGGGACGTCTCGGTAGTACGCCTCGACCAGTTCCTCGAGCGTGGCGCCGCCGCGCGGGTCGGGGGCGGCGCACCACAGGACGTGGTGCCCGCTGGGCAGGTCCCCGGTCAACGCGAGCGCCATCGCGTCGGCGGCGTCGTCGATGTGCAGGTAGCAGTACGCTTCGCAACCGCCCCATCGGTAGTCGGGCAGTCCCTGGGTCTGCAGGTTCCGCTCGAACGACGCGTCGCTCAGCAGGAAGGGCAGGCGCAGGCTGACGCACGTCGCCCCGAACCCCATCGCCTGGCCCGACGCGTGGTCGAGGACCTGCTCGGTGAGCAGCTTGGAGAGGCCGTAGGTATTGGTGGGGTGCGCCGGCGTGCGTTCGGAGATCGGGAACGCAGGCGGGCACACAGCGCCGTCACCCGGCTCGCCCCAGCGTTCGATGCCGCCGAGCATCGCCTGCACCGAGCTGGAGAACGCGACGCGCTTCACGCCCGCCTGCAACGCGCCCATGATCACGCTCGTGTTCATCGCCATGTTCTCGCGCAGCACGAGTTCCTGCGGGGCGTGCTGCGCGTTGGTGTGGTTCGCGAGGTGGGCGACGGCGTCGGGGGTGCCGAACCGCTCGAGGGCGCGGTGAACGGTGTAGGGGTCCAGCAGCGTGCCGACGACCGTGGGGCACGGTGTCCGTGGGTTGGCGACCGCGTCGATGCCGCTCACCTCGTGCCCGCGCTCCAAGAGCGTGCGCACGAGGGCTGTGCCGAGACCGCCGTTGCTTCCGGTGACGAGAATGCGCATCGCGGGGGTTGTAGGGGGCCTGGGGTTAGTGGGCGACCGGCTGGCCCAGCATGGGTGTGATCTCGTCGAGAATCTCCGAGAGCTTCATGTCCGTCCGTGCCTCCACGTTCAGGCGGAGCAGCGGCTCGGTGTTGCTCTTGCGGACGTTGCACCACCACCCCTCGTTGTCGAAGCAGTCGATGGTCACGCCGTCGAGCTCGTCGATCGCGCCCCGCCCGTCGAAGTGGGCCTGCAGGTCCTCGAGGGCGGCGTCCTTGTCATCCACCTCGAAGTTCCGCTCTCCTGATTGCGGGAACCGGCGGAAAGGGTCGATCAGCTCGCTCATCGGCTTGCCCGCCTGGGCGAGGGCCGTCAGCACCGTCGCGAGCGCGATGGCGCCCGAGTCCGCGTTGAAGTTGCTCTGGAAGTAGAAGTGGCCCGAGAGCTCGCCGCCGAAGACGCAGTTGTGCTCGGACATGATCTGCTTCATAAAGACGTGCCCGACGCGCGAGCGGATCGGCGTGCCGCCCTTGGAGCGGATCTCCTCTTCGAGCGCCTTGCTCGAACGCAGGTCGTAGACGATCGAGGCGCCCGGGTGCTTGTCGAGGAACCAGCCCGCGAGGAACGCGCTGAGGTGGTCGCAGCCGACGATCTGCCCGCGCTCGTCCACCACCATGAGCCGGTCGGCGTCTCCGTCGAAGCAGATGCCCAGGTGCGCCTTCTCGTCGAGCACCTTCTCCTGCAGGTCACGCAGGTTGCTCGGCACCAGCGGGTTCGGCTCGTGGACGAACTCGCCCTTGGAGTTGTCGAAGTAGAGCTCGACGATCTCGAGCCCGTCGATGTTCGCGCCCTTCTTGCCGAAGACCTTGGGCACCATCGTGCCCGCCATGCCGTTGGAGGCGTCCACGACGATCTTGATGGACTTCCCGCCGAGGTCCAGCGAGTGCAGCACGTGCTTCGTGTACGAGTCCCACAGGTCGCGGGGCTCGGCGTGACCGGTGCCCGTCTCCTTCGAGTTCTGATCAACGGTCGCCGCGAACTTGCGCACCTGGTCGAGCCCCGTGGACTCGCCCACGGGCTTCGCCTTCCGCTTGCTCACCTTGAAACCGTTGTATTGCGGCGGGTTGTGGCTCGCCGTCACCTGCACGCCACCGGCGCAATCAAGGTGGTTGATCGCGAAGTAGACGAAGGGGGTGTCCACCATCCCGACGTCGATCACGCTGCCGCCCGCGTCGATGATCCCCTGACACAAGGCGTCGCGCAGCGAAGGAGAGCTCGTCCGCATGTCGTGCCCGACCACGAGGTGGCGCATCATCGGCGTGCTCTCACCCGCCTTCTCCGCGTCACCGAGCAGGTACTTCGCGCAGCCAACACCGATCTGCCACGCCATCTGCTCGTTGAGCGGATCGGGGTAGGTGCCGCGAACGTCATACGCCTTGAAGACTTTGCCGAGCATGATTCGGTTCCTGGAGTGGGGGCACTGGGCCGCTGCGTTGGAGAGACCCAGCCTAACGCGAACGGTCCCCACGCACAGGGCCCGATCAGAGCGCGGCGTCGGGGACGTAGACCCCCTCGGGCAGCGCTGCGAGGAACCGCCTGCCGTACGCCGCTCGGACGATCCGGCGGTCCAGCACCACCACGCGCCCGGAGTCCGAACTCGAGCGGATCAGACGCCCGAACCCCTGCTTGAAGCGGATGATCGCGCGAGGCAGGGCGTCCTGGCTGAAGGGGTCGATGCCGCGCGAGCGAAGCAGCTCTCCCCGTGCCTCGGTGAGCGGGCGGTCCGGCGGGTCGAAGGGCAGGCGTGTGATGATCACGTTCCGCAAGCCGCGCCCGCGCACATCGACACCCTGCCAGAAGCTCGTGGTGCCGAAGAGCACGCTCGCCTCGTCCTCGCGGAACCGGTCGAGGATCTCGGTGCGGCTGCCGTCGCGTCCCTGCACCCACAGGCGGTGCCCGTGGTCCTCAAGCCGTCCCCGCGTCTCGTCGGCGGCGTCGTGCAGCGTCCTGAAGCTCGTGAACAGCACGAACGCCCCGCCGCCCGTCTCGACGACGTGCTTCACGATCATGTCGCCTAGCGCACGCAGGTACCCCGGCTCGCGCGGATCGGGCATCCCGTCCTCCACACGCAGCGAGACCTGTTTGGCGTGATCGAAGGGCGAACCGAGCTCGATCGTCTTGGCGTCCTCACAGCCGAGCCCGCGCTTGGCGTGGGTGAACGAACCCTTGCCGGTGGTGAGCGTGGCGCTGGTGAGCACCACGGACTTCTCGCCGTCGAAGAGCTGCGATGACAGGATCGGCGCGACCTCCACCGGTGAGCACGAGAGCGTCGCGCGCACCGAGGCGAGCCCAGCCCGCTCGGAGCGCTGCGTCTCGATCCAGTACACGCACCCGTCGAGTGTCTGCTCGCACAGCGCATCGCACTCGTCGGCGATCGCCTGCGTGCGCTCGACGTACGAGTTGAGTTCGTACCGGTCCTCGTCCGTCTGCTCCAGGTCCCGCAGGCGTTTGAGCGCGCCCGCCAGTTCACGGAAGGGCGTGGACAGCGTGTTCTCCAGCGTCTCGCCCACCGGCAGGCGCATAGTGCCCGACGGGCGCCCCATGCGCCGCGTGAGCATCTCGAAGAAGTGCTCCCGCGCCCGATCAGCGTCCCGCACCACCCGCTGTGCCCATAGCACGCGCTCCGCGTCGTCCCCCATCAACGACATCGAGGAGAGATACCCCGTGCCCCGGCCCGGGCGGAAGAGCGTCGAGAGCAGGTGCGTCACGCGCCCCTCCGAGAGCGAGAGCCCGAAGTGCTCACTCGCGACCTCCTCGGCGTTGTGCGCCTCGTCGATGATCACGTGCTCGTAGGGGGGCAGGAACCCGATGCCCTTGCCGCGGAGCGCGAGGTCGCTGAAGAAGAGCGCGTGGTTGCAGATCAGGAGCTCTGCGCGCTCCGCCCGCCGGCGTGCCTGCTGGAAAAAGCACTTGTCGTACGTCGGGCACTTGCGACCCATGCAGTTGCCCGAATCCGAACGAGCGTGGTCCCACACACCCGGTCGCTCAAGTTGCGGCAGCGTGCTCCGCGTCCCGTCCATCGTCGCGTACGCCCAGTCCTCGATCTGGTGCAGGCTTCGCTTGCTCGCGCTGTCGGGGAAGAGTTTTTCCTGTCGCTGCGACGCGAGCGACAGCCGGCGCACAGACAGGTAATTGCCCCGCCCCTTCACGAGCTCCGAGCGGAAGAGCGGCTCGCCCAGGTCATCCACGAAGACCCGCTCCAGCAGCGGCAGGTCCTTCCGAAGGATCTGCTCCTGCAGCGCGATCGTGTTCGTCGCGATCACCACGCGCTCGCCCGACTCGATGATCCGCAGCACCGCCGGCACGAGATAACCAAGCGACTTCCCGACACCCGTGCCCGCCTCCGCGAGCAGCTGTCCCCGCCCCGCGAGTGTGTTGCCGACCGCCCGGGCCATCTCGATCTGCTCCGAGCGCGGCTCATAGTCCTCGCCCAGCTCGCGCGCGATGGGGCCGTCCACTCCGAAAGCCTCGTCGATGGTGATCATCCGGACCCGATCGTACCCGCTGCGGAGGCGCTCACCGCGTGGGGGCCATCTCGTCGTGCGGGATGACCCAGTACACCGCGGACCGAGGCTCGACACGCGACGGGCCGAGCCCCTCGCGGTCGAGGCGGCGCACCGGGTACGCGCGTTCGCCCCGGTTCACGACCACGCGAACGGTCACGTCGTTGAGCGACCGCTGGAACGCGAAGACATCCGCGCTCCCGCTCTCAAGATGCTCCACGTCCCCGAACCGGAGCACCGGACCGACCACCGGGTCCTGACGCAAGCGCAGCCAGGCGCGGTAGACGCGATGGATGCCGAGGTCCGGTCCGTCGTCGGGGTTCTCGAAGGGCCCCAGGTCGGGCCAGGCCATCGGCTTGCGGTCCGTCGGGTCGTCGGCACCCCACATGCCGAGCTCGTCGCCGTAATACACCATCGGAGCGCCGAGGTATGTCGTCTGGATCGCGACGCCTAGGAGCGACAGCTCGTACGCGCGTGCGTCCGGCTTGGTGTCCTTGTACGCGTCCCCGTCCTGGACGCGGTTCTGCTGGTCGTAGTCCCGCCCCGGGTTGTACAGCATGCTCACGTACCGATCCGTGTCGTGGCTCGCGAAGAGGTTCTGGTGGATCAGCAGCGTCTGCTCGGCCTCGTCGAAGGCCTGGGCCAGCTCATCGGCCAGCTCGTCGCTGCGCATGCCGGGCTTGATGGCGAGCCAGTCGAGCACGGGCATCGCGAAGGGGTAGTGCATCTGCGTATCGAAGTGCTCACCACGCAGGTGTCGCCTCGCGTCGCTCCAGATCTCCGCGATGATGATCGCGTCGGGGTTCTTCGACTTCACCAGCGTGCGCCAGTCCTCCCAGAAGGGCAGGCCCACGTCCAGCGGCACATCCAGGCGCCAGCCGTCGATGCCGTCCGACGGGTCGCCGTCGCCGTTGGGGTCCATCCATCGCTCGGTGATCGCGAAGATGTGGTCCTTCACGGGCTGCACCAGATCGCCGTTGGGCTGCTGCCGGAACTTCGGCAGCCAGCCCGAGGGCCCGTCCCACGCGCGCCACGACTCCAGAGAGCCGTCGGCGGCAAACTCCGTGTAAAACCAGTCGGCGAACTCCGAACGGTTGCCCTTCTCGAGCACGTCCTGGAACGCGAAGTGGTCGCGCCCCGTGTGGTTGAAGACGCCGTCGATCACCACGCGCATCCCGCGCCGCTTCGCCTCGGGGAGCAGCACGTCGATGAAATACCGATCCGCCGCGGTCCATGCCCGGCGGGCGGGCGAGTCGAGCTCTTGCGTCGGGTCCGAGGGCCACTCGAACTCCGACGGCACCCTCCCCGCCTCCTTGGGCGTGCCGAAGTTGTCGTCGATGTGCCGGAAGTCGGTCGCGTCGTACTTGTGCATCGACGTGCCCTCGAAGACCGGGTTGAAGTAGAGCGCCGTGACCCCGAGGTCCCGCAGGTAGTCGAGCTTCTCGACCACGCCCTGCAGATCGCCCCCGAAACGCCGGTCCCACACGACGTGAAACAGATCACCACCCGCCCGCTCCTCCAGCGGGACGCCCTCGGGGTGATCAAACCGCTCGCGGTACGCCGCGTACTCCTCCTTAGCGACGGAGTACCAGTCCGCGGTCCACGCCATCTGGTAGGTGCCCGGCCCGTTGGGATCGTTCAGCGGGTTCCCGTTGCGGAAGCGCTCGGTGAAGATCTGGTACCACACCGCGCCCTTCGCCCAATCCGGGATCATCAACGGATCGGGGGGGATCCGAACGGTGTAGTCGTCGGTCACGTGGGCGGCGTCGCCGTCCGAGAGCGCGATGGCGTAGGTCAAGGCACCCGTCCCCGACATCACACGCGCCGTGTACCGATCGAACCCCGCGCCGTCGCGATCCCGCCGGCAGGCCACGCTCACGCGCTCGACCGAACCGTCCTCCCGCTTCACATCCACGAGCACGCTCGCGCCCCGCGCGTCGTCCGGCAGGGTCGTGAACGAGATGTCCGCGAGGCCCAGCCCGCGAGAGATCGGCGTGAAATCGTTCGCGAGCAGCGGGTCGTGACGGAACGCGTCGAGGTTCAGGTTGTTCGGTCTGGGCAGCGGATAATCGTTCGGCTTCGGACCGATGACCACGAGGCTCACGAGCTCGTCCGACGCGTTGCGCACCGTGTCGGGGTTGTTGGCGTCGGGGACGAACCGCTCGCCGTCCAGCAGGTACCCGTACCGGTGCTCGCCCAGCGGCAGATCGATCAGCGTGCGGAACGAGCCCGTCGCGACGGACGCCATCTCGTGCGCATCGGTCGCGCCCTCGTCCGCCCAGCGGTTGAAGGAGCCCGAGAGGAAGACGCGCTCCGGCGCCGGCTGGCCCGAGGCGGGCGTGAAGGTGAACTCCGTCCAGCCGCCGGGCAGCAGGTACCCGGGCAGGTCACCCTCGGGCTCGCCCATCGTCACCACACCGTCCCGGACCTCGACCACGTACCGCCCCGCGCCGAGTTGCACCGGGGCGGGGATTTCGAGCACCGCATCGCGCCCGCGTACCACGCGGAGCGTGTTCAGGGTGCCGTCGTGCTTCGCCCACACGAGCCCGCGCAAGACGCCCGGTGCCGCGGGCTCCATCGGCGTCCGGACCGCGATCCGCTGTCGCTCCGAGAGCAGCACGACGTCCAGGCTCCACGCCTCGTCCACGTGGATCGACACGCGCTGCCGCAGCGTCGGTTCATCCCCGAGCGAGACATCGATGACCAGCCGCCCCGTCGAACCGGGCGTCACCAAGAGCGACCGGTCGCCGCTGCGCTGCACCCTCGCCTTGCCCTCGAGGACCTCCGCCTCCGGGCGCACCCGGGCGTTCGGATCGGCGAGCAGCGAGCGGGACAGATCGATCTGGAACGCCTGATTCACCGTCGGCCAACCGCGCACCACCGCGACCAGCACCGGCTCGGTGATCCGCGCCGGCGCCCAGGACCACGAACGTGCGCGCGGGTCCAGCTCGATGCGGTACACGCCCCCCGCGCGGACCTCGAGGATCAGATCGCGCCCGGGCTGCTCCAGCGTGCCGTCGCCCGCTCCGCCCAGGTGCCCGTTGGCCCAGTCCCCATCGCGCACGAACTTGAAGCGGTGCGTGCCACGGGGCAACTCACGCTCGAGCACGAGCGTGTCTCCCTCCTCGGTGAGCGCCCAGGCGTCGTCCGCCGTCGCCCAGCCGTTCATCGTGCCCGCGACGCGCCACACGCCTTGGGCGATCGCGCCGGGGGTGAGGACGAAGAGTCCGAGAAGCACACAGGCGATGAGGGTTGATCGCCTCGCGATGGGGGGGATGCGCATCGGCGGGGTTCCTTCAGGATTCGGATGGGTGTTGCCGGGCGAGGCGTCGGCGCTCAGACCCGTTGTACCGACGCACGTTCGATGAGTTCGACCGGCAAACGGCGGTCCACGCGGAGCGACTCGGCGGGCACCGTGCCGTTGGTCGCGCCGTTCACGCCGGCGTTGTTCTTGGAACGTCCTGTCTGCGTCTTGATCAGGTCCAGCAGGCTCCTGCAGGACTCGGCACCCACGTTCAGGAAGTTCATGCTGATCGTCGTGAGGCCCGGTTCCGCGAGTCGCGCCGTCGCGATGTCGTCGCACCCCATCACGCTGACGTCCTGTCCAGGCTTCTTGCCCGCCTCGCGGATCGCCTGGTACGCGCCGAGGGCCATCTTGTCGTTGGACGCGAAGATCGCGGTGATCGCCGGGTCGCGTTGCAGCAGTTCCTCGCACGCGAGCTTGCCGAACTCCACGTGCAGCTTGCCGTCCACGATGAGCTGGTCCGCCAGGCGAGTGCCGCGCTCGGTGAGGCGTTCGATGAAGGCGGTGGTGAGGTCCGCGGTCGTGAGCACCTTGTCGATCGGGCCCGAGATGTGCCCGATCCGCGTGTGCCCCATGTCCGTGAGGTAGTCCGCCGCGAGGCGGCCGGCCTGCTGGTAGTCGCACTCCACGCGGTGGAGGTCCCACTGCGTGAAGTGGTTGTTCACGACCAGCAGCGGGCGGTCCGTGCCGTGGAAATCCTGAAGCCATGTGTGCTCTTCGGAGGCACCGATGAAGAGGATGCCGTCCACCGAGCAGTCATCGAGAACAGTGAGATACTCGCGCCGTTTCACGTAGTCCCGCCGGGCGACCTCGAGCATAATCCGGAAGCCCCGCTCGGCGGCCGCCTCATAGATACCCGAGATGATCTCACCGAAGTAGACGTCCGCAAAGGCGTGCTGGAGGGCCGGCACGAGGATCGCGAGCGTCTTGGATTGCCGGTTGGGGAGGCCGCGGGCGAGGCGGGATGGGGTGTAATCCAGGCGCTGGATCGCGTCCAGCACCCGCTCACGCGTCGCCTCGGAGATCCGGGCGTCGTTTTTGTTGAGGACGAGCGAGACGGTGGTCAAACTCACCCCAGATTCACGCGCCACGTCCCTGATGCTGACTCGCGTTTTTCCCATCCGTTGGACTCTCCGTGGGCGTTGAGCGGAGAGGGGGCTGGACGCCGATTGGGGCCCCCTCAGTAAAACATTTTACTAGACACAATCCCGCACGCAAGCCCAGGGGACCGATCGGAGCGTCAAAATCGCTCCAAGTGCTTCAACCGGAACCGCTTGGAGCCCCCTTGCGTACCCGTTAACGGAGTGTAAAGTGTGCTTTTGAAGCGTGAGACCTCTCACTGGTTCAGCGTGGATTCCGTCAATCAAAACTCGCCCGCTCGGTACGAGATTGGGCGTCACCAAGGTGCAGCAATGAAAGAAGTCCGTATGCAACGCAACGAGCGTCAACGCTCGCGAGGATTCACCCTCGTGGAGCTCCTGGTCGTTATCGCCATTATCGCCCTGCTGATCGGCGTCCTGCTCCCCGCGCTCGGCAAGGCCCGCGAAGCCGCCCAGAGGGCAGAGAGCAAGAACAACCTGCGTCAGCTCGTGATCTTCATGCAGTACTACGCCAACGACAACGACCAAGAATTTCCGGTCCTGCCCACGCCCAACCCGGGTTCGAGCTCGCGTGACATTCCGAAGCGCGATCTCTTCGAGCGCCAAGGCCAGTTCTATGGCGGCTTCTCCGGCATGTTCAATCTCCGCACCGACTTCGTCGCCGACACCGCCGGAGCCAATCCGAATTCGGCACACATGCCGACGCTCGAGGGGTATTACCGTTTCCGCCGCAGTTCCCAGTCGTGGGTCGTCGAGGCCGATCCGGGTGCCTCAGACGCCGCAAACGGAAACCCCGCACCGCCCCAGCCCCCCAAGCTGATGTCCTCGTACATGGAGACCGCCGCGGACTACGCGATCCTGCAGAGCCCTGCTGACCAAGCCGACGGCGGTGAGAACGGCCTCGCCTTGATCAACCCGACCGAGATCGAGAAGCAGGAAGACGTCGCCTGGTTCAACATCAGTTACCTCTACATCGCGGGCCTCCGCACCACGCTCCGCCCCGTCACCATCATGGGCGACGAGACCAACCACGTCGATTACGGCAACCCGGGCGGCGGCGCGGCACCCGGTTCCGGCTTCAGTCCGTTCTACGGCACCTTCCGCAAGGACGCCCCGACCGAGGTCGAGCGGGGTTACCAGGATGGTGACAACCACGGTCGCCAGGGCGGCAACTTCGTCCGCACCGACGGCTCGGCCTACTGGATCGAGGCCAAGAAGAACACCCTCACCCCGGGTGGCTCGGGCCCCAGCGGCGCGGGCGGCATCGACCGCTTCGCCTCCGCCGCCGGCTTCGACCCCCACGACGCCATCTTCCTCGAGATCCAGGAAGCCTTCGTCTCCGCCGAGATCCGCGATGGCGAGAACGCCACCCGTCTGATCCAGACGATCGACTGATCCACAACCGCTGACCCCTTCACGGGCCGGCGACCGCAGATGTTGCTCCTTGGGCCGGCGCGTTTCAGAAGAAACGCGCCGGTTTTTTGTTGGCGGTCTGACCACGCGCGAGGCCACAAGAAAACACCCCGCGTGAGCGGGGTGCATGGAGTCGTCAGATTGTGGCAGGGGGGATCAGGCCCCGGTTTCGGCGGCGGCGGCGGGTGCCGGCTCGTCGGCGCGGTACTGGGTGCGACGGGAGCGCCGGGCGCCTCCGTCGTTGCCGCCGTCGTTCTGCTCGCCCGCGTTATCGCTCGGGTTCTTGGTCGAGCGGTGCTGCTTGCCATCGACGCAGGCGCCGGTGAGCTCGCGGATGATCACGTCGATCGAGCGCATCGAGTCGTCGTTGCCCGGGATCGCGATGTCCGCGTAATCGGGGTCGCCGTCGGTGTCGATCAGGCAGACGGTGGGGATGCCCAGCTTGCGGGCCTCGAGCAGGGCGTTGTGCTCGCGACGGGTGTCGATGACGACGATCACGCCGGGGAGCTTGTCCATCTTGCGGATGCCGCTGAGGTTGCGCTTGATCTTGTTCATCTCGCGACGCAGCTGGCTCTCCATCTTCTTGGAGTAGCTCTGGAAGTTGTCCTCCGCCTCGATCGCCTCGAGTTCCTCTAGACGCTTGAGACGCGAGCGGATGGTGCGGAAGTTGGTGAGCGTGCCGCCCAGCCAGCGCTCGGTCACGCAGTGCATGCCGATGTCCAGCACGCGGGTCTCGAGGACCTCCTTCGCCTGGCGCTTGGTGCCGACGAAGCAGACGTCCTTGCCGTCGCCCACGACCTTGGTGATCAGGCGCTTCGCGAGGAGCAGGCCCTTGATCGTGTCGCGGATATCGATGATGTGGATGCTGTTGCGCTTGCCGTAGATGAACTGGCCCATCTTGGGGTTCCAGTTGCTGGTGCGCTGCCCGAAGTGGATGCCCGCCTCGATGAGGTCCTTGACGAGCGTCTGCTGCTGTGTTTCTTCTGCCATGGGAGTTGTCTGTCCGTGTCAGCGGGACCGGCGGGATCGAAGTCGGGACCGGTTCTCGGCAACACGCCGAAGCCAGCCGCGAGCCCGCAAAAGGCCGCTTGGGTGTGGGCCGCCCCTCGATGAGACGGACCCGGAGAGCATGATGAATTCCACCGGCGAGGTACCACCACCGCCGAGTCCCCACGCCGACCGCGTGGAGCACACCATCGTAGACCGGGCCCCACGAGCCGTCCAAACATTTCAGACCCCCGGATCGCGTCCGGAGTGGGTGGGCGGCGGGTGAATCCCCTTGCTCACGCCCCGATTGCGGTCTACGCTAGCCGTCCCGCTCACGAGGCGGGAACCCGATCGGGGTGTAGCGCAGCTTGGTAGCGCGCCATACTGGGGGTGTGGAGGTCGCAGGTTCGAATCCTGTCACCCCGACTTTGCACGGAGAGCCGGTCCTTTACGGGGCCGGCTTTCGTGCGTTTTGGAGCGGTCCGGGGGACCAGAAGCCGCAACGGCGGACGAGAACGTCGCGGAGCGATGCGCCGGAGACGCCGCGATACGAATACCTGTCACACCGAGCGAAGCGGAAGCCAACCGTGGCACAGCGTCATTGCGATGAGACTGAGGCAAATGTCCTCAGCGCTCTGCATGACTGCGGCTCGCCGGATGGCTTGGACATGCATCCACACCAGCCGCTGGTGTGTACCCAGTCACGGACAGGTACCACGCGCCATCTGGTCAACGCGTCCGGCAACCGAGCTCCGGCGTTTTCATTGCCACCTCGATTGCTGAGCCAATCCATACTTCTCAACCACGCTGTCTTTGCTGCCCAGTCACTCACGGTGACGCCCCTCATCTGCACCGCTCAACTGACCGAGGGCCCGCCCGACCTGGTCACGGTTCGACCCCCGCGCGTGCAGGAGATCGAGCCCGAGCAGATCAGCGAGAATGTGCGCGAGGTATTTCAGGACCGGGAAGGGAATCTGTGGTTCGGCACCAACGGCGACGGCGTCGCCCGATTCGATGGCGAGTCACTGACCTACCTCAGCGTGGAAGAGGGATTGGCCGGGAGCGCGATCCGAGGGATGTTGCAGGCCCCAGACCGCGTACGACCGTGTCCCTGATGGAGTCTGGTGAGCGCAAAGGGCGTGTGGACATGTCGTCAAAAGTGTACGCAGAGCGCTACTATCCATCCCATGAGCAAGCCGACGACTGCGCCCAAGGCCGAGACGAACCAAGAGACTGTCGGGTGGTGGCAGCGCCATTCTCGACGGGTGTGGCTGGTCACGCGGCTCGCCGTTGTACTCGCGGCTGGTCAATGAGAAGACGCACCCGTTTGGCCGTGCCGATAGCCGCCGCGCGCAGCAAGACCCGCATCACTGCGATGGTTGGTCGTATGCTCGCAGGATTCGGGTCAGATGGGCGAGTCGTCGGCCTTACAACTCACAGTCCATCAGTTCGAGTCTGGTACTTGAAGAGTCGACCGTTTGCTAAATGACCGCTGAAGTTTATGGGCAACACCGTCGCTGATCGCTAACCCGACGTGGCGTCCCTGGTTCAGGTCGTCAAAGGGCTTGACCCATACATGTGCGCCGTTAGACACGCAGATCAATTCGGCGAACATCGTGGCACCGTTCTCGTCAACAATGAACCGCCCGTTCACGATGTAATCCAACTCGTACTCGCTGGCCGTCTGGATCATGGTCGCGTCCGAAACCGGGAACGAGGCTGTTGTCGTCGGTCCGACGATGCCCACACCGGGTACCGCGCGCGACGTCAGGTCGTCCAGAATCCACTCCGCCATCGGGCTCACATCACCAAGCCACTGGGTGTCGCTGGGGGGTTGGAACGGCATAATCCCGATGCGAATGGCTGATCCATCGGCGGACACCGTCAGGATGATGGCAGAGACCGCCGCCACCGCACCCAGCACGAGTGCGGTCCGAAGACGCCAGGTTGCGGCCTTTGTGTGCTCGATGGGTTCTGCTGGGGGCACCGAGGGAACGAGGGGGGTCACCTCGGGGACGAGGCGGTATCCACGCCTGGGAAGAGTCTCGATGTACCGGGCTTCAGCTGCCGAATCACCCAGTGCGGTGCGAATCTGGCGGATACAGAAGTGCAGCCCCGCCTCGAAATCAACCTTCGTGGCAGGCCACAACGCCTCGCGAATCTCCTCATGGGTGACCAGCCCGCCCCGTTGCGCCGCGAGCAGCGTGAGCAACGCCGCGGGTTGCGGCGGGAGCCGGGTGGTCGTTGCTTCTGACCCGCCCTCAATCCCGCGCAACTCGCCGCTATGAGTATCGAACCGGAACTCACCAAATTGAAGATGACGCTCGGTCACAGGACCTCCATTGAGGAGCAACTATACTGACGATGCGCTCCATTGCCGCGTCATTCTGTGGGGAACCGGGACTCTCAGGGTTTACTCAGGGTTCGCTCAGAGGTTCATCAGCGGCGTAGACACCGTCTCCTCATACCTTCTGGCTTGAGTTGGTTCTCATTCAAGCAACCGATCGTAGGAGATGACCATGCACCCAAGACTCGACCGCCGTTCCATGCTCTACACCATCGCTGGAGCGTGTGGGGTTCTGGCTATGAACCCCATGGCCTTGGCGCAAACCGAGCAGGCTCCGCGGGAGGAGCCCGGTCCTCTCGACCGCGATCTCATCAACGAGTATGTCGATATCGCGCACTTCGATCTCGAGAAGACAAAAGCGCTTGTTGACCGTGAGCCGAGGCTCATCAGGGCCTCGTGGGACTGGGGCGGCGGCGACTTCAAAAGCGGCCTCGGGGCTGCTGGACACTCAGGGCGCACCGACATCGCCAAGTTCCTGCTGGATCAGGGAGCACCATTGGAACTCTGTGCGGCGGCCACACTCGGCTTTCTCGACGTCGTGCGTGCGGCGCTGGAAGCTCGGCCCTCGCTCCTGAACGTCGCCGGCCCGCACGGAATCCCGCTAATTGCCCACGCCCGGTCCGGTGGCGACGCCGCGTCAAAGACGGTCGAGTTCCTCATCGAGTATGAACGCCGTACGTCTACCCCTGACAGCGAGAGAACCCCCGAGCAGTGAGACGAGCTGGCACTCATCGCATTTCCAACTCCCAGAGACCGATCTGAGAGGCATCGAATTCGATCAGAGTCCTGCCCCCCCGGCTTCACACGGGGTTGAGAGCGTGGGCCGTCGGCAACCGTGCCGAGTGTTCTTCGTTCAGAGTGACGAGTTTGGGAGCCCGAACCCTCGGTTGGGACTTCGCCCCATGCACCAGTGTCTACGGGTGCGAATCGTGCTTGGCACGCGTTATCGAGACGCGAAGGCCCCAGGAATCCCGATGTGCAGCGTTTGAACTCGCGAATCGCACTCCGAATCTGCTCCGAATCGGTGTAGACTGACACGAGCAACAGGGTTTGGACATGCAGGGCTTTGGTCACAGGAGTGTCGCGTTGAAGCGTACAAATTGTCGTCGTAGCGTCGGCCTTCGGAGCACCGTTGAGCCGTGGATGCGCACGCACTCGCGCGGTGTGTCCACCGCATCGTGCGCCGCGGTGGTGCTGCTCGTGGGCACTCCGGCCAACGCGATCGTGACCAACGATGACGTCGGTGCGCTCGGTGCCCAGATGTTCGCCTCGTCCTTCGACGCGGTCGTCGCGTTGTCCGGCGGATGCACCGGGACGTTGATCGCGCCGAACGTCGTGCTCACCGCGCGACATTGCGGTGCCGGCGTCGGCTCCAGCATCTGGTTCGGCGACGATCGCAGCAACCCGGAGTTCACCGCGACCGTTGCCTCGAGAGTCAACCCCGGTGGGAACGTCGGGGGCCTGCTGAGCGGGAACGACCTCACGATCCTCACGCTCACACAGGACGTGCCCCTGAACGTCGCGGCACCGATGAGCCTGACGCCCGACACGCTCAGCCTCGTCGGTTCAGAAGCACTCATGATGGGCTACGGCTTCAACGGCCTCGGCAGCGTGGGGCACGGCTTCACCTCCGATGACCTCCGCTGGGGCGGCTCCAACATCATCGATCGCTACGGGGTGCCCGCAAACGCGAGCGGGGCGAACATCTTCTCGACCGACTTCGACAACGGGACGGCCGCCGCCAACACCATCGCGGGCAGCGACCCCAGCCCGCTGGCCTTCGAGGCGACAACCGCACCCGGCGACAGCGGCGGTCCGCTTCTCGTACGGGCCGGCAACGAGTGGGTGATCGCCGGCGTGCTCTCCGGCGGCACCACATTCAACAGCGTCTACGGCGACGTCTCGTGGTGGACCGGCATTTCGGATTTCCGAGCCGAGATCGAGTCCTTCGGCGGCGTCTTCGTCCCCGCGCCCAGCGGCCTGGCGATCTTTATGCTCGCAGGAACGGCACCGATGAGGCGCCGGCGCCGGAACGCTCCGCACAAGGTCTAACGCAAACGATCCGCGTGCTCGAGCGGTCGGACAGTCGGGCGGTGCGCGCGTGAGAAACCTTATGGTAAGATTGATCCATGTCTTCGGACGCCTCCATCTGGCGCGAGATCGTGGATGTCGCTCGGTGGGCGCCCTCGCCGCACAACACGCAACCGTGGAAGCTGCGCCCGATCGACGGCGAACGCGCCGAATTATTCATGGTCTCCAGCAGGCGTTTGCCAGACGAAGACACCACGGGCTGCTTCCTGTTGTGTGCTATGGGGATATTCATCGAGGCGATACGCATCGTCGTGGCGAACCGCGGAAGGGGGCTGGTCGTCAGTCGGAAAGAGCCGCTGGACATCTCGCAAGAATTGATCCCCTTCGCGGAGCTGGCGCTGGTCGGTGCCTCCGAGCCAGATGAGTTCGCTGATAGCGCGATCCTCGGTCGTCGCACTTCTCGGCTTGCGCGTCAATCGGATTCGTTGCCGGACCTGAAGCGACCGATCGATGAGATCGCTAGGCGGTACGGGCACCGCGCCGAGTTGACCCGTGATCCAGATGCCATCGCACAGATCATGGACACCAACGCAAACGCTGTAATGCACGATCTAGCGGATGCTGCGTACGGCGGGGAGATCCGCACTTGGTACCGCTTCACACGTGCCCACGCCGCACGTGCCCGGGACGGCCTTGACGCGCGGTGCATGAATGTCCCATGGTATGAACTGTGGTTCTCGTCGCGGTTCCCGATTCTGCTTCGCATGCCGTGGACCCGCCCGCTGATGAAGCGTCTGTACAGACGGCGGGTGGGGCATGTCAACGCAGTGCTTTCGATCAGAGGCTCGTTCTTCGAACGCGACGCGGCGGAGCGTGCGGGGGCCATGCTCCTGCGACTGTGGCTCAATCTGCATGAACTCGGTGTGGGGATGCATCCGTTCGGTAACCTCGTCACGAACGTTACGGCACATCGCAGGCTGACAGAACTGCTGGGCACCGATGGTGTCTGGATCGTCGCCCGGGTGGGACGCACAGAGGTGCCGCCGCGGAGTCATCGCTTGGAAACCAAGGAGGTGCTCCTTGCGTCCTGATGCGAACGATGTGATCGCATGGGCAGCGGATCATGTCCTACGGACGTGCCGTCTGCCCCTGTTGAACGGTCCCCGTGTGTACGGCCTGCTCACGCTCGCACCGGTTCAAAGAACGCTCGAACGGGTGGCGCGGTACCGAGCGGTCGCCGTGTTTCGGAGGGCGCGGAAGCGTTGCCCCGCGTACGCACGGTTCATCGAATCACAGGGATTCTCGGGGCGCATTTCAAGAGCGGGGTTCGCGGGGATCCCAGAGACCACCAAGCAGAACTACGTGAAGGTGTACTCGATAGAGGAGCGATGCAACGGCGGCGTGATCCCGCGCACCGGCGTGGTGATCGATGAGTCGTCAGGCTCCAGCGGGGCACCAAACAACTGGGTGCGAGGGAACAGCGAGCGGGCCGGGGTGCGCCGCTTGCTCGAGCACGCCCTCGCCATGCGCTTCCAGGACCGCCCCGTCTTTTTGATCAACTGCTTCGCGCTGGGCCCTTGGGCGACGGGGATGAATGTCTCGATGTCCCTCGCCGAGCGATGCATCGTGAAATCGGTCGGGCCCGATGCCGCAAAGTTGCAAGCGACCCTGAGCACATTCGGCACCGGCTACGAGTACGCGATCTCGGGTTATCCGCCGTTTATCAAGGATTTTCTCGACAAGACAAGCCACGATCTCTCGCCCTTCACTCTGCACCTGCTCGTCGGCGGCGAGGGGATCACCGAGCCGCTGCGCAACCGCTTCCTCGATACCTTCGCGAGTGTCTTCTCTTCGTACGGCGCTTCGGATCTCGAAATCAACATGGCAGCGGAGACACCGCTGAGCATTGCTGTTCGTCGCCTGTGTGCCGCGGACCCAGCGCTGAGCACCGAGCTCTTCGGGCGCGTCGAGCCGCCGATGCTCTTCCAGTACAATCCACTGGACTACCTCGTCGAGTCGAACGTCGAGGGTGAACTCATTTTCACGCTGCTCCGGCCGGGGTACGCGGCCCCAAAGGTGCGGTACAACCTCCGCGACGTCGGAGGCACATTCACACACCGTGACCTTATGTCGCTGCTCGCCAAACACGGCGTTGAATGCGCATCGCTCCCCAGCGGCCCCGCGTTCCCCTTCCTCTACGTCGCGGGCCGCAGCGATCTCACCGTGGCCTTCTACGGTGCCAAAATCTTTGTGAGCGATCTCGACGCGGTACTCGCGACCGAACCAACGCTCTGCAGATGTATACACTCGTTTCAGATGCGCGTAACGCACGATGATAATCTTACCGAGCGATTGAGCATCGATCTGGAACGGGTCCAGAGCGAGGGGGGAGTGCTCGATGTCGATGCGGCACGCAACGCGATCATCGAGAGTCTGAAGCGTATCAACCAGGATTTCCGAGAGGTCTCGAAGATGTTCAATGAGGGCAGCGTCACGATCACGCTGCACGATCACGGCGAAGGCCCATTTGCCGACCGCGACATCAGAGTGAAACATCGCTACATAGCCGGAGAACCGCATCCTGCCGTGTGAAAAGCGAACCGCATTTCAAACCCCATGCGCACTCGCTCACTCATCGCCCCGCCCGCGCCGCTTTCGGTCGATCGCCGCCTTGTACGAGCGGCTCTTGGCCTGCTCTCTCTCGCGCCGCTTCGCGAGCGTTCTGGCGTTGCGTTCCTGCTCCTCCTGCAGCTTCAGATAGCTCGCGTACCGGCGCTCGTCCAGGGCGCCGGATTCCAACGCCGCGCGTACGGCGCAGCCGGGCTCCGCCTCGTGCGCACAGTCGCTGAACTTGCACGCCGCGATGACCTCGAGCACGTCCTCGAACAGATCCGCGACGCCCGCTTCGCAGTCGCGGAGCTGGAACTCGCGCACGCCCGGGTTGTCCACCAGCACGCCGCCCGTGGGGAGCAGGTGCAGCGAGCGGGACGTCGTGGTGTGCCGGCCTTTGCCGTCCTTCTCGCGGATCCCGCCGGTCGCCAACTCGCCCGCGCCGAGCGCGTTGGCGAGGGTGGACTTGCCGACACCCGACGAGCCCAGCAGCGCCACCGATTGCCCGGCCCCGCACCACGCCGCGAGCTCCGAAGCCTGCTCGGCGCTCCGCGCGTCCATCACGATCACGGGCAACCCCGCGTGCAGTTCCCGCGCGCGTTGCGAGAGCGCATCGGTGTCCTCGCAGAGGTCGGCCTTGGTCAGCACCAGGACCGGCGTAGCGCCCGCCTGCAGCGTCATCGCCAGGTACCGCTCGATGCGCGACAGATTGAAATCCTCGTTGCACGAGCTCACGATGAAGACCGTGTTCACGTTCGCCACGATCATCTGCGGCTTCGCTTCCTCGCCCGCGGCCTTGCGAGAGAGCAGCGACTGGCGTTCGAGCAGCCGCACCGCGCGGTCCCCGGTGTCGTTCAGGAGAAGCCAGTCGCCGACCGCGACCTTGCCGAACACCTCCGCGGACTGGACGGGCAACCGGAACTCACCGGACTCGCCGACGAGCGCCACCTGGCTCCCGTGATGCGCCGAGACGCGGGCCAGCACCGCGGACCCCAGTTCGGCCTCCGAGAGTTGGTCCTCAAAGAACGTGTTCCAGCCGATGGCGCGGAGCGTGGGTGTGGTCATGCTTGGCGCACCTTACCCGGCGGCGGGGATCGTGAACGCTCACGTGGGCACGGGGCCGCCCCGACGCGCGTCCGAGCGTATCGACCCGTGCTAACGCCCCAGTTTGGACCGTACCCTTCGCAAATGACTTCCGAACCGAGCCAGATCCCACGCGACAAGGCCCTACTCCGAGCGATCACGCCCGCCGATCTACCGGTCTTCTACCGGCACCAGGCGGATCCGGCGTCCAACAGCATGGCGGTGGTCCACCCGCGCAGCCGAGACGAGTTTGATGCCTTCTGGGACCGCGTGCTCAGGGACCCGGGCATCACTGCGCGGGCGATCGTGGTCGGACGCGAGACGGTCGGGCATATCTCGTGTTTTCAGATGGACGGCCTCGACGCCGTCGGGTACTGGATCGCTCGCGAGCACTGGGGGAGGGGGATTGCCACGCGTGCGCTCGGACTCCTCCTGTCCGAAGTCCCCATCCGCCCTCTTCACGCCCGGGTGGCCCGGTCCAACGCGGCATCGATCCGCGTGCTCGCGCGCTGCGGATTCCGGCTCACCGTATTCCGCAGCGCCCCCGCCGACGACCGGTTCCCCGCGTGCGAAGAAGCGCTCTTCGTGCTCGACTGAGGGCCGCGCGATCAGGGCCGGCGCTCTTCGAGCAGATCGAACAACGTATCTGGCGTGACCGCGACAACGTGTCCCTCCCCCTCGAGAAGGGTGAGTTCGACATCGACACCGTGCTCTTCCAGCGCCTCCACCGTGCGCTTCGCTTCGTGGACCCAGGCCGAGTCATTACCGCCGACGAACATCCGGACCGGGATATCGCGGAGACTCTCGATCCTCTCCACCGGTGTCTCTTCTGCCATGAGGCCCGGCAGCACGGTCAGTGAGACGAAGCGCTCCGGGGCATTGATCGCCGCGAGAAAGGCCGCCCGCCCGCCGTTGCTGACTCCCGTGAGGTGGAACAGGTCGCCTTCAACGTGATACCGCTCGATCACGCCGTCCATCAACACCCCCAGCGGGTCGCTCTCGGCCTGAAAGAGCGTCGCGAAACCGGGATTGATCGGGCTCACGACGATCCAGCCCCGCTCCTTCGCGCCGCGTTCCCAGTACCGTCCGAGGCCCGCCTCGACCATCGCCTCGTCCTGTCCCCCGGGTGGGAGCGCGAGCATCGCGGGGTAGGTCTTCTCCTCGTCGAAGTCATCGGGGAGGATGAGCGCGTACCGCAGTTGCCCGTCGCCCACTCGGATCGTCTGGTACCGCTCCCGGTCCGTGTTCTCTCGCGGCTCCGAGGCGGCACCATCGTTCGCGGGCGGTCCCATCGCCGTCGCCACCGAAGCCCCAGCCAGCATCAGAGCCAACAGCAGCGTGTGTCCCATGCGAGGTCTCCTGGTTGTGCGTGCGATCGGACGAACCGATCCGATCGACGCTCAAGCAGCGTACACGCCTCACCCACCATTCGTCTCTCCCACTCCGCGTGCCACCGCTCGCCCCGCGATCGCCCCCGTCGCCCACGCCCACTGGAAATTAAAACCGCCGATCCGACCGTCCACGTCAAGGATCTCGCCGACGAGCGACAGGCCTTGGCAGGTGCGGCTTCCCATCGTCTTCACGTCCACTTCCGTTAGGGGCACCCCGCCCGCGGTCACCTCCGCGTGGTTGAAACCACGATCCTCCGCGATGTCCACGGGCATCTCGGTGAGCGCCCTCGCGAGCGCACGCCGGGCGTCTTTAGTGAGCGAGGCGCCGGTGGTGCCGGGATCAACCTGGTTGACCTCGCAGAGCGCCCGCGCGAGCCGTTCCGGCAGGCGCGTGCGCACCCACGTGAGCACCAGCTTCCCGCCGAGAGAGCGGAGCGACGCATCGACAGACTCGAACGTCTCGTCCATCAGCCAGCCCAGCCGGAGCTCGGCCCGCTTGTCGCTCCCGCGCGCATCGGTCAGGTAGCGAGAGGCGTCCATGATTCCCGGCCCGCTGAGGCCGAAGTGTGTGCAGAGGATGTCGTTCTCGAATCGAGCGAGTCGTTGCCCGTTGCCCGCGCAGACATCCACACGGACGCGCGCGCTCACGCCCTTGAGCTCGGTAATCCACCGAGACCGGTGCCCCACGACCAGCGGCACGAGCGCCGGGAAGACGCGCGCCGTAATCGTGTGACCGAGTGCTTTCGCCAGCGTGTACCCGCCCCCGTCCGACCCGCTCCGCGGCAACGCCATCCCCCCGGTCGCCAGCACGAGACGCCCGGCCCGGAGCACATCAGCGCCCCCGTCCTGCCGTATCACAAAGCCGCCTTCGCCCTGACTCTCGACGGCGCCAACGCGCCACGGATGACGCAGCTCGACACCCACGCGTCGGACTTCGCCGAGCAGCGCGTTCAGCACGGTGTGCGCGCTGTCGGTTACCGGGAAGAGCTTGCCCGTCTCCTCGCGTTTGAGGCGCACGCCCAAGTCCTCGAAGAAGGAAACGGTCTCCGCGACGCCGAAGCCGCGGAGCACCTTCCGGATGGTGTTGCGCGAGCCGCCGGCGTACTGCTTCTCGTCGACCGCGTGGTGCGTCACGTTGCAGCGACCACCCCCCGCGACGAGAATCTTCACGCCGATTTTCTTCGCGCCGTCGACGAGCAGCACCCGCGCTCCCGAGCCTGCCAGCGCCCGACCCGCGCACGCTGCGGTCATCAGCCCCGCCGCCCCTGCGCCCACGATCACGATGTCCGCCCGCTCGCAGTCCATGCCCAAGCGTAACGATTACCATGCGGCCGGCTGAGGGGCCAACGGAGCATCTCATGACGCTCAGGAGCAGCATCGAAGCGTGGAACGGTGCGAGCGCCGACGACATCCTCGCGGTCTACGACCAGCATCACAGCGGCAGGGGGTTCGTGACGCAGCTGCTCCGTCTCGCAGCCGCCCCGGACTTCGAGCGAGGCGCCACGTGGCTCCTCAAGCACCATCTCGAGGAGGGTCACCGGCTCTCCGTGAAACAGGCGGCCGATTTCTACACGGTTGTCGGGGCTCTCACGCAATGGGAATCGCAGCTCCACGCGTTGCAGAGCATGGTGTACGTCCCCGTCCCCAGCGAGCAAACCCGTGTCGTCGAGACCTTCCTCCGCCGGAGCGTGGGCTCGCCGCGCCCGTTCGTGCGCGCATGGGCGTACAACGGCTACTGGGAACTCGCGCGCCGGCACGAGCGGTACGCTGCCGTCGCCTCGGAGATCATCCACGACGCGATCGACAACGAGACCAAGGCCTCCGTGCTCGCCCGGCTCCGCGCGATCGTTCGTGACGGTGCGCTCGAGTCGTGAGTTCGCATCACACGGTCACAGGTCGAAGGGCGCAAGGTCGGGGTCCACGAACTCTGCTTTGGCCTCGGGCGACAGGATGTGCGCGCGTGAATAATGCCGACGGAGCGTGCCGGTCTCGAGCAGGTGGGGATGGGCCTCGCAGAATCTCTCGAACTCCCCCGGGTCGTGCGCATCCATCGCGATGCGCACGAGTCTTAGCCACGCGAGGGTCACGGTCTCGTGGTACCCTCGATCGAGTGCCTCCGGTGTGCCGTTGGCTCGGTTGTGCGCTCGGATGCCGTCACGCACCCGGCGGGCCGCCGCATCAAACAAGGCATCGCGAAGGCTTAGATACGCGAACCGGATATGAGCGCGATGGTCCCAGCGCTCCTGGGGCCATTGCTGCGCCTCGAACAGGGTGATGAACGTATCGTCGTCGGTCACACGCCGAGCATACCCGAGGGTCCGGATAATCCAATCCGCATCGCGTTCGCAAGCCGGCTCCCTTCCGGGCCGATAGGTGGAACAGGCACTGACCAGGAGCCGCACATGCACGCCACAGTCTCCGACATCATGACCGCGCCGGTGTTCACCGTCACGCCCGAGGCGACGCTCGAATCGATGCGCCGTCACTTCGAGGCCGAGGGCTTCCACCACCTACTCGTGGTGGAGAGGGGCAAGGTGCTGGGCGTGGTCTCGGATCGTGACCTCCTCCGCAACCTGTCGCCCTGGGCCGGGACGATGGGGGCCTCGCGCTCCGACGACGCGACCCTGCGGAAGCGCGCGCACCAGGTGATGTCGCGTTCGTTGATCAGCATCGCCCCGGACGCGCGCGTGATCGAAGCGATCCGCACGATGCTGGGCAGCCGCGTCTCCTGCCTGCCCGTGCTCGACGAACACGGGGGGTGCCGGGGCATCGTCACGTGGCGGGACGTGCTCCGCTGGACCTCCGAACGCCTCTCCGAAGAGGCGAACGGCGCCGAACGCGACGCCGCCTGAGACCCGCGACCGCGCACCATGTACGCTGCGCGGATGGACCTCTCCTCGCGCCCTA
>JAJDDE010000193.1 GCA_029260475.1 Phycisphaerales bacterium | reverse complement strand
CCACCCGTGAGCACCGCGTGCCCAACGCCCGACGCACGGGCCTCCTCTACGATCGAGGCCACGCTGCGCGGTTCGCCCTCGGGCGACCAGCTCGCGTAGGGCGTATCACACCACCCGCAGCGCAGGTTGCACCCGCTCGCGCGCACGAAGAAGGACGGCACGCCGGTGAGCTTGCCCTCTCCCTGCACGCTGGTGAACGTCTCGGAGACGCGCAGCGACTCTCGCTCGAGCTGTGGCAGCGGCGTGTTCATCGGGCGACGCGGTCCGCGTACCGCGTCGGGTCGGGCACGCCCGCCTCGCGGAACCCAGCCCGCCTGATGCGGCAGGAATCGCAGCCACCACAGGCACCCCCGGCGCTGTCCGGGTCGTAGCAGGAATGGGTCATCGCGTAGTCCACACCCATCGCGGTGCCGTGCCGGATGATCTCTGCTTTGGTGAGGTCCATGAGTGGGGTGCGGATGGTGACGCCGCGCCCCTCTACGCCCGCTTTGGTCGCGAGGTTGACGGTCTGTTGGAACGAGCCGATGAAGTCCGGCCGGCAGTCCGGGTACCCGGAGTAGTCCACAGCGTTCACGCCGATGTACACCTCGCGCGCGCCGAGCACCTCCGCGTGGGCGCAGGCCAACGAGAGGAAGACGAGGTTGCGCGCGGGGACGTAGGTCACCGGGATGCCCGGCTCGATCGCGTCGCCCTCGCCCTTGGGCACGTCGATGTCGGCGGTGAGCGCCGATCCGCCCAGCGCTCGCAGGTCCAGCGGCAGACGCGTGTGCCCGACGGCGCCGAGCGAGCGGGCGAGTCCGTCGGCGGCGGTGAGTTCGTGCCGGTGACGCTGGCCGTAATCGATGCTCAGAGCGTGACACGACCGCCCCTCGGTGCGCGCCATCGCGAGGACCGTGGCACTGTCAAGGCCCCCCGAGAGGAGCACCACCGCGCGCGGGCGATCGGTCGAAATGGGGGAGACGTCCTGGCTCATTCGCGACAAAGACTAGGCTCGCCAGGACCTCTTTGGCGTTCAGGCGGCGTCCCGATCGCGCCGAAAACCGAGCGATTCGAGGCAGACACCGATGAGCCTGTCGTGCGTGATCGGCTTGGTCGCGAAATGGCTGCAACCGGCCGATAGCGAGCGTTCCTTGTCCTCGGGCATCGCGTGCGCGGTGAGCGCGATGATCGGGCCGTGCCAGTTCCGCTGGCGGAGGGCGGTCGCCAGGCGGTACCCGTCGAGCACGGGCATCTGCATGTCGGTGATCACGAGGTCGAACGCCCGATCGCGTTCACCCACGCCGTGTCGTTCCCGCATTTGGTCTATCGCATCGAGGGCGAGGCGACCGTTCTCAAACACCGAGAGCTCCGCTCCGGCTGTAGTCAAGTGGTGGGTGATCAGACGCCTGTTGTCCGCGCCATCCTCGACGAGCATGATCCGGAGTCCCTCGAGGGCCTGTTCCGGTGCGGCGGATAGGGCGGACTGGGGTTCCCGCTGCACCACGAAGGCGTGGTCGTCGATCCACTCACAGTCCGTGGGCGTCTGAACGAGCGCGCGGAACGAGAACGTGCTGCCCTCCCCGGGAGCGCTGACGACCTCGATAGTGCCGCCTAGGAGCCGGGCCAGCTTGTCGCTGATGTGGAGGCCGAGACCCGTGCCGCCGAATCTGCGGGTGATGCTGTTGTCTGCCTGTGCGAACGGCCTGAAGAGCGACCGGACCTGCTGTTCGGACATCCCGATCCCGGTGTCGATGACCTCGATCACCAACGTGTTCTCGCCGTGCGCCCGCTCGACGCCCACTCGGATCCGCACGCCTTGGGTCGCCGTGAACTTGATCGCGTTGCCGACCAGATTCACGAGGATCTGGCGCAATCGGACCGGATCGGTGTGGATCGTTCTCGGGATCGGGCCCGTCTGCTCGACGCTCAGCCCGAGCCCCTTCGCGTTTGATTTCACCCGCATGAGAGACTCCACGCCCATTACGAGTTCCGGCAGGTCGGTGGGCACCGGATCGATATGAACGTGCCCGGCTTCGATCTTGGAGATGTCGAGTATGTCGTTGATGATCTGCAGGAGATGGGCACCGTTGTTGTGGATGGTCGCGATGTAGCCGTCGCGCTCCGCGCCGTCCTCCCGGCAATCCTTGAGGAGGTCGGCATAGCCGAGGATCGCGGTCATCGGCGTGCGGATTTCGTGGGACATGTTCGCGAGAAACTCGCTCTTCGCGGCGCTGGCGGCGGAGGCTTGTTCGGCCAGGGTGACCGCTCGCTCCTCGCTCGCTCGGAGGGACGCCCCCATGCGCTCGGCGATCTTCTCGGCTCTGGCACGCGTGCGTATCAGCGACGAGACGAATCCGCTCAACAGCACGCTGATGACGAGACCGGCTCCGAGGATCGTCGTCGCTTGTTCTGAGCGGGGCGCGAACGCCGCGGCTGATGCCGGTGCGAAGTTCAACCAGATCGTTCGCCCCCCGAAGCTCAGCTGGTGCTGACGCTCCATTCGCGGGCGGGAGGGGTCGGGCGTGCCCAGCGTCGAACAGAGCACTGTTTCTTCACCGCTGCCTGTGGAGTGGAGGACTGACATCGTCAGCGTTCGCTCATCGATGATCGATTCGCTCTCCAGGAAGGTCTGCAGACCGATCGGGAGCGCGACCCACCCCCTGAGCGCCGCCGTCCTGCTCTCGGGGGTGGTGCGCGATCGCGTGTCCTCATACACCGGCAACATCATGACGACGCCAAACTGTGCGCGCGTATCCTGATGAAGCGTGAGCAGGTGGGACATCCTCAGTTCGCCAGAACGCATCGCGTCTTGGTAAGTCCGTTTGTTGCCCGACTGTGTGGCGATGTCGATGCCCCACGCCGCGCGATTGGCACGCTCTGGTTCGTGGTACTTGATGACGTAGTGCACGCCGTCGTCGGCCACACGGTCAGCGGCGATGTGAGGCTTGATTTCGAAGTCTTCGGCCCCGAAACCGCGGGCATCCTCCAGGAATTCATCGACCTCGTCTTCGTAGACGCGCTGCACGAAGGCGAACCCGAGGATGCCCGGGTAGTTGTCGCTGAGATCGCCCGACTGTGTGAAAATGTGCCACTCTTCCCGACCCACGCGCGGGGATGAGTAGAAGAAACTCCTTCACCAGGTCAACAGGTTCTCGTACCGCTCGAGGCGATCACGGAAGGTCTCGGTCGCAGCCGTGCAGGCAGCGACGTAATTCCGGTCGGCGTTTCGTTCGAGGCTCTCGCGAGACCCATGCCACAGCCACAGCGTGATCGCAGATGTGAATAAGAGCACCGCAATCGCGGGCCAGTGGGCACCCATCCGCGACACAGCACGATGCGTGTCCGGGTGAGAAGCCGATTGTGCTGGGACGGATTTCAGATACATATGACTGTCATCGAGCGATCCGGTGGTCCGATGCAGGCAAGACTGGCGACCGATCGAATCGCCGCTCCGGCAAGCTGCCCGCTGCCCGGCACATCACCTGAACGAGTGGTGGAGCGTGCGAAGAAAACGCCTAAAAGACCTCTCAGCACCCGCGATAGAGGTCGTGCAGGCCGACGCCCTTGCGGATCATGGGCAGGATCTTGGCGACCCGTGCCTGTTTGGTGCTGTCCCGCTTGGCCTGGGCGATGTGGTTCGCGTACTCACGACGCCGACCGGGTGTGAGGGCCTCGAAGGCCTTCTTTGTCTTGGCGTCCATCGCCGAGGCGAGTTCGGGCGGGATGAGGATCGCTCCGCTCCGCTCCGTTTTCACCCGCCGGCCGGCTCTGGCGTGCTCGATCGCTTCGGTCACGTACGCCTTGACCGCGCGGACTCTGATCTCATTCGCCGACTCGAAGCGCCACTGGCGCAGCGCCTTGGTCTTGCCCTCCTGCGCGTTGATCAGCACGCCCTCCGGGTCCGAGAGCAGCGCGCCCTGATGGAACCACAGGCCCGCGTAGGACTTGAACGCCGCGAGGCCGACGACGTTCTTGCCATCGATCGTGTAGCAGGGCGCGCCCCACTTGATCGTCTCTTCGAGCTCAGTGGAAAGCAGGATCGCCCTGAGTTTCACGAGCGCTTTACCGAACGCCTCTGCGCTGGCGATGTACTCGTCCACAGTCATGGCGCCCTTCACGAAACGGAGTCTCCGCCGCCCCTCGATGCTGCCTTGAGCTCCTGGTCCACGCCTTGCATGCGCTCTCTGCCCTTGGTGTCGAAGAGGCTGACGACCACGCCGACGGCCCCGGAGATGATGAACGACGGGAGCAACACGTCCAGAGCACCGAGATAGCCGGGCCCCAGGTCCCAACCCGCTACGTCCATCAGCCACGGCGCCGCGAACTTGAAGAAGGGCACGCACAGGAAGCCCGTGACCATGGACCACCGTGCGCCGAGCGACGTGAGGCCCGCCCAAAACAGGCTCAGGATCATCGTCGGGCAGAACGTCGCGGCGATGCCCGACCACCCGAAGATGATCAGCCAGAAGACGCCCTGCTCGCGGTTGTACGCGATGATGCCCAGGCCGAGGAGGAAGGAGATGACAGCGAGCGCGAGCGTGACGCGTCGGCTCAGTTTCAGCAGGGTTTCGTCGGGCATGTCCGGGTGGCGCGTCTTCTGCCAGTAATCACGCACGCCGGCGCTGGACGCCACCACCAGCAGCGAGTCGATCGTAGACATGATCGCACTCAGCACCATCGCTATGAAGACGCCCGCTAGGAACGGGTGGAGGAGTTCCTGCGACATCACGGGGAGGATGCTCTCCGCGTCGTTGCCCAGCTGCGCTTCGGTGTACAGCGCCCGTCCGACCACACCGACCAGCACCGCTCCGCCGTCAGCGAGCAGCGTCCAAATGAGAGCGACTGCGGCACCCCTCGGGATCTCCTTCTCGCTCCTCAGCGAGATGAACCGCACGAAGACCTGGGGTGAACCGAGGAAACCGATGCCGATGGCCGCGAACCCGATCACGGTCACGATCGTGAGTGAGGTCCACCCCGCTCCCGCGTGGAGCGTGAGATGCCCGGGCGATGACGTCCGCAGGGTCTCGATCAGGTTCGTGACGCCGCCGATCTCCAATAAACCAACGATCGGCAGCAGCACGAGGCCGGTCACCATGAGCAGGCCCTGGAAGACGTCAGACCACACCACCGCGAGGAACCCGCCCTTTGTGATGTAGAAGAGCACGACCGCGAAGCCGACGATGGCACCGACCATGTGGTCCCACCGGAGAAACGCGTTGAAAGCGTCGCCCGTTGCGTACACCTGCGACGCGGCGTAGATCGGCACGAAGATGATGAGCGCGCCCGCCGCGATGAGCCGGAGCATGTGCCCGTTGTCGCGCAATCGCGATTCGAGATAGTCAGGAACGGTGATCGAGTCGTAGCGGTCGGTCAGCCGCTTGAACCGCTTGGCCATGAGCAGCCACGCCCCGCCAACACCCAGCAGCTCTCCGAGCACCACCCAGAACCCTTGGATACCGAACGCGAACCCGGTGCCCGTGAGCCCGAGCAGGAGCCACGCGGACTCGCCGGTGGCGCGTGCGGAGAAGGCGACGTTCCAGAAGCCGAGCTTCTTGTCCGCCGCGAAATAGTCCCGGATGGAGCGCATCCGTTTGGACGCCCTCCAGCCGATCAGGAGGAGGATCGTGCAGTACAGCAGCACCGCGGCGACTTTAAAAATAGTGGGCGTATCGGGGATGAGGATACTCCTTGGGCTCAAGAATTGATCGGGTACACCGTACACGAACAGCCCTGCCGCGCGGCGTCATCGTGCGTCCGTGGCGTTCCGCGTGCGCACGAGCACATGGCGAGAGTCCTGAACGGCTCGGGTGCCGGCTTAGGCGACCCCGCCGACCTTGGACTCGAGCTCCTCCCAGCGTGCGTAGAGGGCAGCGCGTGCCCGCTGCGCCGCTTCCAATTCCGCGCACGCGTCGGTCATGCGGGCGTGGTCAGCGAGCACGGGCGCTGACCCGAGTTTCGCCTCGGCCTCCACGACACGCCGCTCGGCCTTCTCGATGTCCGATTCGATACCGTCGTACTCGCGCTGCTCGTTGTAGCTGAGCTTCACACGCGGCTTCGACACCACTGCGGGCTTCGGCTTTGGCGCTGTCGAGCCATCGATCTGCGACGCCGCTCGCTCCTTGTACCGACGGTCGTACGACGCGAGCGCCTGTCCCAGATCGACGAACATCTCTGCGCCGCCCTCGCCGTCGAGCGCGAGCACCTGCGTCGCCAGACGATCGAGCATCGCGCGATCGTGCGTCACCAGGACGAGGGCGCCCGGGTAGTCCTCCAGCGCCTCCTCGAGGATCTCCAGCGTGGGGATGTCCAGGTCGTTGGTCGGCTCGTCGAGGATCAGCACGTCGCTCGGCTGGAGCATGATCCGCGCGATGTGGATGCGCGCGAGCTCGCCGCCGCTGAGCGTGCCGACGGGCTGCTGCAGCTGGTGGTCTTGGAACAAGAAACGGCGAGACCACGCGGTGACGTGCATCGATTGGCCGCGGAAGTTGACGGTGTCGCTGAGCGGGCTGAGCGCATCGCGCAGGCTCGTGGACGGTTCGAAGTCGGTGCGCTGCTGGCTGAAGACCACCACGCGCGGCGCCGGCTCGGACCGCGTGACCGTGCCCCGGTCCGGCGCAAGCTCGTCGGTGAGCACGCGGATGAGCGTCGTCTTGCCGCTGCCGTTGGGCCCGAGAAGGCCCAGGCGGTCGCCCGCGCCGAGCCGTAGGTCCACATCAGAAAACAGCGCCTTTCCGCCCAGCGACTTCGAGACGCCCTTGGCGACGATCATGGTCCGCGTCTTCCGCCCGCTCGCGTTGAAGTCCACGCGAGCGCCGCCCTTCGCCGCGGCGTCGTTCCGCTCGCGCAGTTCAGAGAGGCTGTCCATCCGTGCGTGGCTGTCCTGGATCCTCCCCTTGGCCTTGGTGGCCCGCGCCTTGGGGCCGCGTGAGAGCCAGGCGAGGTCCTTGCGGACCTCGTTCGCCAACGTGCGCTGCTGCTGCGACTGCGCATCGAGGAACTCGCGCTTGCGCCGCAGGAAGTGGGAGTAGTTGCCGTCCACCGTGAAGAGCCCGCCCGGGTAGGCGGCGCTGAGCTCCGCGACACGCGTGGTCACGCGCTCGAGAAAGTCGCGGTCGTGCGTCACGTACGCGACCGCCGCCCGCGAGCGCGCCGTCAGGTTGATGACGAGGCCTTCGAGCCAGCGGAGACCATCGAGGTCCAGGTGGTTCGTGGGCTCGTCGAGCAGGAGCACATCCGGCTCCCCGCCGGCGTGGGCGAGGCCCGCGACGATAGAGAGCCGCTTGCGCCACCCGCCCGACAGCACCGAGGCGTTCGTCGCGAGCACCGGTTTCGGGAACCGGGCCTTGTCCAGAGCGATGTCCGCGACCAGATCCACACCCTCGATCTCGCCCGGCACCGCCCGTCGCTCGGCCCCCTCCGTCGCCGCCCGCAGCACCACGTCCCGGACCGTGAGCCCCTCCGGGAACGTGTCGTCCTGCGTGACAAACGAGACCACTGGGCGTGCATCGGACTTCACTTCGCCGCTATCGGGCGTCTCCAGCCCCGCGAGGATCCGGAACAGCGTGCTCTTGCCCGCCCCGTTGGGCCCGATGAGCCCGAGGCGATCGCCCGCGTTGATGCTCAGCGAAACGTCCTCGAAGAGCGTCCGCGTGCTCATGACTTTGGTGATGGATC
This sequence comes from Phycisphaerales bacterium, assembly GCA_029260475.1. Classification (GTDB taxonomy): domain Bacteria; phylum Planctomycetota; class Phycisphaerae; order Phycisphaerales; family UBA1924; genus OFTM391. The sequence goes on along the minus strand of JAJDDE010000193.1, from coordinate 17,183 downwards.
GTGCGTTGAGCATGGGGCGGGCACGATAGGGGCCTCGCGACCGGAAAATCGCCACATCCAAGCGGGTGCCCGGAGACCGCTCAGCGGAACCCGGCTCGGGGACACGTCCCCAATCCCCGCGTGGCGCGTCTAGACAGATGCTGACCGTCAGTCATGTTCAAGTCACTTCGCGGTGGTCCCGCGCGTGAGACGCTCTCGGAGGCTGGCGCAATGAGGCGTTCCACGGTGTGTATGCCAAGCGATCTGAAACCCACTCGGGGCACTCTGTACCGGAGTGCTCGGGCACCGGGCTTCTGATGCGCTAGGCAACCGATGACATGCGCTCGAAAGCGGAGTGCCATCCCGCATATGTCATACAGTCTCTTGCGCCGTCTTCGGGGGGCATAATCACAGGAGCGGAGAGTGGGGGATTCGAAGCCGGTGAGTCCCAAAGACCCCCATGGTGAGCCTGAATCGCGACTTGAAGCCCGTGCAAGCAGATTCGTATTTTAGCTTGTATCCGCTGCGTCCAGCCAGTGAGCCCTGAGTCTGGAACTCAATCGGGAACTCAGCAGATGGAGGCAGTCCAAACCCTGTCACCCAGAAGCTTCTCCCCCTACGATTTGGTCGATGATTCGGGTCGCGCGTCGATGGCCGAGCTTCTCAGCTCGGCGAAGCCAGGTTAGACCTTCCTCCACCGTTTCGCTATTGTTCGCGAGGTGAACGCCTAGGTTGAGTGAGATACTGGGATCATTTGGATCCAGTTCGCTTGCCTTTCGGAGCAATGAAACCACCTCATCGAGCCGTCCCAACGATTCGAGCGCACATGCCATGCCGTACCAACTGCCAGCCACGCCAGGAAAACGATCGGCCAACTCACTGAAGATGTCGAGAGCCTTCTCGTGCTCACCGGCCTTACCATGTGCCGTCGCCTTAAGATGCAGCAGTATCGGGGCTGATGGGTCTGTCTTAAGATTCTCGTCCGTTTGAAAGATGACTTCGCCGTATTGTTCTTGCTGGATCAACTGCTCCATGCGGGCGGCAAATTCACGGACAGGCAACTCTACGGTTGGTGTATCGCTCGATCGGATATTCGCTTTCGTGACTTGAGAACGCGCTGTCGGAGGGTCGAGGGGTACTCGGATCATCGCATTCGTACCGCTAGCCGGTCGCATCTCGAAAAGCGCCACGTCATTAGGGACGTGGCCCTCCAACAGGTCAATGTACCATTGCCGTCGGTCTTCGGGGCACCTGGAGCCAAATACGCACTCTGAGAGGGTCCCTGGCCAGTCACAGAGACCACCGAACGGTTCGATGTAGCGATACTCCTGCTCGTACGACCAGCATGTCGGCTTTGTTGTGACTACGCGCTGGTAGGTCTTGTCTGTGAAGGCTAGCTTCATGCTTGAGATATACGGCCGGCCTTGCGCATCGACTGCAAACGCCTTGGACACCTTCAGGCCTTCGCGTCCCATCTGAGGCAACACATCCGAGTACGTGACGCGTAGGCAGTGAGTAGGGTCAGCAAGTTTCGATCCAGGTGTGGGGCTAAACCCGAGGCAGAGGCCGTGTTGTTCAGCGGCATAATGCGCCCACATGAGAGCCTGCTCGGGATCCGATGACATGCTAAAGATCCCTGTCTGCGTGAGTTTCTCGTCGAATCGCCAGTAAAATGCACGGGAGTCGGACGGGGGATGGCCAGTCTGCTCAGTCATAAATTCCCGCCAGGCATTGTAGCAATCCTCAAGATCGCCAGAGTGCATCACTTTGTTGAGCGCGGCCTCGATCTCGGAAGGGCTCAGGCCGAAGAACGCTTGCTGATAGCTTGCCGACTGGCGAGCCGCGGCAGCAAATCCAGCTATTGATGCTTGCATGTGCTGCTTAACTTGCTCGTCCACCCAGTTTTTGCTAATCTCCCCAAGCGAGCATTCAAACGGATCATTCAACTGATGCGCCGTAGCCAAAAAGACTTTGCCAGACGTGATCAAACGCTCTGTGAATTCAGAATCCGCTCGGTATTTATAAAGTGTTATATTCATAGGGTGGGCTCACTTGTGTGCGGATTCAACCAAAAGTTGTTTGTCGTTTTGGACTATAGTGGTATGAGAGAATGCGAGGCTTCCATCCTAATTGGAGGGTGGTTTGGTGCCCCCAAGGGCTGTTAAAGCAGAAATACCGTGAAGCCAGAGTCCGCGTTATTGCGATCTAGGGGCCGATCGTGAAGGCAAAGAGTTCAAATGGTATCCTGTCGCCCCAAAACTGTGCACATCAGAGCAAGCGGCGAAGCTCGGCATCTGCTTTTGCAGCGAACATGAAACCGATCTGTGCACGCAACTAGTGCCGTTGTGTAGCATATCGGTATGAAGCACGGGCTGTGGTACTCGGTCGGTGGCTATCCTCTCGCCGATCAGGTCGAACGCAGAATTGAGAAGGACGACCACTTCACAACAACCGCGGTCGTGCGTGACGTTCGGCCCAAATCATCAGAGCTCACTGTCGTCTCCATGTCGGGCAGCCGGGCCGACTACTTGGCCATCGCACAGAAGGGACGGAGGATCGCGACAGGCCAGATTACGGTGGTGTTCTCCAACCTCGTGCCTCTCGACGGTCTGGGGACAGAAACGATTCAAGAGCTACTCCCGACAAAGTTCCAGGACAAGTTCGACCCGCCCGATGTCGGGTGGTGGCGACCCACCCCCCGGCTGTGGGAAGAAATCCAGAATGCCATCGCGCAAGCGCGGCCCGATTCCCGACAACCCACCCGCGACGTGCAGTCCATTCTCGAGGGCGCGCAGGGCTTTCGCGGCCGCGTCGGAGGGGGTTTCGAGGTTTTCGAGCGCGACGCGGTGGCGTCCGCCCTCCAAACCTGGGGCGGTGATTCGTTCCGGAAGCGTGTGCTCAGGAGCGCTGTTCCGAGCCGCTCCACGCCGGTTGCCCCATTCCTCTCTCAGCTCGGGGGCGTCACACTCCGAGAAGACCCACAGATCGGTAACGACCACATCACGTTCCCCGGGATGGAGATTGCTCGAAAGGACATGGTTGGCTCTGTAGTGCTAGGCGATCGCTACTGCGATGAGTACCTAACCATCCTCAACTGCAATCGGCAGCCTCTCGAACAGACGCTCGGGGTCGATCTGATTTACTACAGCCACCGCTTCGACTCGTTCGTGCTTGTACAGTACAAACGGATGAAGGAAAGCCGGAACGGGACCCCGGTCTACCGGCCCAACAGCGATCCCGACCACGACAAAGAGATTGAGCGGATGCGTGCCGCTGAGCGTGCTATGCGGGATCTTCCTCGCACGAAAGACTCCGGCACCGACGCGTACCGACTCTCAGGCCGACCGTTTTACATGAAGCTCTGCGAGCCGAAAGCGAAAGCTGCACTCGATGCCGGCATGGTCTCGGGTATGTACATCCCACTCAATCTGTGGCGTCAGCAGCTGCGTTCGCCCGAAACACGGGGCCCGCGGGGTGGCGTGGTGATGAACTGGGACACATGCAAACGTAGATTCAACAACAGCGAGTTTACGCGGCTTCTCAGCCGAGGCTGGATCGGATCGGTACCAGGTCAATCCGCGTACCTAAGTTCGATCATCGAGAGCGTGCTCGGGAGTGGACGCATGCTAGTCGTCGCAGCGACGAGTGCTGGTCGGTCAACACGCGACGTCCGCCGCGATGGGATAGGGCGATACGCTGCTGAGGACGATCCGGCAGGCGCATTCTGACCTGCCCTCGTTTCATGTACCAGTCACAGACAGTGTAATTCGTTCTCCTCGCCTCGCATCAGAGCCGGCTTCCGCTCTGCTCCAGCCGCCTCTGATGCGGATCGTCTCCGGTGCCGGCGGGCGGTAGCGCAGGCTCGAGTGCGCACGCACCGTGTTGTACTCACGACGCCACCCTTCGATCAGCACCTCGCCCTCACGAAGCTCTTTCACGATCTCCTCGGCCGAATACCGCATCCTCATCATGCCCAAATCCTCCTCGATCCAATCACAAAACTACCAGTCTCGGAATGGATCAGTTTGAGGGGGGCAGGTCAGGACCATCCGGAGTACTACACTGGGCATGGACGCCGTGAACTCCAAAGACACACACCCTCATTGGACCGATCGCCTCGAGCTGTATTGGGACGATTATGCGGCCGATTGGGAGCGGCACAAGCGCGAGCCTCACGTTTCATTCGACGCGTATCGGCATCGTTGCTTTCTGTCCCACGGAGCGGATGTCCACAAGCAACGACGCATTTATCTCGACCTCCGGTTCTGGATCTACTGCCGTGATGCGCACTTGGGTGTCCCGCAGCGGCCGATCCATGACAGGATTTGGAGGCGACTCCAAACCCTTACAGACTCGGGCCGAGTGGTCTGTCCGATCTCATACCCAATCGTCTCCGAGATCTTGAAACAAGGCGATGTCGATCGGCGAATGGCCACAACACGCGTTGTTGACACACTGAGCCGGAACGTGGCGATCCGTCCATCGGATGAGCTCTTCCACAACGAGTTATGCCACTTTCTACTTTCCAGCATGCCAGGCAAATCGACACACCCTCTCGATCAACTCGCGTGGACGTTTCCGACATGGTGGCTCGGCGAAGCGACTCCCCAGCTGGACGCGTTCGACGAAGCGACCAACACGCTCTGCCGAAAGGCGTTCTTCGACGCAATCAAGAAACTGCCCCTCTCCATAGTCATGGAGGCACTTTCTGATTCGACATGGCCCGCCCATCCGGACACAGCCGAGTACTACAGCGATCTGAATCGATTGTGCCTCGCGCGTCGCGATGAGATTTCGGACTATCACAGCGCGTTCATGATCGAGTTGGCCGGGCTTCTAGATGATCTCACCCCCCAGATCACAAGAGCATCCAGGGCCATGTACGCAGCCGAGTACGGTGCTGAACCACCGGCAGACGATGTGGCAGGCGTGGACGAAAATCATCCAATCGCGAGGCTGATCTATCACGCGTACGACCATAGGAAAATCTCGAACGAGATCCCTTTTCTCCAGATCAACGCCGGGATTCACGCGGCGGTTCGTCACAGACGGCAGAGATACAAGATGGGCGATCTCTGGGATCACATGCACGCACACCCCGCGATCGCCTATTGCCACGCGTTCTTCACGGAGAAGTCTCTCGGGCACTTGGTATCCAACAAGCCTCTCGAACTAGACAAAGAGTACGACTGCTCCGTGCTATGGCGCGAGCAAGATATCCTCGACTACGTGATGGCAATCGATCCTTGAAGTACATCGGAAGACGAGGAGAGCAGGTTGCGCATAGTGCCCGTGCTCTTTGCTAACCAAGGTGCCATCCCGTCTACGCGCGTCTCAAGAACGCCTCACAGAAGACCTCCGACGCCGCGCACGGATCTCTCCATTGTGGCGATGTTCCGCCATAACGACGCGCAAATTTGACAACAGCCTATCGCTTGAGTGCCGATCGGGAGAGAGGACAAATGGGGCTATTCACGGGGTTATGGCATCAGTGCCGTGACCAATTAAAAACATCGGGCGGACTTCAAATCGTCACTGCCTACCGCGGAGATTGAACGAGGTCTTACTGCAATGGCAAGAAAAAGAAACGACCGTCATGCCTTCGCGGCGAACCGAAAGTAAAGAAGAGCACTCCGGACACTTGAACGTGTCGCAGAGTTGCCGATACCCATCAACAACCGGCCGGAACTCTTCCACAGAAAGATTGTTCCAGCTATTGAAATGGACAGTCGGGTTCACCATCCACGCCTCATCGTTGACAAGCCGCCGCGCGGCTTTTCGCTGCTCATCCAGCGCCTGGAGAGCCTCAACAACCTCGCTTTGGTCCCATGATCTAGCTGCCCGGATCGCCTTCTCAATGTGTGCCTTCTGCTGCTCTGTGACGGCCATGTACAAGTTGCCGAACTCAACCCTCCCTTCCATTGAGTACAGCACCCTGGCCCCGAGAAGCTCGGCACTGAGACCGAAGAAGCCCTCAAGGCCGTTCCGGAGCGTCGCAGCCGCGGCTTGAACCCTCCCTTGGTTCAGATGCTCATCGATGTCATTCCAGAAGTCACCGACAGACTGTTTGAGAGGTCCGGCTTCGAGGGACCAGTTGACCAGTTGGGTCATCCCCTTGGTCTTGACTGCCCCCGATGATCGGAGTTGACTCGCCCAGACACGATCGTGGGTTGTGAGGATGAACTGGATGTCCCCACCCAACTCGCCGAGCAGGCCGGCTACATGTCGACGATGACCGCTATCCACCGACATGACTACGTCATCCAGAACCCTAAATCCGAGTCGTCCATTCAGCACACGCTCCGACAGCGCCAAGAACAGGCAGAGTCCCATACTGTCCTGATGTCCCTCGCTGTGAAGTGCCATCGGAGAGCACATCTCCCGACCGTGAAAATCGACCTGCAGCCTCACTCCAGCATCTGTAGTTCCCAAATCAGCCGCGAATGCGGCCTCATCTGGCTCATGAAGTCGCTTGTAGAGCTCGACGAATCGGTCCTTCACCTCCAAGTAGAGCTGCCCAAGCACAGTCTCTCGAGCGGACTGGAATGCCTCTAGGCAACCTGCTGCTCGAAGGAGGACGGCTGCCGCGACCGCTTCCTCTTCCTTCGACTCGCTGACACTTCCGAGCAGAACTTCCGCCCGGGTCAGCGAGTCCCACGCCGTCCGTCGCGGATCCACCCTCGGTTGATGCTGTTCCGCATACGGTTTCGCACGCGCTAGCCAGCCCCGATACGCATCTATGCCGAGTTGCTCGGTAAGCGATGCCTCATCACTCCGAAACGAGTCATAGCGACCGACCACATCCTCAAGTGCTTCGCCTAGGTCGCGCAGGTTTTCGGCATATGCCTTCGCAGGCGCGGTATCGAACTCAGTGCCCGCAACATCAATACTCGCCGCGACTTGCCCCGCCACCTCGGCCTGTCGCCCAAGCCATTGATTGAGTAGCGCCTTGAGTCTCTGGACTTCACGCTGCTTCTCCTTCGCTCGTTCGGCAGCATCGATCTTTGACGCGATATGACTGCTTAGCGCCACGGATTCCCATGCTGTATCGCATAATGGACAGGCTGCTCTGCCCTCGGCGTACGTCAAGCCGGTAGCAAGAAAGCCAACACGTTGCACGGACTCCAGCAGGTCAGGATCTCGTTGAAGCTCCCTGACAATCGGCTGCAACTCGGTATCGGCCTGCGATATCGCGTCGAGGACATCGCCCTCGACGCTTGTCGCCATCCGGTCAACACCCTCCGGAGTCACCGCTGGTCCTGCTTGTGCATCAGGGAACTCCGGTGGGGCGATGCCCTGCTTAATCTCCGATAGCAAAGTGAGAGGCTGAGCGCCGAGCACAGCCCGCAGTTCGTTCACCTTCTCGATCACAATGTCTTGGGCAAAGGGGACTACGCCAAAGTGCTGCCCCAATGCTCCGAGCGACCGTTCAAGCGCTGCGGTCCTCTGACTGTGCTCGCGTTCAGCGTCACCGAACGCTCTTCGAAGTGCCGATCTGACCCTGCCAATGTTCTGGAGGTTGAGGATGGACTCGACCGCGCCAGCTCGATCTCGCGGTGTCGCGTCGATGAATCGCAGGATCTCCGCACGAGTCAGCATGTGCTGACGACGTTGGGCAACCGAAAGCAAGGATTCAATTTCCGGGCGGTGCTCGTCATCAACGTCCAGATTCTGAGGCGTCGCTAAGCACCTGCGTATCCCGATCGGCTCTGGCCGACCTGGGAGAGTGACGGTGGCTTCGACGAACGCTTCTTGCGCATTCGCATCAACATGCTTGCCGTGCCGCTGAAGAGACAGGTCCTGGCGGCCCCGCAAGCGTCCCATGTCCCCGGACAGCAGGAAATCCAGTGCATCGACAACCGTGCTCTTGCCTGTTCCGTTCTGCCCCCACACCACCGCAGTGGCATTTGCGAAGTCGAGAGACATCGACCGGATGCCGCGGATGTTGGAGATCGTGAGCTTACCGATCTGCATCTTCGAGCTCCGCAGCTTTGAAGGCTTCAAGGAATTGATTCGCGGTGGCCTGTGTCCCTTCCGTCAACAGCGGTCGCAACGCGTTGATCGTCCCCTGATGGATGCCGTCCTTGTCCACAGTTCCTGCAAGGGCCTGATCGAAGACTTCGTCCTCGGTGGACGCGGGAGCTTCGGCTGCTTCTTCGTTGGGCGTATTGGGATTCGGCATTCGATCCACTTGTCCTTTGGTAATGACGACGTTTGGAGTTCGTGCTTTCCTGAGTGCGACATCGGTCGCGTGCGTTGAACGCACTGCTATCACCAGCGGTCGGCCTGACAGTACAATGGTACCTGCCCGCCATTCATGAGCAGTCGTCGATTCGAGCGCCTCATCTCCCCCGTGACAAAGTTGATGGAGCTGCACGGTGGTTCAATGAAGTGCATTCCGAACGGAAGGCTTTATTGGAGCGTGATCATGGGCGATTGTGATGACTGTTCACACGGGCGGCTTGCTCACCGACCTGACACTCTGCGGGCTTTGACCGACAACGTGTCCCGAATCATCCAGAATCCCACAAGAAGAAATGCACATGTCGCACCGAGAGTGATCGCGATTAGCCAGGTGGAATCGCCTGTAAGGCCTAGGAACTCGCGCAGGGTCCCGCCCGTATGTTGCGATACGCTGAAGATCACCACGAAAGCCGTGAGCACAGCGAGAATCCGCTGACGCACCTGCTCGGAACGAGCGGAGATGCCGTCTCGGGCGGCGTGGACGTCGCCGGACATTTCAACGACTTCGTGTCCGGGTGCGTGCTCAGCAATGTCGCGGAGCATCACGATCGCAGGCAGCTTGATGAGAGTCTTCACGACGTCGCGGAGTTGCAGAACCGCCGCTGGACCAAGGTCGGGCTCTTCTTTCAACCGAATCGACAACTCCTGAAGCCGTGCGATCTCGTGCGAGATTGGCGCGGGCCAAGAATCGAGGACTGAATCGAACCACTCGCCATGCATGGGCACCAGTCTATGATTCTTTTGCGGCCAGCCAGTCCGTTCGCTTTCTGCCATCCTGACTCTTGACAGAGCCCCCGGCTCATGCCACTCTTCTGATGCACAGAGGAGAGATCAATGAGATTCCATACCGCCGTACCCGCCTTGGCAGCGGTCTGTCTGTCGGCCCTGAGCGCTGAGGCCGCTTTCATCCGACCCGAGACGACATCTGTCACCACAGATGGTTCGTCCGAACTCTCGGTCCGATGGCTGATCGAGGACGTTGACGTGCCGCTCTTCGGCTACTCCCTCGTGCTCGAGCGCAGCGTGCTCACCGGCGATTCCACTGGGGGAGCGATTATCGACGTGGCCGCCACGAACTTCTTCGATGAGCGCAACCTCATTACAGCTGGCGGCTTAACGCGTGACATGGACTTCAGCCTGATCCAGGGCGATGGAGCCGGCGGTGCGTTCGTATCCACGAACGCCGACGTGCTCGCCGGGGTCACGCCGACACCTGGCCTCAACGACGTGCTCGTGCAGGTCGTGTTCAGCATCGAGGTGTCGCAACCGGGCGAATACATGTTCCAACTCGGAACCGGCTCGGCGTTGAGTGACACCGGCGGGTTCCCGGTGGGATTCGATTCAGAACCGCTGGTCATCACTGTGGTCCCTGTGCCGGCGACATCGATGCTGCTTGTGGTCGCAGGACTCGCTGCCACGCGTCGCACTCGCGCGATCCACTGATTTATCAGAAATTTACTCTCTGGATCACACCCCACTCGACCATTGCACTCATTTAAAACCTTGATAGTCTCCTTGCCATCGCATGACCGTGCGTAAAGCCCCTTGGCAGGAGAGAACAAATGTCTACCTCGCGCTCGCTCCTCGCTGGCGGTCTCCTGACCGCTGTTCTCGCGATGATGTACCTGACGGCTCCTGTGCTCGGCCAAGGCAGTGCCGAGAGCTGGAGCCGCTATCAGGGCGGTGAAGACACGAAGGCGCGCGGACTCGATACTGAAGCTCCGCGGATCTCGGCAGTGAGCCCGTCGCCGCAGAGCACCGTTGTCAGCAACAGCGGCCTCACAATGCTTTCCCTGACATTCACCGAGCCGGTGATCGTCCCGGACGATGCGATCCGCGTCTGGGGCCAAGTGTCGGGCCCGGTTGAAGTGCTCTGGCAGGAATACGATGCTGAATCAGACCGGCTGTCGGTCGGCATTGCGTCCACCGATGGCCCGGACCGCCTGACTGTTGAGATCGACTACTCGATCACAGATGCCTCCGGCAATTTCCTCGATGGCGAGTTCGATCAGCCAGCGGTTGGCCAGACTCCTTCGGGTGATGGCCTGCCTGGCGGCAAGGCTGTTCTTCGGTACGAGTTCTTGATGGGCGACGCGACGCGGGACGGCGTCGTCGACGAGCTCGACCGCGCGGCAGTCATGTCGTCGCTGGGCCGCGAGGCCGGCGATCCGGACTTCGACTCGAATTCGGATCTCAACGGCGACGGCATCGTGAGCGTGCTCGACGTCGCGATCCTCTTCGACGGGATGGGCCTTGAGCTCCCACCGAACGATGCGATACGCCCAGATATCCAGGGTCTAACTCCGGATCCAACCCAGCCCGTCATGAACGATGTCTCCGTGATCGGAGTCTCGTTCTCCGAGCCGATCGATCCCCTGCGCATCAACGCACGCGACGTGTTCGTCCTCACCCAAGGCGGGGTGCTCCAGAGTGCGCAGTCCGTGGCCCTCTCCGCCGATGGCCTTACAGCGTCGTTCTCGTTTGCGCCAGCGTTGCCCCGCTGTGACGCCTACCGCGTCAACATCTCCAATGCCATTGCAGGCTTTGGGGGCGCCACCGTGATTTCTCAAGGTGCACCCCCGCTCCTGAACGGCCTGGTGCCGCCCCCACCACCCAGCGTGGACACCCTGCCGTTCATTACCGCTGCCTCCGCGATCCAGGTCAGTGGAGACGTCATGGATGCCGTGCAGATCGAAGTCGCGCTGCCCGGTGGGGTGCAGACCGCAGTAGTGAAGAACGGGGCCTTTGCCACCGAGGTCCAACTCAATGCCAATGGCGAAACCCCGATATCCCTGACCAGCATCAACAGCTGCGGCCTGCGGAGTGCTCCAGTCTCCTTCGCTATCCGGAGCGACAACGAGGCCCCGGAACTCTTCGTGGACTTCCCGCCAGCCGGCGCACAGCTCCAAGCCGACACGATCGACATCGCCGGCCGCGTCGGGGACCGCATCAGCGGCTTCAACGGCCTCACCGTGCTTGTAAACGGGCAGGAAGCCGAGGTCGATGTCGGCATCGGCACCAACGGCACTTTTTTCTTGCAGGGCCTTGCTCTGAACTCCACTGGACCAACCCCCATCGTGGTTGAAGCCTCTGACGGCTTGGGCAACACGCGCTCGCGCGAGCTCTCTGTCACCCGGCTCGAGATCCCAGCAGGGACTCCGCGCATGGAGATCGTCGGCGGCAACGCCCAGCAGGGCACCGTCGAGCAGACGCTCTCGCAGCCGATCGAGGTCCGGATGCTCCGCGGTGACGGCACACCGTTTGTTGGAAAAGTCGTGACATTCAATGTGACGCGTAGCGACGGGCGGCTTGCGTCTACTCCCGGAGCTACGACCGGCTCCATGATGCTGCAGGCTCTCACCGACAGCAGCGGAATGGCGCGTGCCTATTGGCGTCTCGGCACCGATTCGGGTTGCGGCAACAACCGTGTCCAGGTCGCCAGCCGTGACATCGCCGGCAGCATCCTCTTCTGTGCCTCGGCGACGCCCGCAGCCGCAGACCGCATCCTCATCGGCATGATGAACAACCAGCGCGCCGAAGCAGGCGCGCCCCTCCCCGAGCCGCTCCGCGTCTTCGTCTCGGATAAGACCAATGGCGTCGCGGACATACCCGTGACGTTCACGCGAACACAAGGCGACGGGCTCTTCCAGAACGGGCTGGCCCAGATCACCATCCCCACGGATGCCACGGGGCATGTAGACGTCGCCTTTACCCTGGGCATGACGCCGGGGCGCAATGTCGTAGAGGCGGACTTCAAAGCCAACCCGGGCCTGCCGGCTACTTTCATCGCGACCGGCGTGCAACGTGACGAGGGGATGCCCACGCGCTTCTCCGGCACGGTTCTCGACAACGCGAGCCGCCCCCTGGGCAACGCCCGCGTGAAGCTCACGGTCGCCGGACAGCCCGCCGGCGAGACTTCTACCGACGTCGAGGGCAACTTCTCCTTTGTCGGTGCACCCGACGGCCCTGCCCACGTCGTCGCCGATGGCACGACCGCCAACACGCTCGCGGGCGAGCCGATCCCCCTCGGGACGTTCCCCTTCGTGGGCTACGACTTCACGATGGTCCCCAACGCGGACAACCGGCTCTCCACGCCAGCCCTTCTGCCCGAACGCAACCCCGCAAACCAGTTCGTCTTCGACGGATCGCAAGACATCCAGATGACTGTGGAGGGCATCGAGGGGCTCAAATTTACAGTCAGCGCCGACACCACGATCACACTCGAGGACGGCACCATCGTCAACGCGGGGAGAGGCAACAGCGTGCAGCTCTCGCTGGACCAGGTGCACTTCGACGAAATTCCGATGCCCATGCCCGACGGCGCCCGGTTTCCCTTTGCATGGACGCTTCAGCCCAAGGCCGCGACGTTCGACCCGCCCATCGCTGTGGAGCTGCCCAACATGGCCGCCCTGCCGGCTGGCTCGATCGCGTACGTGTTGCAGTGGGACGGCAAGATGAACGAATTCGTTATCGCCGCGAGCGGCAGCGTGTCCGATGACGGCTCGATGATCAAGAGCGATCCGGGCGACGGGATATCTGTTGCCGGGTGGGGCGGAGCGTGCCCGCCGTACCCAATGCCTACCGATGTTGAATCGTGCGAGTTCGAACTATCCGGGCCCGCTGGCGAAGATGACATCGTGCTCGTGGGTGTGGGTAAGACCGCGACGATCACGGCATCTCGCCCGGGGATCTCTTGGAGTGTGATCGATATCCCCGGCTCGAATGAGAGCTACGAGATCCTGAGTCAGTCCTCGGAATCAGTTGTGATCCGTGGGATCGAGCCGGGCCGCTCCGGGCTGCTCGCGGTTTCAGTCGCAGAGGATGGATCAGAGTGCAGGCAGACGCTTTCCATCGAGGCGGGCGACGGGCTCTTCGAGACTATCAACGCCAGCTTTCCATTTGACTTTGCTCAACTCGTAGACGGAGCGTCTTTCCTGGAGACAACGCTCCCGGCCTCGCGTGCAGAGCTCGCTTCGGGCGGGCAGACCGTCTCAAGTGTGGCCATGGACGGCTCCTCAAGAGTCCTGCTCCGGTATCGGTCGCCAGTCCCCGGCGCTGTGGCGTTCCTTGCTACAGCCGAAGGCGCGGACGGCGAGACCATCGGCACACTCAGCCGACTCGGACTTGTGCCTGGGGAAGACACCGACTCAGAGGAATCTCTGCTGATCTCGGTCGAGACCGTATTCGATCCGGACTCCGGGCAACACTTCGGGTTCGCTGTATACCAATCCACAAACACACCACTCCAATCCGCATTTAATGACGTCGTCACCCTACGATTTCAGGCATCGTTCACGCCCGACGAGATGACGCCAAGAGGCGAGAGCATCGTCACGACCGATCCCATTTCTCTGCGGGCTGTCGATCCGCCGATCCTGCTCGTTCACGGGCTATGGTCTTCGGCAGACACGTGGGAATGGCGACTGGAAGAGTTCGGATTCCCCTTGGTCCAAACCGCGCGATACCGCTCGTCGCACGACCAACCCTTCGAGAACAACATCGACGTAGTCCGTGCGGGTGTCCTGAACGCGATCTGGGTCTACAACGAGCGCGGCACGGCCTGCACACAGGCAAACGTGGTCGGACACAGCATGGGCGGAATACTCGCACGGCTCCACGCTGCCCAACCGGGGTACAGCAACGAGAACAATTTCTATCGTGGCGACATCAATCGCCTCATCACCGTATTTACCCCTCACTCCGGCAGCAGACGTGCAAATCAAGGGATCGAGGTTGATGGCGAACTCACGACGCTGGGGGCTGCCATTCAGAACATTGCTCCAGCCCTCGACTTTGTAGGCTTGATCGACTTCGCACCCTGCGTCGATTGCGGCGCTGTGTTTGACCTACGGACGGATGTCACACCCTCGCTACTCCCGCCAGGCAGTGTTCGATCACACGCCATCATCGGCGTTGGCGGTGGAGACCTCATGCTCGATGAGGCTGGCGATGCACTAGGAGATCTGGGTGATCTCGTTGGGAAGATTAAAGCACGGAGCCCTTGGCAGCTCTTCTTCCAAATTCTTCTCGAGGCGAGCGAACAAGGTCTTGGCCAACTGGACTCGGCCGTTCAAATCTTCGGCTCCGAGAGCGGCAATGACTTCATAGAAAACGACTGGATCGTCAGCGCGTTCAGCCAGAGTGCTGGACTCCCGGAGTCCGCCGTTTCCTACTTGGAGGGAGCCGATGGCGGCCAGCACTGGGACGGAACTTCCCGGGGACCGGCCGAACTCCGCACGGTCGAACTCCTGAGAGCCTCCGATCGAGGCGGAAGCCTCTTCGCGCCGAACCTGCCGCGCCCCAGCACAGAACCAAACACGTCACCTGTCCCCCGAGGCGGATCCGACACCCCGATATCGATCCGGACCGATGCCCTCAGCATCACGACGCCTGTGCTCGGCCAACAGATCACCGCCGGAACGCCCACGACAATCTCGGTCAGCTTGCCAGGTATCGTCACCATAGAAGACGTGCGAATCACAGGGCTCGGCGGCTCGTCCGTTGTGGATGCTGCTCCGTACGAGGTGCAACGCAACGCTCCAGACGCCCCCGGTGCCTACACCATCATCGCATCAGCAACCGACGAGACGACCGGCGACATCCTCATCGCCCGAACAGTCGTAGTCGTGGTCCCCTCGACCCCACCGCTTGCACTCCAGACCGACACAGATCGCGTCGTCCTCACACCGGCCTCGGGCGTCTTCGTTCCCGCCGTCACGCTCACCTACGCCGAAGGGCTTGAGCGCAGGCTCTCGGTCGCCGAGTTCCAGCTGAGCTCGAGCAACCGCTCCATCGTGGATGTCACGCCCGGCGGCGCACTAGTCGCCATGAACCAGGGCGACGCCCTGATCACAGTGAGCGCCGATGGCTTCTCAACCGACATCATCGTCACCGTCTCCAGCGTGCCCGGTGACGTCACCGGCGACGGGCGCGTGGACCGCCAAGACTTCGCGGCCCTCATGAACTGCGTGCGCGGCGACGATTCTTCACTCGCCGCACTCTGCCTCGCACTCGTCGATGAGTCGGGCGATGGCACCATCGATGCCGCGGACTTCGAGCGGTTCCTCCTCCTGCTGACCGTCCCCGCGCCCGACTGCGACGAGGATGGTGTCAGCGACTTCGCCCAGATCTTCATGCTCCCCACGCTCGACCAAAACGGCGACGGCTTCCTGGACGCCTGCGGCGTCCCCGCCTTCAGGCAGTTCCAACTCACCGCGGGCGGTGTCACCATCGACGTGGACGAAAACGGCGTCTACTCACTCGCAAACATTCAGCTCATCGATGTCGTCGGTGCCACCCCCGGCTCTCCGCCCGACGGGCGTGCCGACACGCCCCTGCGTGTCACCGGCTTCGAGATAATCGACGGCATCCGCCAGTCCGTCTTCACCGACTTCTTCCAGCCCATCCTCGGACAGTCAAACGCCGCCCCGCCACTCCAGCGCATCAACGGCCCGCTGCTCACGCCCGTCTCGCTCGACCTCTCCACGGAGGGTGGGATCAACCTGCTCACACCCGGTGAGATCGTCCAGCTTCATTTAGAAGCACGCATCTCGAACGGTTCAATCGTCCCGCTCACTACATTGGCCGACGCAACGAGCTACGCGGTGTCCAACAATGCGGTTGCTATCGTGGATTTTGACGGCTCCGTCAGCGCCAATTCACCCGGTACTGTCTTCGTCACCGCCACCAACCAAGGCGTCTCCACCGTCCAGCGGCTCGACGTCACCGCAAAAACCATCACCACCACCGTCACCGGCACCGTCCTCCTCCCCGACGGCACCCCCGCGCCGGGCGCCGAAGTCACCTCGCCCGTCTTCGGCGGGTCTGCGTTCACCGGATCGGACGGCTCATTCGTGCTGCCGCTTGAACTGCCCGCTGATCAGGAGGCTGTGAGCGTCAGCGCCTCTCGAGACGGGCTTGCGAGCGTCACCGCCGCCCCCGCGAGCGTGGTCGCCGACGGCTTCACGGACGCCGGCGTGCTCGTGCTTAACGAGGCCAGCACTAAGCCGCTCTTCCTAGGTCAGAAATTTCCTGCCGGTGATCGTCCTTCGTCCGTGGCACTGGGTGACCTGGACGGGGACGGTGACCTCGACATGGTCGTCGCGAACGAGGGGAGTGATGACACGAGCGTGCTGCTCAACACCGGCGACGGGACGTTCGCGACCCAGTCCCGCTTCGCCGTCGGCGATAACCCTTCGTCCGTGGCACTGGGTGACCTCGACGGGGACGGCGACCTCGACATGGTCGCGGCTTCAGTTGGACGTCTAGTAAGTGTGCTGCTCAACAATGGAGACGGTTCATTCGCGAATCAGCTGGAGCTTCCAGTGGTCAACACAATCACCGTAACACTTGATGACCTCGACAGTGACGGCGACCTTGATATCGGAACCTCAGACGGCTCTAATTTTGTCGCGTTGCTGAACAATAGCCAAGGCACATTTACACGCCAGTCTGAAGTCTACCTTGGTAGGTCCTCCGGAGTCACACTGGGCGACCTCGACGGTGACAGCGACCTTGACATTGCTGTCGTGCACAGAACCGGCGACGATGCGAGCGTGCTGCTTAACTACGGAGATGGGATATTTTGGACAAACTCACGTTTCAGCCTTGGAACCAATAACTCCAGCGGAACACTCGGCGATCTCGACGGTGACGGTGATCTAGATGTGGCTGTCACGAACAAATTCAGCAACAACACGAGCGTGCGGCTCAACAATGGCGACGGCACTTTTTCATTTGAACAGCAATTCGGAGCCGGTAGTAATCCTGCCGGACTAACGCTGGGCGACCTTGACGGGGACGGCGACCTCGACATGGCCGTCGCGAACGAACTCGGCAGTGACACGAGCGTGCTGCTCAACTCGGGCGACGGGACGTTCTCGACCCAGTCCCGGTACGCTGCCGGCGATGCCCCGCGGTCCGTGGCGTTGGGCGACCTAGACGGGGACGGCGACCTCGAC
>JAJDDE010000192.1 GCA_029260475.1 Phycisphaerales bacterium | reverse complement strand
GCCGGGTCGGGGTGTACTTCGAGGCCGCGGCGGTCATCGTGACGCTGGTGCTGCTCGGGCAGGTCATGGAACTGCGGGCCCGACGGCGCACCGGCGGTGCGATCCGTGAGCTCCTCGAACTCGCGCCCCCCACCGCCAGGCGTATCGCCAAAGACGGTACGGAAGCCGACGTACCCGTCGAGGAACTGCGCCCCGACGATCGGGTTCGGGTGCGCCCCGGGGACAAGATCCCGATCGACGGAGAGGTCGTCGAGGGCAGCAGCACTATCGACGAGGCGATGCTGACCGGTGAGCCCGTGCCCGTCGAGAAGGGCGTCGGGGACGCTGTCATTGGCGGCACGGTGAACAAAGCCGGATCGTTCGTAATGCGGGTCAGCCGGACCGGATCCGACACAACGCTCGCGCAGATCGTGCAGATGGTCGCCGAGGCCCAGCGATCCCGAGCGCCCATCCAGCGTCTCGCGGACACGGTCGCGGCGTGGTTTGTCCCGGGCGTGGTCCTGATCGCCGTCATCGCGTTCGTGGTGTGGTTGCTCGTCGGCCCGTCCCCGCCGTTCAGCTATGCGTCGGTTGCGGCGGTGTCGGTGCTGATCATCGCCTGCCCGTGCGCCCTGGGGCTGGCGACGCCGATGTCGATCATGGTGGCGGCGGGGCTAGGCGCCAAGCAGGGCGTGCTGATCAAGAACGCCGCAGTTCTCGAGGCGTTCGAGAAGATCACCACCATCATCGTGGACAAGACCGGCACGCTGACCGAGGGCAGGCCGGTACTGGTCGTCGCGGACGTGACCGATGGCCTTGACGAGCACCGCGTTCTCGCGCTGCTCGCGGCCGCGGAGCGGGGCAGCGAACACCCGCTGGCCGAGGCGATCGTCGCCGGGCTCGAGGATCGAACCCAGCAGCGGTTCGACGCCACCGAGTTCCAGAGCATCACCGGCAAGGGGATCATCGCGACGGTCGATGGCGCGCGTGTGGCGATCGGCTCGCCCGCTCTGATGCGAGATGAGGGCATCGAGGTCGAGTCACTTGCCGATCGGGCCGAGGAGCAGCGTCAAAAGGGCGGCACATCGATGTTCGCGTCGATCGATGGGATGCTGGCGGCCCTGCTCGCGGTCGCGGACCCGATCAAGAAGACCACGCGCCAGGCCATCGACGCCCTGCACGAGCAGGGGCTCGTGGTCGTCATGCTGACCGGCGACAACCGGACCACCGCCCAGGCGATCGCCGAGCAACTCGGGATCGATCGCGTGGAAGCCGAGGTACTGCCCGACCAGAAGGCCGAGTTCGTCCGCAAACTCCAGAGCGAGGGGCAGCGGGTCGCGATGGCTGGCGACGGCGTCAACGACGCACCCGCGCTCGCACAGGCCGACATCGGCGTCGCGATGGGCACCGGCGCCGGCGTCGCGATCGAGAGCGCCGGGATCACGCTCGTCGGGGGAGACCTCAACGGTCTCGTTAGCGCACGGGAACTCAGCCGCGCGACCATGCGCAACATCCGCCAGAACCTCTTCTTCGCGTTCGCCTACAACACCGCCGGAGTGCCCATCGCCGCCGGCGTGCTCTACCCGTTCTTCGGCGTGCTGCTCAGCCCGATGATCGCGGCCGCCGCAATGAGTTTCAGTTCAGTCTCCGTGATCCTGAACGCCCTCCGCTTGCGTCTACGCCGGTAAGGACCGATCGACTCAGCCGCGTGAGCCGCTCCCCAGCGTGTTCGCAGTGGGATTGCAACCGTTGTGAAACGGGAGAGGTTTGGTTGTAGAACGACCGGCACCGGTTTGCTGGGCAACACGGGAGTGAGGGCGGGCCCGTTTGGGTCAGTCTCGGACCAGCCGTGCTGAGCGCCCTCAGGTCCGGTCCGTGCCGCAGGTCGGGTGTCGATTTCTTCCGGTGGGTGTTGAGAAGACCGTCGGGGAACCCGTACCCGGTTTGCTGCAACGCGAGTTTGGCCAGGCAGTGAGTCCAGCTTGCGAACCAGTGGCTCAACCCTTCCCGCTGGGCCTCCGTACCCCGGCACACGACCATCAGATCGATGTCGCCTCCCGGACCGTTCAGCCCATCGGTCCACGCAACCACCTCTTCACGGAGACCGCCCTCCTGGATCGCAAACTCTCGACCCTTCGGTCACACCTCCACCGGCGCCCGCAGCAGTATGGACTCAACCGTTCGCGTCGGAGCGCATCACCGAAAGAGGTTCGGTTAAGCCGTATAAACGCGTCATGAGAATCCACCCTCGAGGCGATCCCCGTCTCGTGATTCCTCAGATTATCGTCGAACAATGGCAGTCGAAGGCCACCGAGCGTGGCACGCTCTCGTTGTTCCTCTCAGACGTGATGACGCTGACCCCATCGAGCACCTGAACGAACGACATCCCGATTGAGAGCCTCTCGGAAACGGGATTCCAACTGCATTCGATGTGATGCGTTCACCCATCAGGCTGGCCCGCTATTGGGTCCCACACGGCCCCGGCGTACCCGATCACTCGGCCGCTCGTGGAGTACGAGCCCTGGTACTGCGATAGGCCGAAATCGCCGGTTAGACCCTGGTGGTCCGCCACGGCGTCCACCGTGCCGTCCAGGTTCCGATCCGCACGCTGCGCGTACGCAGGGTCCGTCGAGACTTGCCAATCTAAGAGCCGAAGTAGCCGAGGTCGCCGATGTTCACCTGGCCGTCATGCTGGAATTCGCCGAGCGGGTCCAATGACGGGACGCCGTAGAGCGAGTACCGGAAGTGCTCACGCCGCTGGGGGTACACCACTCCGCCTAGTTCCGGCACCTCAGCCCAAGACGTCGCTGCTCCGCTCCGTGACCGACCACCCGCGCTCGTTGAACGCCAACGGCCGCTCCCATTCGATATCAGACGGGGGCAGACCGTCATTCACGGGGGCGGAAACACGGCGCTGCACCAGACGGTCCGTCGTCAGCGGGTCCCACACGTGCTGCTGCGTCCCACGCCACCAGAAGGGCGCCGAGCCCAGCGTCCCCATGCCCGGCCACGACGCCGCGCCCGGCGTCGCGTCGTACTCGTCGTCAGAACGCATCTCGACGAGGCGCCAAGCGAGAGCGCCGCTCGACTATGCCGATTCCAACCCATTGAGCGGCTCTTGGAAATGGGATGCCGGCGGCACTTGCTGCGGTGGGTTCATTCCATTGGGTGGCCCACTATTCCATTCTATACGCAGAAGGTCTCGGTATAATAATAGCTAGAACGTGGCTCCACAGCTTTCATTAAGACTTGGCCCACACGCTCACAAGTCCACAATCCATGCGACGCAATGATACCATCGGAGTGGACTCGATCGGGAATCTTGACGGTATCGCCTAGATAATCCGGATCGAACTGATCCGCCCTATTTATCTCGACCACAGCGCAACTCTCAATCGCCCCCTTTGCGATGCGTACGCGATATACGGTTTGGTCACTGAGGGGTTCGGTTCTGAACTTCTGATACAGTCTCCTCTGCAAAGTACGATTGCTATGATTCGGAGAGGTCTCAACCCGTGGTTCGAGCCACGACACAACCTGGCTCGGTGTTACAGAAAACCATTTAATCACAGAGGGATTGACAGGAACAAGATGCTTAGACACTGCCTTTGGAAATCGCAAAACTACACTTTGCGACAACACGAAGTAGTCTCCAATTGGATTTGCAATGCCCACGCAATTCAACGTATCAGAATTCAGATAAATCTCCTGCTCCTGAATTGGCTTGCTGGTCTCGGAGTACTCCCTCCATCCGCTGTGCGCAGCGCAGACAGTAGCGTGAACCGGGGGGGCACCTCGAGATACTATTCTCGAAAAATATAACACACTCGTTGCCATAGTATTACTACTTCCGCTACCCAGCGATCTGATAAAACCATCTGCTACTCATCGCCGTCGCTGCAGTCTGAACCTCCAGTATGCGGCACGCCACGACGTCGAACCGACGGGCGAATCATACCGTCTCGTGCGGCATCCATGAACTCTTGGTCGTCCGGATGAGGGGTTCGACCTCCGGCCAGGGAATTGGCTTCGGTTTGTCGAGTTTCAATATGCTCGTTGTCCCATGCGCCCCAGAATGTCTCGCGCTGCTCTTCAGCAATTTCCACGATGATCTCAGACTCCACCGGCAGGATCGAATCTAAGAGCGCTACATCAATTGGCTTGCCATTCGCGACATCCGTCACCACGAATCCTACCGCCAGTATTGGGCCAAGCATCTTCGCCGCTGCTCGCGTGCCCGTTCGTAAGACAATCTTGCCCGCTTTCCTGTCACAGCTCTTTATCATGCCCTCGGCGGCCTCGGCGGCTAGCAAACGAGCAAGCTGTCTTGTCCTAACTTTACGAAAGTGTGCCGCTCGCGCGGAGAGAGCTTCTTGCTAGGGTTCATTCCTTTAAACTTGTTGTTCCATTGCCTAAAATGAAGATCTGATACCGTGCCTTTGGCAAGCAAGCCTTTGAACCTGGTGTCATTCTTCATTTTATTGAGTTGTACTAGTGTCTGCTGCGGAGTTGGCAATGTGTTATTATCCGTGTATTTTAGAATGAATTCCATCCATTCGTCATTCCAGCCTGCGGCGTGAAGTGCGTAGTGGTCCGCCGAGTCAATGAGCATTCCACTTGCAGCTTTATTAATATGCAGCAAGCCATGCTCACCCTTCATGTCTTTAAATATTTCCTTGAATTCATGTTTGAACTGCTGCGGGAACATGTGATGCCACATAATTATTGGATCGCTTGTCAAGCCCCACGGATCAAAGTGCGTCCACGCCCTTTGCCCGACATACCCATACAAACTCATCCCATCCACGTACCCCGCAGGATCACGCGTCAGCCAGCGGCCCCCCTCCGGGTCCAGCCACCGGTGACGCATCAGCCACAGCCCCACGGCCGGGTCCCACACCGCCCCGGTGTACCCGATCATCAGGCCGCTCGAGGAGTACGAGCCCTTGTACTGCGACAGCCCGTACTCGCCAGTGAAGCCCTGGTGGTCCGCCACGGCGTCCACCGTGCCGTCCATGTCCCGGTCGGCCCGCTGCGCGTACGCAGGGTCCGTCGAGATTCTCCCGATCCGCTGCGAGTAGTACTTCAGGTCCTCGATGCCCACGGCGCCGTCCTGCTGGAAGTCGCCCAACGGGTCCAGTGATGGCACGCCGAACATCGAGTATCGGAAGTGCTCACGCCGCTCGGGGTACACCACCCCGCCCAGCTCCGGCACCTCGCCCAAGACGTCGCTGCTGCGCTCGGTGACCGCCCACCAGCGCTCGGTGAACGTCAGAGGACGCTCTGTAGAGGGGTCAGAGGGCGCCGAGACGCGACGCTGCGCCAAACGGTCCTGTGTCGTTGACAGACGTCATGGGCATTCGGTTGTCAGGGAGGAGTTATTGAAAGATGACTCGGATGACGCCATGTAGCGAGGCGCACAATCTCTTGGTCCCCCTCAGAAGAGGTGAATCACACCACGGTGAGCACCTGAACAAGCGACAACCCGATTGAGCGCTTTCCAGAAACAGAATGCCAGCAGCACTTGCTGTCATGCGTTCACCCCTCATGCTGCCCCGCTACTGGTTGCCAACAGTATTCGCTGGCACTCGTTCATTCACTCAGCAAGTTCGTCAATGTCAATGCTCTACCAGGAGTTTTTCCCCGTAGTTGAACCTCTCTTCGCATCGTCCCGTAGCTTACAGAATCGCAATCTCATGTCATGAATTCTACACCCTCAACGGTCACTGCAAGAATCGGTACTCCGCATCTCAGCGATATGTCGGTTCCAAAACACAATGTACTTAATGTGTGTCTCACGATCCACGAGCATCTTGTTCTCTCGGGATGTGGGATCGCCTCCCATGATCAACGGATGCACATAGATAATGTATCTATCGGATGAGGCATTCACATGAATCACAAATTCTTCTTATGGGTAGATTTACAATTGTTCGATGTAACGGAGGAAGTCAATGAATCCATCCGCCACCATTTTTAGGCACTCTGGCCCCATGCCGATCAGCGGCGTGTTCACGAACACAACCCGACCTCCGGAGGGCTGGAAACCGAATGCTTCGTTCGCCCCATTGGTCGCAAAGAGCGTGACATCCGACAAATAGTCTCGTACTTCTAAATCACGGTTGTACTCGAGGATCCGATCTGGCGGCCACAGTTCTAGGAAGCTGTCTCCAATAAATCCCGCGCCGGGGCCGTACTCCAACATGAAGTCTATGTAGTCATGAGGAAGTTTGAGACCGGCTTGATCGGCAAGGGCTTGAAGTGAATCCGAGCCGACCGGGGAA
Source organism: Phycisphaerales bacterium (assembly GCA_029260475.1). Classification (GTDB taxonomy): domain Bacteria; phylum Planctomycetota; class Phycisphaerae; order Phycisphaerales; family UBA1924; genus OFTM391. Next base: position 23,327 of record JAJDDE010000192.1, on the reverse strand, counting down.
AGTGGTGAGTACTCCTTCAGCAGGCGAATGACGTATGTGTGATCCATAGTATGCCACCAAGAAATACGATACGTACTTCTCCAATTCCTTTTGCAGTCTGTTCCACCACGGTGTAATGAACAAGCGGTGAAGTGTCTTATCGAGCGGAATCTTGTTATTGGGATCTATCGGCGATCCACCCCATTTTACAGGGACGATTTCATGAATGTCATCTCCGGGTGCGGTCTGCCACCACCGTCGAAGCCTCGCGTTTGCCCTGTCTGCAGCTTTACGGGCTGCCTCGTACTCAACATCTCGTGGGATAAGTCGCATGGGTCCCTTGGGCAACGGAACGCCTTCAGGATAGCCTTTCAAACCAAGCGGAGTCAACGAGAAACTTCCATTTGGGAGTTGGCAGCCCTCGTCTCGGACACCCGCGAGACCCTTCCCGACTGGGATGCCCATTGGTGTCTTGCCTAGGAGCAGTCGCTCTACGAACCCCCGCATGGATATCGGGAATGCACCAACAATCCTTGAGAACATACTGTTGGTAAGCGTAGAGCCCTGTGCCGCCAGCCTGCCGATTACAGCCTGTAGCCGCTGAGCCAACTGCGTCGACATCATCTTCGAGACAACGCCGTCGAACATCCTGTTGAGTGCCCCGGCGATTCCACGCGTTGCAACGGAAACGAGCGCGTTCACACCCGGGATCTTCATCAACAACTGCCCGGCCTTGCCAATCAACACCCCGCCTGCAACGCTGACAAAGCCGTCTATCGCGCCATTGGCAAGCCCATCAACAAAACCGTCGTCGGCATCGGCTAAGAGCCCGCCGAGAATGCCAACCGGACCGCCCGCAGCGCCAATCAGAGCACCGGCCAGAGCACCACTGATCGCGCCACCGATTACTCCGCCTGCCATGGTATCTATTCGGTCCCCGACATACGCCGCGGCATCACCGATCGCTGCTCCGACATTGGTAATCGCGTCGCCGACCCAGTTGGCCGCGCGGTCCAACCATGCAGGCCACAATCCCAGCGGATCTGTTTGCGCCCACGCCCTTTGCCCGACATACCCATACAAACTCATCCCATCGACATACCCCGCCGGGTCCCGCGTCAGCCACCTTCCGCCCTCCGGGTCCAGCCACCGGTGGCGCATCAGCCACAGCCCCACGGCCGGGTCCCACACCGCACCGGCGTAGCCGATCATCAAACCGCTCGAGGAGTAGGAGCCCTTGTACTGCGACAGCCCGTACTCGGCGATAAAGCCCTGGTGGTCCGCCACCGCGTCCACCGTGCCGTCCAGGTTCCGGTCCGCACGCTGCGCGTACGCGGGGTCCGTCGAGACCTTCCCGATCTTCGAGCCGAAGTACCCGAAGTCGCCCATATTTACCGCGCCGTCCTGCTGGAAGTCGCCCAACGGGTCCAGTGATGGCACGCCGAACATCGAGTATCGGAAGTGCTCACGCCGCTCGGGGTACACCACCCCGCCCAGCTCCGGCACCTCACCCAACACGTCGCTGTTGCGCTCCGTGACCGCCCACCAGCGCTCGGTGAAAGTCAGAGGACGCTCCCATTCGGTATCAGACGGCGTCAGACCGTCGTTGACGGGGGCCGAGACGCGGCGCTGCACCAAACGGTCCGTCGTGAGCGGGTCCCACACGTGCTGCTGCGTCGCACGCCACCAGAAGGGTGCCGAGCCCAGCGTCCCCATGCCGGGCCACGACGCCGCGCCCGGCGTCGTGTCGTACTCGTCGTCAGAACGCACCTCGACGAGGCGCCAGCCGGCGTCGTAGTAGAAACGCTCGAAGACCGTTGGCGTGTGGAACTGATCGGCGGGCTTCTCGTCTGCCAACCGCACAGAACGCTGGTGACCGCCAAAGTACTGGTAACGCGTGCGCGGAGTGATCGTCGGCGGGCTGCTGGGGTTGTCCTTGACGTAGTCCACACCAACGAGCCGGTTCCACGCGTCGTAGAGGAACGTCCGCGAGGAGTTGGAGCTCAGCGGCTGCGTGAGCGTATTCCCGTTGGCGTCGTATGCGTAGCTCTCGAAGAAGGTGATCGGATCAGAAATGGTGCCGTCGGCGACGGTGTCGATCTCGTTGGTCTCGTTGAACGTGCGGACGTCCTTGAGGGTGTTGCCGCTGACGAAGCCCGCCGCGGGCGGCGATGCGGCGGAGTGGCCGATCGCGATGTGCTGCTCGCGGTTGCCGAGGTGGTCGTACTGGAACCACTCCGAACCTTGGTGCGCCCCGGGGCTGGGGTCGGTCTGTGCCCCCGGATCATCATCCGGGTCGAGCGGGGCAACGGAAGCGGGGCCGCGTGCTGCGACGACGAGACGGTTCAGATCGTCGTGGGAGAAGTAGGTGTCCCGGCTGTTATTGGGATCCGGGTTCTCTCCCGGCGTCATGTCGAGGCGTGTGAGCGGATTACCCGCGTTGGAGTACGCATACTCGAGATTCACCAGCGCTTGCGCGTCGGTCGCTAACGGCACAACACCGTCTTCGTACATCCAGATGTGCCGGCGCACGCGACCGAAGCGATCGAGGCCCTGGTACTCGCCGGGCGACGCGACCGCGTTGCCGCTCCCATCGAACCCGATGTGCCGATCGCGCGTGAGCCGGGTGCCGTTCTCGGCCATCGACCACGACACGGCGGGCATTGAGAGACCCAGGTACATGTGCCGAGACTCGGCACGTGGCGCACCGCTGGCCACGTCCCACGTCACCCCCGACAGCCGGCTGATGTGATCCCCGATCGTCCCGGCACCGCCGTAGGAAGCCGTGAGAACGGTACGTGGATTCGCACCGTTCTCGGAGTTCGCCGGGTAGAGCATGGAGAGCAGTCGCGAGTGGGCGGTGGTGTCGTCGTAGGTGTATTCCACATAGCCCTGGTGATCGAAGGCGCCGGGCGGCGGAGTACTGATCTCGACCGCTCCGACCGGGTTCATCGCCGCCCGTGTGATACGACCCCGCTGGTCGTACTGGTAGAGCATCTGGTTCAGCACGGTCCCGCCGGATTGCGCGGAGAGATCCGAGTGACTGGTCAGGGTGCTGAGACGACCGAACCCGTCGTACTCGCGCGAGATGCGACGGACGGTGTCGTCGGTGTCACGGAAGAACGTCTCGACCTCGTCGTGCTCCAGCCTCCCCTGAGGGTCCCGCAGGAGCGCGCGGATGTTGCCGAGCTGATCGCGCACAGCAATCTGTTCGCCGAGCAGGTTGTAGTCGTACCGCACCACATCGGTGCTCGCGATCCCCGGTGCTCCGTCTGTGGGTTGCGGGTACCGAATCTCATACAGCGGCCCAAACTGGCCCGTGGGAACGTTGCGAGAGAGCGCCACGGTGGCAAGGTCCGGATCGCGGATGTACTCGGTGACCTGCGTGACATCAGAGGAAGAAGAGCTCCCGGGACGATGTGATACCAGCGTCCGCAAGGAACCGTCCGCGTGGTACGAGCGAGACGTGACGCGGTTCTGACTCGTGACGCCCAGGTGGTTCGGCCACTGGGAGATCTCGTATCGAGACTCGGCGGAGTGAAAGCGAACCTTGCTCGAACCGATCTCGAGGCTATTACTCGGGTCGTTCACGTTCTCGATGGTCATGACGACGCGATCGAGATCGTCGTACAGCATCCGCGCGACACGCCCCTCCGGGTCCGTCATTTCAAACGGGAGCCCGACCGCGTCGTATTTAACGCGCGTGATGAGGACATCACCGCTGGATTCGAGCGCATGCGGGAACGAGCCAACGTTGTACGGCGTAATCGCGGTAGCATCAAAGCCACTGGAGGACCCGCCCGGGAACAGATCCTCGAACGCGGTGCTCGTAATCGCATCCGCGTTCGCACCGAAGACGCCGCCAGACGACGAGGTGCTGGGGGCACCGATCGAAATCGTGGCGTACAAACGCGCGGCGTCATCATAGACATGCGCTCCCGAGGTCCGAACGGGGTTCGCACCGAGCCCAGCAGTCGTGGTTGTCTCGTCGTGTGCGCGCATCCATGATTCAGCGAGACTCGGAAAACCAAGCTCGGGGTGATAATGGACCAGGTGTTTCTCGATGACCGGTGAGCCGTTGGGATTCGCCGCAAGATCAGAAGCACTCTTCCCATACGCGTCGATGGTGTACTGCTCGGTGATCCGTCCGATCGCGTCATATTGACGCGCCATCGCGGGTATCCCCGGAGCGACCGTCGCGAGAACGCGCCCGACAGAGTCGTACGCGGTGGTGACCGACTGAATGGTCGGCGTGGTCCACGGCGTCGCGTCGTTGTCAACACGGATCGGCAAGCCGCGACCGCCATAAACGAGCTCCAGACGCTCGATGGGCGATGACGGGAGGTCGGTCGAGAAGTCGACCGTGTCGCCGGTGAGCTGGGATATGAGCGTTCCCAGCGGCTGACCGCCCTCAAATCTCACGCTCTCAGTAGGGCGACCAAGGTCGTCAAGTTGCGTGACCTCAAGTGTCGCAGGAAGCGCCATATCCCACTGCGGACCGCTCGGTTGCGCCACATCAAAGCTCAGACGCGGGCGGCCTCGCCAGTCGTACACCACGCGCGAGTAGCGTGATGCACCGCTCGTCGATTCAAGTACACGTATGAGGACAAGCTCGCCATCGCCAACTCCTTGGGTCGGTGATCCGCCTGTGAAATTCCAGTCATAAAACAGCTCGCTCAGGAGCGTTACATTCGAGGCCCCCTTGCCGGCACTGATGCTCACAATCCGTCCGTTGACGTCGTGCTCGTAATTCGTGATTTGCCCCGTGGGCTCTTCAATGTGCGCCAATCGCCCGCGAGCGTCGTACTTGTATGTGGTCTCGTACGAGAGATTGGCATCAAGATCAAACCACTCACGCGTGCCGTTGACGTACCCAAAGCGATCATGCGAAGTTGATGCGAGAGAGGAGAGATTGGACGCCGACGTGCTGCTGGCTGTGGCATTTACGTACACATCGGCTTCGTTGCCATCTAACCAATCGTCCGGAGTAACACTCGCTGGTGGAGGGATCGCCGCGCGCCACAATTCCACGCCCGTCGGTGTCGACCAGACATTATAAATCTCGCCGGGCCACTCTGTACCGGGCTCACCTGCTGGCACCAGTGAAGCGACCGTGGTCTGGATTGCCTTGAGTCCTGGGTGCAACTGCACACTGGCGGTTGATTCGTGGAACCGCGGCCAGTCAGTGAGTCTGCTCTGGACAACGCGGAGGCGGCGAGGCGCGTTCGTAGATGACGCATCAAACTCACGGCGCACTCCACGGACAACACCTGTCGCATCGCGCGCAAATTGGGACGCCCGCCGCAGGCTCCCTGATGTGGGGGCGACAGGTGCGCCCGACGGTGCTACGAATCCGCCCGGAAGGTCTACCTCAATCGCATCGCGAACCACCTCCACCACGCCCCCGGTTTCGCGGTGGTGCGTGAAAGCGGTGTAGACACCGAGTTCATCAATCGATGCCGCCATGTCACCGCGGTCGTTGAACACCATCCACCGAGAGAGCTCTGCATCTCCGTTTACATCCGGGTCTGATCTGATCTCGATTGCAGAGACCCTTTCCTTCAATGCTCCAGTTTCTGGTTCGGTGATGTACTCGAACCGTGTTGAGATGTACTCGGGCGATGTACCGCTGGAAACAAAGTCTCTGATCTCGGCGACCAGGTCCGTGCGCTCGCCAAAGCTCGTAGCGGCTGGGTTGGTATAGATGATCTCCCGTAGCGTGATGGGACTCTGGATATCACCATTCGCATCTATACGCCCGATACCAGTGCGAGTGACCCGCGAAAGGGGCGTCATCGCTGGGTCATCTAGGTCGTATTCGGTCCATGACGCCTCCGCACCGCTATTGAACTCGACTGCGAACTTGGCGCGCGAAATCCGAAGGGCATTCGAGTCGGCACCCGAGGTCGGAGGCTGAGGCGCCAATCCGGGAATACCGAGGAGAAGCGGGCTCCCGACCGCGAGGAATTCGTCAGGGCTGGTGCTCAGGATATTGCCTGAGACGAACTCATTATTCTGTCCGAAAGATGTCTCGTAGAGGGGGTAGTACAAGAGATTCTTCACAGCGTCGGGGCCGTACTCGCGCGCAATCATGAGATTGTCGTCATACTCATTGAACGAGTACCACGACCGAGTGATCGTTTCGGTGAGCGGATCAATCTCGTGCATCTCGTTGGCGACGACGTAATCGGCACCAATTGGAAACGAGACAAGTACTCGATCGTATGGGTTGCCTTGTGGATCGTTGCCCGGGTCAGGACCGGCAAAAAACCCAACAACCTCTCGAAGTTCCTCCGCATGGTGCACGTGCATCTCTTCGAGTTGTAGAGCTCCGCCCTCCTCCTTGACGCTGACCTTGCGGATCATGCTCGTTACACGCCTGTGGGTTGGCGAGATGACGATGTCGATATTGTCCTCGGGGTCGCGCAGAATCGGGTCGCGGATATCCGCGCGGAAATACGTGAACTCCTCGACGATGTCCCCGCCGGAGCCACAGCCGCACCCGGCCCGAAGAGTCTGCGCTTTGACGCGCCCGCGGAGCGACGGATATCCGTAGCCCATGTCATCAGCGCCGTAGTATGTAATGATCTTGGAGGTAAGGTCCCCCACATGCACAACGCTCAATTCGGGTGATGTGTAGAGTTCTCCAAACGCGCCGTCGAGCGGCTTGGAGAGGATGTCGTACACGAGTGATCGCTGAATACTGGGACCACCCCAGTCCGTGTCAGCGAGTGTCGAGCCCGAATCGATCTGGTGGTGCCGAGCAACCGATGTGTACCCGTCTTGTACGGCCTCATAGGCGGCAAAATCGATTGTTGAAGCATCAAAGCGGTGGGTCAGCCGCCCGGTGTCATCGTTGTAGCGGAACAACGTGAACGAACTGGCGTACCCATCTTCAAGCCAGTCTTCGCTGTCGCTCGGGACGTAGGACAGTTGATGGACATCAAAGACTGGAGGATTCACAAGCGTCCCCGCTTCGACCAGCAGCAAGTGGGATTCCTCGTACCATGGATTGGGAACCGTCGGGAAGGAACTGAGCGTCGACTCTGCGAGATGATCATCGAGATCGATTTCGAACGGAAAATCATCAACTTGATCCAAAGGATCCCTGTCGATGTCCGTGGAATACACATACGAAACGTATTGAGTGAGCAACCACTTTGTTGTCGTGTCGCCAATCGGGCGGTACACACTTGCCCGCCGTACCATTCCGCTTCCCGGAAAACAGATGGTGTCGTCGAGGCTGTTTGGTGTCCCATTGACATCGTATTCGAAGTGCATCGCGGCGTATGGCGTCTCGCTGGCTTCAATGGAATCGGCCCCAAAGACGATCCGGCGAAGCAGCGGTTGCGATATTGCTGCGGGGGTCGTCTCGTCACCGATTGGCACATGAAAATACTCGTAAGTATGTACATTCCCATGTGTATCGATCGTCTGAAGCAGCTTGCCATCGAGTAAGCGAAGCGGAACAGGGGCGCCGCCGCGCGAGTCCACCGCCGTGTGATACACATCGAGCGTGCGATAGTAAATTCTGCGGCCTTCGCCGGGGGTTTCCATAATCCACACGGGGAGTGTGAATTCGCCCGTGGCTCCATCCAAGGTGCCGGACAAAGTGTGTGTGCCCATGCGGACCGAGGTGGAACTGGGACCTGTAGGCTTGAACAGCATTCGATCATCTGCGTCCTGAATGAAGTAGCCCGAATGCTCACGAGGAACCGTGCGCAATTCGATACGAGCGGGCAACGGACGGTCTGTGTTGAATTCCTCCTCGAAGTAGTGAATTCGATCAGAGGTGTTGAAATCCCATCCGCGTCCCACCATCCAGCGATTCTCGTTTCGCTCGTAGAAGAAACCACCGCTCCATGTCCGAGTGAGTGCGAAGTCGTGGCCCGGGAGTTCAACGACCAAATCGGTGTCGGACTCAAACTTCACGCCGCTGGGAATTGCAACGGGGTTGCACGTTGTAGCGTCGGAGCCGGAAGCTCCGTACTTGGAAACACCGTGAGCCCCCCCAGATTTGGAACTGATATAAATGGGGAGGCTCTCCTCATCCGGCTCTTCAGGCCCGCCACCGTCCATCGGGTCCCCACACATCGAAGCGGGCTGGAGGCCCTCAAGCTCAACCGGATCGATAGGTTGAGACGACGGAAAGTTTGGTGTCGTCATCGGCACCATGCCGGGCAGGCTAAACGGCCGGCCCGGTGTGCCCGATGGGTTGGTGAGATCAAATGGTGTCGTGCCAGGAGAGAACGCGCCTCCAGAACCCATCAAGCAGAGGCACTCGTCGAAGAACAGGTTTTCGGGACCCACACCGGAGGGGAGCGTAAGCGTGCCGATGTCGAGGATGTCGTTCAATGGCCCATTGCCGTTCATCCCGGCGGGGAGCGCAAGCGTCATGTCGCCCAGCACCACCGCCTTTCCGATGCCCGACGACGGGATCAACGGAGACGAACCGCTTCCGCCACCGAAACATGATGCGTCGTCGTCGTATGTGAACGGATGGATTGAGCGCGGAGCGCAGTCGTATCCCGCGCACCAGTGATGGTTGGGATCAATGAAGGGGCCCTTCGTGGGATCCACCGGGAACCGGCCTCGCGGGAGGTTGACCGGAATGCCCCCCGGCAGTTCCGGCCCCATCCCGGGATAGCAGTCATTCGGGTCGATCGCTAAGCACGCATCCGTCGGCACGGGTTCGGGACCCTGGAGCGGTGCCTCGCCGCAGAGATAGCCGTCTGGAAGCGTTAACGGATCAGGTAAGCAATCCTCGAGATCCGTCAGCGGAACCCCGGGGGTCTGGTTGTACGGAAATGTCAAGTCGAGGAACGCATTGCTATCGGGTGGAAACTCAAACTCGGTGGGGCGAGGATCGCCCGGAGTAAGCGGAAACGGATAGTCGTCGGGTTCGCCGTAGAGGCCATCGAGCACCTCGAAGTACCCGTCCTCTAAAAAGTATGCGAGCGCTTCGCACGGCATGTTGTCTTCGAAGCCCTCGACGATGATGCCGTCGAGCAACTCGAGGAATTCGGGAAACTCGATTTTGGCGCCCTGTACATTGCACGGCGATTGCCATCCCCCGTCGATGATCGCTCTTGCCAGTTGGATCTGCAGCTGCTGGACCGCGTACTGGTGAGGGTTCGCGGGAAAGCTCACTCCCTGACACACTGGCGGCGGATTGTCTTCCGGGCTGCACCATGGATTAGGCGGGGGCGACTGAGCCGGGGCGCTACCAGTGAGCGCGAGCACAATCAGGCTTGAGATGATGGTGAGCGTGTTGGGGCGGGTGTGCATCGGATATCTCCCGAAAGGATGATGGGCGTGCGTGTGGTTGGTGGTGTGTGGGACGCAGTGCCGCGTTAAGGTGTTTGGATCAGGAAGCTCGAAGCGATATCGTTCTGTGCATCAGACGTGTGCGACTCGATCGCCCGCCGTGCACGAAGAAATGTGTCCCTGGAGCGAAGCTGAGATACAAACAACCGATCAGAATCCTCGAGCACTGCCGTGTCCAATGCAGGATCTGATGCTGCGATTCGTTCAAGGCGACCCCATTCCGCGTCGGAGAGGGAAAGGATGCAATACACGCGCGGTACCTTGCGGTCGATGTTTGATAGAACCACCTCAAGGTCTTCGAGACCCTCGGTTGAAAGGTGGTCCGATGCGATGTCCACCACCGTATCGAAGAGAGAGTCGCGCTCAGAGCTGAACGAAGCATGAGCCCTGTCGAGTAAATCTTGGGCTTGTGAGAGCCGTACTCGTGCGTCGTCATCAGCACCTCGGATCGAGATACCGCGTTCAATCGACTTCGCGCGGTCTTCGGCAGACCGAATACGATCGATCGCTTCTGCGTAGGGGCTTATCAGTTCTGGCGTGTCGTTACACCGTTGGACGAACTGGTGCAAAAATTCTCCAGAGAGCCCTGCGAGAGCCAAGGTTTCCGCATCAATTCCTGAGTGAACGAGACAGATCATTGGATGGATCTGGGGCCGGGTATGCGGGCTCGCAGTCGCGACTGGTTGCGCAGGAATGCACGCAAAAAGCAAGCCGATAATCGTAAAAGTCGAGACGCGAATCTTCCAACACATGATCTTGCCTCCAATTTCAGAACCAAACATAGTGATGAACAGAATGTGTAAGAGTATCTTCCTTCTCCATTCTTGCAATATGAGAATTACTGGAAATGGGTATTTTTGCCGTCATACTTTTCGATGGAGTGACGGGCCTATGATTATTTCTTGACGAATGCCACGCATCTGTTGACGAGAAACACGGCAACTCCAAATGGCCGTTTCACTGGTTGATCACGCCTTTGGCCCCGTCGATATCTTGCTTATTTATCTCGACTTACGAATAAGCCATGTGCTCCGAAACATCTCTTTACTAGCGACTCCGGCACGCGAACAGGGTCAAAACGAACGGCGTTGCCCATAGGGCACGGCGGCGAAATTGTGCGGACGATTGGCCATGCACGGGATCACATGATCTCGATACCGATTTCCATTCGATCGCGCGCCGTCGGATTGCCCCGAAGTGCATCTTGGCGGCACCCTGCGGCAAGTTGCACGCCACACGTGTTCCCGCAGAATCGTGGTAGTGCAGAAGATGCCAGCGACCAATCCAAATATGGAGGCACGAGTGAACGCACAGCACACGCAATGTGCTGTCATGCCGTAATCCCGTCTGTTGCCTGGACTTACGTATTGCAAGTCACACTCATCTGCGTATGAGTGGGATTGTATTCGAACACTTCGCAGATGAGTATATTTAGGGGACGCTCCAGAAAGAACAGCACTTGTGCTCGCTCGTGCTCTGACGAGTGTAAACCACACAAAATTCACTTGGATTCGTTTTTGTGTCCATAAGAACACCAAATATTGGTATCGTGACACACGATGGGCCGCACACTCTTTCACATATTCATCGCTTTCACGGTCTTGTGCTCAAGCGCTTCGCACGCGTTCCAAGACTCGGGGAGCATCGAATTGCCGCGCACAAGCCGGCTGTCCGATCTCACGGACCTAGTGAGCGGCGAGCTGGCAATCACCATCGAGTACCAGCCTGATCAGCTCCGAGGCTCCGCATCCCTCGCGATTCGGGAGGCGGTTGATGAAGAGAGTCTTTGGCGGATCTACCAGAGCGTGATGGAAGCGGCTGGGTTTGTCGTTGTGCAGGGCGGAACGCAGAATGTGTACCGGGTAGTTGCCACTCAAGAGGCCGCACGACGTCCCGAAACCGTGCTCCTCGCCACGAGCGTGCAGGAGGCGCTCGAACGTCTCGGGGCGCTTGATCCGCGCGTGTCCCACGCGGCGATCATTGTTGATACCGACCGACTCACCGCGAGTCAGGCCGCGACCGATCTGCGAGGGCTGATGACCAACGGCGCGAGCGAGGCCAGGGCGGTGCTCGACGGAGAACTCCTGCTCCTCATCGATTCGCGATCGCGCCTGGAGCGGGTGCTCGACGTGCTCGCCTATCTCGACTCCCGAGCGGAGCAGATCGAAGCACACATCGTTGCATTGCAGGACGCGGATCCTCAAGATATCAGCGAAAAGATCACGCCGATGCTCACGGCGTGGGCGAACGCAGAGCCAGCGCTCAAGGGCGTTCGTCTCCAACCCGCACATGACGCTGGGGGCCTCCTCTACGTCGGGCCCAGCTCGGCGTTCGCGCGAGTCACCGACCTCATCGCGCAGCTTGACCGAGTTCCGATCCTCGAAACACGCACGTATCCATCGATGGACTTCCCGGTTGCGGACCTTGCCCGTGCCGTAGAGACCGTGGCCGACGCAAGCCATGACGGTGCCCTCGCCGACCAGGTGCGGGTGCTCCAGGAACCGTTGTCCCAGTCGCTCATCGTGATTGCACCAGCGACCGTCCACGCGAGCGTGGACCTGTATATGGCGAGCCTAAGGATCGGCGATACAGGCGGGCGGCGTGTGGTGCGCACTTTTGTGGTCAGGAATCGCGCGGTCGAAGAACTGAGCGATGTGCTCTCTCGACTCGTTGAAGACGACGTCTTCGAGGAGCAGGACACGAGAGACGCTGAACGCGGGCGGACACGCCAAACCACAGCACCAACAGCTGGTGGGCTGACGATCACCACAGACGCGCGAACCAACTCCCTCATCATCTCAGGCGAGACGCGTCTGGTCGAGCAGTTGATCGCTCTCGCGAGCGAGCTCGACCGGCGTGAGCCGCAGGTCATGATCGAGGTGAGCCTCGTCGCGATGAGCGAGTCCGAAACATTCGACCTGGGCGTTGAGCTATCGACCCAGCACACACGCGGCAATACGACCGCCGATCTCTCATCACTCTTCGGCTTGGGTAGCTCAGGGCCACTGAGTCTCGGGTCTGGGCTCACTGGCGCAGTGATTCGCCCTGGCGACTACGCCATTCTGGTGCGTGCCCTCGAGACCGTAAACAAGGGCCGTACCTTCAGCGCGCCGCGGCTCTTGGTCAACAACAACGAAACCGGATCGATACGGACCGTCGAACGCCAGCCCTTCACGAGTATCAATGCCTCGGATACCGTGGCCACAACGAGTTTCGGAGGCACACAGGACGCCGGCACCACGGTCACGGTCACGCCCGCCATCGCCAAGGGCGATCACCTGATCTTGCAGTACAGCGTCGAACTCTCGTCCTTCATTGGCGAGTCGATCTCGCTGGAGGGGGGTGGCGTCATCCCGCCCCCCAGCCAGGAAAGCACCGTGGAGTCTTCGGTGACCATCCCGGACGGGTACACCGTGGTGACCGGGGGCATACTGACCACAACCGACAGCGACGGCAGGAGCCGTCTGCCATTGCTCGGCCGGATCCCTATTTTGGATCTGCTTTTCGGCACACAGAACGACTCACGCAGTTCGACGCGGTTCTACGTCTTCATCAAGGCTTCGATCCTGAAGGATTCACACTTTGCCGACCTGCGAGATATGTCGCTGGAGGACATCGATCGCGCGGGGATCACTTCGGATCATCCACCGCTCATTCCGATCTGGATCGATGCGCGATGAGCGAGATGATCGAATCAAAGGCCCCTCCGCGCATCGGCGAGGACTGGACGCCGTCACCCCGGTTTCTTGAACGTGTCCCGCTGGACTTTGCACGCGAGCACCTATTGCTGGGGGTCGTGGGAGGCACCGACGGGCACCAGCGCCTGCTCATTCCAGAGGCGGGTGTGAGTCCTGCCCTCGCACACAACGTCGCCGTTCGTCTCGGGGTGGCGTGCCGCACAGAGGAATGCGACACAGAGCGCCTCGCTGAGTGGATCGACTCCATTATCGAGAGCCGCAATTCTCTGGATGTGAGCCCGGCCGGGGATCAATCACCAGCGGTCGAAGCGGACTTCGACCTCCTCGAAGGCGATCGCGAGTTGCTGCGCTCGAGCGGCCGGTCTCCGATCGCCAAACTGTTGGCAACGCTCCTACTCGAAGGCGTGCGGATCTACGCGAGCGACATGCACGTGCAGCCGAGCGCCGCAGGCGCCGTTGTTCGCTTCCGCGTAGACGGTCTGCTGGTCTCATCGCACGACCTGAATCGCGAAGACGCCGACGCCGTGACCGCACGGGTGAAGGTGCTCGCGGGCATGGACGTCACGGAACGCCGAATACCGCAGGACGGGCGCTCTGCGGTGACGGTCGGCGGGAAGGATGTTGATCTGCGTATCAGCACTATCCCGACCGCGCGGGGCGAGCGTTTGGTGATCCGATTGCTCGACAAACGCACCATCGAATTCTTCGAGTTCACCCGGCTCGGGATGCCTCGTGAGATCCAGGAGAGATTCGCCGCGTGCTGCACAAAACCCAGCGGGATGGTCTTGGTGTGCGGTCCAACAGGGTCGGGCAAGACGACAACGCTGTACTCGGTCTTGCGGCGATTGGCGAGCCCTGGCGTGAACGTCATGACGCTCGAAGACCCGATCGAGTACGAACTCGACGGTATCAGCCAATCGCAGACGAATCGGAAGAAGGGAATCACGTTCTCCACGGGTCTTCGCCACATCCTCCGCCAGGACCCCGATATCGTGATGGTCGGCGAGATCCGCGACGCGGAGACCGCCGTGACGGCGGTCCAGGCTTCGCTTACCGGACACACCGTGCTCTCCACCCTGCACACCAACGACGCCCCCGGCGCCGTCACCCGGCTGCTTGACCTGGGGCTCGAACCCTATCTGCTAAACGCCACCCTCACGTGCGTTCTCTCGCAGAGGTTGCTGCGGCGTGTCTGCGGACTCTGCCAAGGACATGCCGATGGATGCGCCCAATGCGGTCAGCGCCGATACGCGGGTCGTGTGGGTGTGTATGAATTGCTGGTGATGTCATCGGGGATCGGCGCACTGCTGAACGAGGGGGCGAGCACATCTGCGATCCGCCAGCAGGCGACCACCGAAGGCATGATCGGCATTCGTGACGCGGCGGAGCGCCTCGCGCATTCGGGCGTGACGACCACAGAGGAAGTGCATCGCGTCTTCGGGGTCACGGTCCTGGAAGCGGAGATCGCCTGATGCCCCTCTACCGGTACACGGCACGGCGTGCCAATGGTGTGCGAAAAGGCGAAGAGGTGGTCGCCGAGTCACCACGAGCTCTGCGTGACGCGTTGCGACGATCCGGCTGGGCACCGACTTCGGTGCGCGAACTCCCACCGTCTCGCGAGACTGACGATCACAATGAACAGGCGTTTCACAGTTGGGGGACACATTTGAAGCGACAGCGCCGGAAAGCGGCGTGCGCCGCGTTCTTCGACGGGATCGGCACGCTCCTTGCCATTGGCATGTCCCTCGCTGAAGCACTCGTCTCGGTTGGTGAGAATTCAAACTCTCGCGCGATGAATCAGCTGTGTATGCGAACCGCCGACTCGGTACGCCAAGGCGATGCGCTCAGCAGCGCCATGCACGCAGCACCCGACTGGTTCGACACGATCGACCTGAGTGTGATCCGCTCCGCCGAACGATCGGGGGACCTCGCACAGGCCTGTGCCGAGCTCGCCGATCGGCACGCGATGCGCGATGACCTCAGCAACAAGCTCATCGCGTCGCTCAGTTATCCGTGCGTGCTGGTGCTCCTTGGCTTGGGCGTAGCGGGGTTCCTATCGACCTACACGCTACCGAAGATTGTTGGCGTCCTACAAGACAATCAGGCGGCGATCCCTCCATCAACATCGCTGCTGCTGAGCGTCTCTAGCACAGTCACTGGCTATCCGATTCTGACCGTCCTTGGGCTGAGTCTCTGCCTGCTGCTCACTGCATACCTCGCGTTCTCCGCGAAAGCGGAACCCCTACGATGGCGACTGCCGATCCTTGGGACGATTCTCAAAGAGTCCGCACTTTCGCGCGTGGCCACTCAGATTGCGTGGCTCGTGGACTCAGGAGTTTCGCTCCACGAGGCGATCGGCCTGGCCGCGGAATCCAGTGCCTCCCCCATTCTCCGAAACGCACTCAAGCATTCCCGCACGCAGCTCGCTGACGGCGTCAGCATCACCGAGGCGGTGCGTGCTACCGGGATCTTTGGAGGCGTCTTCGTCCGGGCCGTTGCGCTCGGGGATGAATCCGGTGAGATCACGTCCATCCTGCACCGGCTCGGCGATCGCTACCGCCGCTCGGCGATGCGCTCTCTCGACAGGCTCACCTCAGTCATCGAGCCCGCTGCGATCATCGTCATCGCCGGTCTGATCGGATTCGTTGCCTATGCATCGATTATGCCGATGCTCCGCGTCTCGGAGACCCTGTATTGACCGCCCATGCGAGAGATCACATGAACCAGCCACACAATCGGCGTTCGCCCTTGACTCGGCACGGCCTCACGCTCGTTGAGATGCTCGCCGTCGTCATCATCCTGGGACTTCTGGCCGCTGCGTTAACGACGACGTTCTCGGGTCAGGTGGGGCGTGCCAAGGTAGAGATCGCGAAGTCTGGTATCGGCACCGTTGTTGCGGCCATCGAAACCTACAGCCTCGAAACAGGGAAGGTCCCAACGATGGAACAAGGACTGAGGGTTCTCACTGAGCGTCCGCAGGGGCGCACGGAGTCGTTCATCAAACCGGACCAGCTCAAAGACCCGTGGGGGAACGAGTATGCCTACATCACACCCGGCGCGAAGTCGCGGTACGAAGTCATCTGCTACGGCGCCGACGGGCGACCTGGCGGGGAGGCAGGGTCAGAGAACGCCGATCTGAGCAGCGAGCACTTGGGTGCCCGGGGTACGGAGTAGAGTCCGTGCGGCGCGCATTCACACTCATCGAGCTCATGGCTGTGCTGGTTCTGCTGGCTCTGGTGGCGGCTGTGATCGGAGCGGTCGACGCGCGGAGCGCCACCCACAACACGGCCCGTGTTTGGCGCGAACTCGAATTCGGATTGCGCCGGTGCTCCGCAATCGCCACTGAGCATGGCGGAGGAGTGCTTGAGACATCAACGCTCTCTTTCACCGCCGAGTCCTCGTACAACGCCAAGTCATCGTTGATCATGGAAATGCCAACGGGTTGGCGTCTGGGCCTCGAGGACGTTTCGGAAATACGGTTTGATGCACGCGGCCGATGCCCAGATTATGAGCTTCGAATCGAGTCGGATGCTGGAATGACGCTGTCAAATGCCACGCTCGACGGAGTCTCGATGATGCTGTTCAGCGAGGGGTTAGGCCCATGACATCGTGTAACCGCTATCCAAGGGGACTCACGCTCATCGAAGTGCTCGCCGCCCTGGTGATCATCGGAATGGCGAGCGTCGTTGTTGTCGCCGCGCACCGTTCGCACGCACGCGCAAGGGCTGCGGTTTCGAGTCACGACGTATCCCAATTCCGGCTCACCATGAATGAACTGTCTGTCCATGATGATGCAATAGACGCATCGACGAACTGGGTTCCGCTCGATACAGCACAAGCGCTGGACTCTGTGTGGGTGCTCAATCTGGAGTGGTACGAGCAGCGTTTGCCTTCCATCGGGTCGGGAGAGAAGCTGTTTGTTCGCGCGGTGCCACCACGTGAGACAGGGGAGGACGAATCGAAGTGAGGCGCTCTCCAAATCATCGCCATGCGTTCACGCTGCTCGAGAGTTTGCTTGCGATCATGCTCTTGGGACTGGTCTGTGGCGGCTTGGTCGCGTGGCTCCGCGCCGAAGCAATCGCGATCGCGGATCGCGATGCCCTCGATCGCGACGGCTTGGTGGCCCGCTGGTGCCTCGTGCTCCGTGATGACCTCTTCAGTGCGTCGGCTGTCACCTTTGACGAAGGGTCTGGACGAACAAGCATCCTGTCAATGCGCACGAGCCACGCACTGCCTGCTGAGCCGCCGGGATGGAGTGAAGTGACTTGGAGATCTGCAGGTAGTGGATCCGGGTTGCTGCGCGATCGCGCGGGATCGATTCGCAACGTCCCCCTCACGGGAGCCCGACTTGAGTTGGACGTCAGGGCTGTGGCAGGCAAGAACGGAGATACAACAGAAGTCCGGGCGCTGTGGCTGACGATCGATGATCTGGGCCGGTTCTTCATCGCCACACTGCCAGTAGATCCGGAGCGATGAAAAGTACTCATTCGCACCGAGCCGCTGCCTTGATCGTCGCGTTGCTCACGCTAGTGAGCGCGATCGGTATCAGTGCGGCACTCCTTTCGACCGCATCGCTCACTCTCAATGCGACGCGGGCCGACGCCGCCTCTGTTCGAGCCGAACGGATCGCGTTGGATCTGGAGCCCCGGCTGGTTCAGTGGGCGACTGAACACCGCTACACCGCCTTTGATGACGAACTCATGCCAACTGGCTGGTTCGAGATTCACGTGTTCGAGCATGAGGATCTCACGGTCCGCGTGCAAGCGATCGATCTCGCGGGCTGTATCAGCTTGCATCCAAACTCCAGGGGGCGCGTGGACCTGCTCCCTGAGACGATCCGGGCTGCACTACTGAAGGATGCCGGTGGGCCGGACGCGACGCTCGAATCGCTCGTCGATCTCGAGCGACTCAGGGGCGATGCCACCTGGTACCCACCGGTAGATTCTGGCACGCGCACTGGGTTGGTCCTCAGCGAATGGATCACACACATCAACACCGGGGGATGGAACACGCGCACCGCGCGCGACGAACTCCGGTCGCTCGCTGGTCTCGCTCCCCCTGATCCACGCCAAGGCCCCCGTGACTCGCGCGCGGGCGATACCCGATTGCTCGCAGAGAGCAATGCGTTCGCGGTTCTGATCGACATTCAACAGCCGGCCTTGCTCATGCGAACATGGTGCGTCATCGCCCGTGAAGCGAATGAGCGAGGCAGGCGAAGCGCGTGGGACATCGTAGAGCGGAGGCGACTGCCTTGAGCACCTCACCGCTCAAACGCGCGCGAGTCCGAGCACGGATCGTAATATCCAGCGGGCTGCTCGCCGCTGTTGCCACGGGCATCTGGGCTTTGGCACCCCTTGAGTCACGGGACGTCTGGACTGTGCCCGTGGTTGCCTTCGTGCCTCAAGATCCTCCGCAGCCTGACGTGGACGAGCAATATCGAGATCTGCCAGAGCGAATCATGGGCGTCGCGCTCAGCGACGTCCTGTTCCCTCCTCCGCCGGAGGAGGTCCCGGAGCCCGCGCCTCCCGAGTTGGGAGCCACGCTCATCGCCGTGGTCCGGCGTGGCGACGAATTCGTCGCGTACATTCGAGATGATGCCTCCGGGCACACAGCATCTCTGCGGGCTGGCGAGCGTCTGGACAATGGTGCGGTTATCAGCTCGGTCGGGCCGCAGCGAGTCAGCCTGGCCCTCCGCGGGTTTGTGTTCGATCTGGAGTTGGACCAATGACGTCTGATCACGTGCTGCTGATCAATCCCGATGCGTTGTACTGGGCCCGCCTGCGTGAAGGATTGCCGCTACGCGAACAGGAGGCGCTGCGCTACGCGTTCGAACCTTGGTTGCCCGTGGCATTGGATGAGGTCGAAGTCAGATTCGCCGTCGATTCCACCGGCGAGATACTTGCATGCGGGATCGAGCACACCGCCCTCCAGAAATTGATCGACGAGCACCCAGGGCCGGCAGAGTCCGTACACCCCCGGACCATGCCGGAGTGGTATGAAGGAGCGGGCCAAAATGCAGCGCGATTGGAATTCCGGACCGGGGCGTACATGAGCCCGAACGCCAGCCGTGCGATTGATCGATTGAGGATCGCGAGTTGCGTGATCTCCCTGATCATGGTCGTCCTGCTCTTCGTCGGGATCGAACGGCGGCGTGTCACTGTGATAAATCAGTCGATCGCGTACGAAACCGCGGCGTCTCAACGCGCGACGGATGCGATCGGAACGGATGTCGTCACGCGTGCCGGGATCGACCCGCTGCTCATGCTCACCGCCGAGTTTCGACGGCTCTCGCTGGTCAAGGTGACCGGTCAGGGAATCGAGCGCCCAGAGGCTGTTTCGCGCGATCTCATCACGCTGCTGGCCGCGTGGCCCGTGGTGATCCCGGTCCGAGTGGACGCTCTCGATTTTTCAGCGGGCGGTATCTCAATCAAAGGGCAACTCCGGGAAAGCGGCGACTTCGATGAGCTAAGAGCTCAAATTCTTGCCGCCGACAGCACGTGGACCGAATCGGCGAGTGACCTGACCCGAGCTCAACGAGGGTTCAACTTCGTGATCACGATCGAGTCGATAGGGCGGGACGGTGCTCTGTGAGTCCAGTTCGAAACACGCGCGCGGTAATCCTGGTGCTCGCTGGCATCGCGGTCGCGGGACTGATCTGGCGGTGGGGAGCCCTACGCCAAGCCGTACTTGAGCGCAGTGCATCGAGGACGTTCTACGAGCAGATCGCGAGCGATGCGCATTCCGTTGTAGAGCTCCGCTCACGCGAGGGCGTAGCGGACATCGAGGCAGGAACCTCCGCGGCTATCACCGAGGACGCCCAGCGCCTGATCAACGAACACCTCTCGAACCGAACGCGCATCGGACGGGTCCAGCTGGATGCACCGGTGCCATTGCAGGGCAGGCCATATGAACGCATCCGAGCAACAATCGTACTCAACAGCATGTCGCCGTCAGAGTGTGCCGTGTTTGTGCATCACTGGGGCCTAGAAGAGCCGATGTGGCCAGTTGCATCGATGCGGTTGAGCCGCGTACGGTCCGCACGCGGCACCCACGACGCGCACTCAGATTTCTTTGATGTCACTCTTTCACTCGAGAGTCTGATCGTTCGGCCAGAAGGGATGGGGGAATGACCCGCTCAGTGGTTCATCGAGTCAAACGACGCGTCATTCTCGCCACCGCCGCCGTTGTGACGCTGACTGCGCTCGCTGCATGCTCCGGACCGGCTCGACCAGGCTCATCCGCAGCTGATCGCGATACGAAACGTGCTCAGGTGCTTACGGAGCGCTCCGCATCACTTCGCGACTCAGATCCAGAGGCCGCCTTCCGAGTCTTGCGCGATGCGATTGCAGCCGATCCGTTCTACGCGCCAGCGCACAACAATCTCGGCGTGCTGCAATTAAAGACTGGGCAGTTGAACAGCGCGAGAGCGTCGTTCGAGACAGCGCGAAAGCTCATGCCCAACGACGCCGGGCCACACCTGAATCTCGCGCTTGTGTACACGGCGGCGGGCTTGACGGACGAGGCCGAGTCGTTGTACGTGCAAGTCCTCGAGACGCATCCGGGCAACACATACGCACTTCGCGGCCTGCTCGTCTTGCGAACGGATCGCGGCCTCGTAGACGATGAGACTCGAGGGATGCTAGAGCAGCTCGCGATGTCTGATGATCCGCTGTGGGGTGATTGGGCACGGGAGAGGCTAAGGGTTCAAGGTGCAGGCTTGCGGTTGCCATAGTGAGTTACTCTGGTAGCGGCTTCATGCGTGCCGATGGATTCCGACCCTTGGCTGAACCGGAAGCCGGACTGCGGCCAATGAAGTGAGCAAGTCCCCGAAGAAAGGTACGATTGAGCCATGCATACGCGTGACAAGAACCCTTCACCGAGGCGACCCGTGGCTCGTGATACCGCGCATAAACGTCGAACAACGGCGTTTGGATGCCGCCTAGCGAGCCTCACAAACTCTTGGTCCCCCTCGAAGGAGGCAATGCAGACGACAACGAGTGCCTGAACAGACGACATCCCGATTGAGAGGCTCTCAGAAACGGGATGCCGGCAGCACTCGCTGTCATCCGTTTACTCCTCAGGCTGGCCCGCTACTGGCGTACAGCCCACACCATCGCCCATCTCTTCATATCCGCGTACATGGTGGCGCGAACATGGTCACCGAAACAAACGAAAACCTGATTGAGAAGCTCTTGGAATCGTGATGCCAGCAGCACTCGCGGGCATGCGATCACACCCTCGGCTGGCCCGCTATTCAGCCGGCCCGATACTCCGTTGGCCCATCGCCTGAAACCGCAGGGCGGACCTCCACTCACCCGTTACCTCTCGTCATCGTCACCGCCGAAGAGGCCGCCGATACCACGGTCAATCGCGTCCCTGGCTCCATCCGGGAGTTCATCGGAGAGGCGTCGAACGAGTTCGTCCTGCCCCGCACTCACGAGCGCATCACGGACGGCATCGTCCGCGATCCGGATCCGCGGTGCATTCATGTCGCCCGTGAGACCAATCGGGAGTGTGAACTCATCGATGTCGACGGAGTCGAGGCCAGGAATCGAAAGGGTGGTGTTGCGCGGTGTAGCACTCAGTGTGGCGTCGATGCCCGTGGTGAAGGCGCCGGGCCAGGAGCCGTCGATGAGCAGATCAACCACACCACCCGAGAGCAAAGGCGGATCGCTCAGCGGGAGCTGGGCGGAGATCACGCTCGATGGAACACCGTCGTAGCGGAAGCGGAGCACGTTGGCGGAGGCACCCGATGCCGCGTTGCCCACAGCGAACTCGGCGTCAATCCGATCCGATGCGGATGTCACGACGATGCGGGCCCGCTCTTCCACCAGCCAGGGCTGCGTGGAGATGTTCTGGGCAGTCACGTCGAACGTGTCATCGATCCGCTCAACTTCGATGCCGTTGGCAACGAGGCGTTCGACGAGGAGAGCGGGAGCGCCATTGCGGAGGTGAGAGGCGCGGACGCCCCGATACTTGCTGCGTCGCGCCTCGTTCTCGATGCGCTTGTCGCGTGCCTCCTCGTTCGTGTCGTCCGGCGCACCGTCGGGCTCCTCCGCGTCCGGATCCGGCTGGGAGATCTCGTCAAGCCATTCGCGCAGCTTGGTGAGCCGGTTCTTCCATCGCTCTGCGTCACGCAGGTAATCGTCGATGGTCTTCTCGCCCGGCTCGGTCTCGGGCTCCGGTGCCTGCGTGATGTCGCCGATACGCGTGCCTCGCCTGCTGCGTTGTTTCCCGGACGACGCCCCCGAGAACTCGACCAGCGTGATCGCGAATCGCTTGCTCAGAAGATCGGAGTTGCTGATATCAAGCTCGATGAGTTCCGCACGCAGGATGTCCCGATCGAGGTCGTTCGGGTCCGCCATCGCGATGTTGCGGACCACGCCGCGTCCCGCAGCAAGATCGATCGACGCCTCCTCGATGTCCACCGTCGCGCCGTTGATCCGCTCGAGTTCGCGCTGCGTGTAGAAGGTGAGAATCGGCCCGGCAAGGAAGCTCTGCGCGAGGTAGACACAGACAAGCAAGAGGCCCGCGAGCATGATGCCAAGGATGCGGATCGGGTTGCCAACCCGCCGCTCCGAAAGCTGCGCGTACGACTTCTTGGCACCCCCACCGACGAGCACCCACGCGAGGATGCGCACGGAGCGCATCGAGTTGTACTTCTTGTATCGATCGCTGTTCTCCTCAAGCGAGGCCATGCGCTTGCGGAACGCCCGCAGCGAGGAGGAGAGGACCACACCAATCACACCGCCGAGGGCGATGGCGACGACGAATCCTGACGTCGTGCCGTAGATGTCGAATCCGAACCACGCAAGAACGGGCGCATTCACGACGAGCTCATACATCGCTTGGAGCGGACCGTCGATGAGCACACGATCGAGCGAGAAGAAGACCGGCGCCGCAGCGATGGCGATCACCTTCCCCACCGCGGCCATCAGGGCCGCGAGCATCAGGTTGGCGTTGACCACGAGCAGTAGCGCAAGGGCCACGATCGTGAACCCAGGCCCATCCGCGAAGGGCGGCGCAAGGCCGATCACGCCACCGATGACACACGCCGAGATGATCTGGAACGGGGTCGCGTCGCCGCGCACAAAGGAGCCGATGCGTCTGGTGATCATGCCGCCCATGGTATCCAAACCCAGGGGT
Source organism: Phycisphaerales bacterium (assembly GCA_029260475.1). Taxonomy (GTDB): domain Bacteria; phylum Planctomycetota; class Phycisphaerae; order Phycisphaerales; family UBA1924; genus OFTM391. The sequence goes on along the minus strand of JAJDDE010000192.1, from coordinate 177 downwards.
GAGGCCGAAACGAGAAATCGACCGATCTCAACCGTGTACTTTGCCCAACAAGGCACATTGAGCGATGCAGACGCGTCACAACAACCCAACCGAAAGCCGTCTAGAAACGGAATGCCAACGCATGCGCTGCCATGCGTGCACACCCACCGCTGGCCCGCTACAGATTGTGCGATTTCC
>JAJDDE010000191.1 GCA_029260475.1 Phycisphaerales bacterium | reverse complement strand
CACCTCGTGCTGCTGCCCGTGCTCTTCTTCCCGGGCTCGCTGGTCACGCTCATCGCGCTCCAGCGCGGGCGCAGGCGTGCCCGTCGGCGTGGGTCCTGGAATTGGATGTCCCCCGAAGCGCTGCTGCTCGCGTGGACCGTGCCCGCGTGGATCGTCTTCGAGGCGGTGATGACAAAGCTGCCGCACTACACGATGGTGCTGTACCCCGCGATTGCGCTCATGAGCGCCCGCGTGCTGGTGGTGCTGTCGCGCAGGGCTCGCGGGCTGGATCGCGCGGGGGCTGTGCTGTGGGGGGTGCTCGGAACCGCGATCGCGCTGGCACCGGTGGTGCTCTTCGTGCGCTTCAGGCCAGAGGTGGCCTCGGAGACGCGCGTCTACCTCGCTCTGGGCCTGTGCATCGGGGCGGCGTACTTCGTGTGGGCGGGGGTGAAACAGGCGACCGGTGGCAACGTACGACGGGCGCTCCAGGACGGCGGCTGGGCCGCCGCATTCATTTCCGTTGGGTTGATCGGGGGGGTGCTCCCGGGCGTGCGGGGCCTCTGGCCATCCAGCGCCGCTGCCGCGGCGATCGCCCTATCCGACCCGGACGCCGATCACCCGATCGCCCGGACCGGGTACCACGAGGATTCCTTCGTCTTCTTGACCAGAGGACGAGCCGAGCGGGTGGGGCGGAAGGCGCTGAGCTCGTGGCTCGCGGAGCACCCGCGGGGGATCGCGCTGTACCAATCCTCCGAGGACGACGAGCCGCCGGCACACTCCGGCGTCATCAGCGAGGTCTCGGGCTTCAATTACTCCAAGGGCGAGCGGGTCCGTCTCCTGCTGCTCCGCTACGACCCGTCAAGCCCGGCTACGATCCCCGGACCGCCCAAACCGTCGATGGGGGGCGAGCCGACCCCATGAACGAGCACCCCGACCAGCACGCGAATCACAAGACGCCCCCGCCCGACGCGGGCGAGCGGTCGCTGCCCATCGAGGCCAGGCCCCGCCCCGCGGAAGCGCCCGAGGGGGGCCTGCCGAAGAAGAAGCGCAAGGGCCTCATCGAATGGGCGGAGGGCTTCGTCAGCAAGCTCTCCACCCGGAACAACTTCTGGCACCGCATCTGTTCCTTCATCTGGCTGCCCTACGCCTTCCGTTCGGGCATCAGCATGAAGCAGGTCGATTCCACGACCTTCACCGCGGTCCTGCCCTTCAAGCGTTTCAACCGCAACTGGTACAACGCCATGGCGGGCGCCAGCCTGCTCGCGAACTCCGAAATCGCCGGGGGCATGTACATCTTTAAGACGGTCGGCAAGGACTACACCGTGGTCTGCAAGGAGCTGAGCTATCGCTTCCTCCGCCCCTGCTTCGGGCCCGCGGTCTACCGCTGCGTGCCGAATGAGGATCTGGACGCGCTCGTCGCCGCGGGTGGCGAGTTCAACGTGAGTGTCACGCTCAACGTCTTCCAGCAGATCAAGGTGCCGGGTCAGGAGAAGGAGAAGCGCGTTGGGCGCGTCCGCTCCACGTTCCACGTGACGCCCAAGACGCACTACCGCGACCGCCTCGAGAAGCGCCGCCCGGGCGCGGCAGAAGAAGCGGCGATCGCCTCCGAGCAGCGCAGCGGATGACCACGACAACGCCGAACGGATCACGCCCCCTCGGCGTCGTCAGCGCCGCGGTTGCGCTCGCGTGCAGCTGGTGCTGGGTGATCGGGATGGTCTTCCCGATCTTCATGATCGCCGACTTCGGATGGCCCGGCTGGGTGGTCTTCGTCGTGCCGAATGTGATCGGTGCCGCGAGCGTGGGGTTCCTGCTGCGCTCGCGTGCGCACGCCGAGGGGTTTCTTGAGACGCACCGGCATGCTGTTCGGGCGTTTTCGTGGGTGACCTGCATCTTCCACGTGTTTGTACTGGCGCACCTGGTCCCGGGCATGCAAGTCTTGACCGGTGTGCGCGAGATATTCGGGGGAGCGACGAGCGATCTCGTACTGATCCTGGGCCTGACTGCAGTACTGTCGTTTTTTGCGTGGCGATTCGCGCGACGCGATTCAATAGCGACGATCGCCCGAGACGCATGGGTAGTACTCGTGTTGTCTGCTGTCTTGCTGTTATTGGCTCCCCAGGCTCGGGGTACGGGCGGCTACCACATGCCTTCCTTCTCTCACGAGTTTCCCCGTTGGATGGCGTTGTTCGCTCTTGCGGGGACGTCACTCGGCTTCCTGACATGCCCGTTTCTTGATGTCACCTTCCTACGCATTCGCTCAGGATTAGACGATCCGAAGCGTGCACGTGCTGCGTTTGCACTCGGATTCTGTGTGCCGTTTCTGGCTCTCGTCACAATGACAGGTCTTTACGCGTCAAGCTTTTTCTTCAGAAGGCATGGAGCGAGCTTCTACTTCTACGATTTCATCGTCGGCCATATCCTCGTTCAATCTGTTTTTACGATCGGCTTCCATGCGTGGGCAACGCGTCGGATTCCGAAACCGAACCGGACGGATGTATGGCTCGTCCCGATCTCGATTGTCGTGGGTCTCTTGCTCTTTGGAGGGCAAGAAGTGAAGGAATTCTTCTCGCCGACGGGGTTTCCTTTCAGGTTTGGCTACGAACTCCTCATCTCCGCCTACGCCCTCCCCTTCCCCGCCTACGTCTGGATCGTCTGCGTCTGGGCGAAGCGTCCGACCCGTCGATCGCTGACCGTCTGCGCCATCGCGATCGTGCTCGCGGGGCCGCTCTTCTGGATCGGCTACCTCGGGGACCGCTGGGAGTTCGTGCCGCTGGGCGTCGCGGTGGTGCTGGCGTCCCCGGCACTGCTCTTTGTGGGCAAGCGGGGGGCGAAGTCCGGGGGTGGTTCGGGGCGTCGCCTCGCCTCGAATTGACCTAGAATCCCCGCCTGCGAGTTTGGGGCGATCCGCGTGCCCCCCCACGCAGGCCCCCGGGACTCTGACAGACGCCATCGAACGCCTTTTTACGAGCATTCATGCCCGACGACACCAACAACTCGCCCAACGACTCCTCCAACGAGCAAACGCCGCCGGACATCGTGACGCCCGGCATCGTCATCGATCTCCAGATCGAGGACGAGCTCAAGGATTCCTACCTCACGTACGCGATGAGCACGATCATGGATCGTGCGCTCCCCGACGTGCGCGACGGGCTCAAGCCTTCGCAGCGACGCATCCTCGTCGCGATGAATGACCTTGGTCTCCGCCCCAACAAGCAGCACAGGAAGTGCGCGAAGATCTGCGGCGACACCTCGGGCAACTACCACCCGCACGGCGAGTCCATCGTCTACCCCACGCTCGTGGGTCTCGCACAGGACTGGAAGATGCGCGTGCCCATCATCGACCCGCAGGGCAACTTCGGCTCCATCGACGGTGACCCGCCCGCGGCGATGCGTTACACCGAAGCGCGCCTGCACCAGAGCGCCGTGGACATCCTCGACGACCTCAAGCTCGACACCGTCGATTACCAGGCCAACTACGACGACACCACCACCGAGCCGATGGTGCTCCCGGGCAAGTTCCCGCACCTGCTGATCAACGGCGGCGTCGGCATCGCCGTCGGCATGGCGACGAGCCTACTGCCGCACAACCCTGGCGAGATCTTCGACGCGATCGTCGCGGTCCTCGAAGAGCCGAACCTCGAGCTCGCCGAGCTCATGAACATCGTCCCCGGCCCGGACTTCCCGACCGGTGGCGTGATCAACGGGCGCCGCGGCATCGTGGACGGCTACGAGACCGGGCGCGGCAAGCTCTCTGTCCGGGGCAAGGTCAAGGTCGAGGACCTGCCCAACGGCAAGCAGCAGGTCGTGATCGAGGAGATCCCGTACCAGCTCATCCAGAGCAACCTCGTCGAGCGCATCGTGACCGCGGTCAAGGACGAGCGGATCAAGGACATCGTCGATATCCGCAACGAGTCGGGTCGCGGCGCGCGCACGCGCATCGTCTGCGAGCTACGGCGCAACGCGGACCCCGCGGTCGTCGAGAACCAGCTCTACCAGTTCACGCCCCTCCAGAGCACGATCTCGCTGATGCACATCGCGCTGGTCCACCGCCAGCCACGGACGATGAGCCTGCGCGAGATGATCAGCCACTACATCGCGCACCGCATCGAGGTGATCGAGCGCCGCACGCGGTACCTGCTGCACGAGGCGCAGAAGAAGGCGCACATCCTCGAGGGCATGATCTACGCGGTCTGCGACATCGACGAGGTGATCCGCCTGATCCGCTCGAGCCGCACGCGTGACGAGGCGATCGACAAGCTCGCCAAGCGACGCTTCCGCATCCCCGAGACCCACGAGCACGCTCCCAAGATCCCCGCACGACTCATGGCGACCGCGAGCGCCGACAACGGCGTGGCGCTCAGCCGCGTGCAGGCCGAGGCGATCGGTTCGATGCGACTCAACCAGCTCGTGGGTCTGGAGATCGAGAAGCTCGTGAGCGATTACAGCAAGCTCGTTGCAGAGATCGAGGACTACGAGGACATCCTCGCCCGCCCCGAGCGCATACGCCAGATGATCCGGGACGACTGCGCCGAGATGAAGGCCCGCTACGACCGCCCGCGCATGACCTCGATCGAGGAATCCGAGTCGGACGTCTCCATCGAGAGCCTCATACAGGAGCACTCGGCGGCCGTCACGATCAGCCACACCGGCTACGTGAAGCGCGTGCCGCTGGACACGTACCGCGAGCAGGCCCGCGGTGGGCGCGGCATCCGGGGCGGCGACACCAAGGGCGACGACTTCATCGAGCAAGTCTTCGTCGCCTCCACGCACGACGACCTGTTGGTCTTCACCAACACCGGGCGTGTCTTCAAGATGAAGGTCTACGAGATCCCCGAGGGTGCCCGCACCGGGCGTGGCCGCTCCATCGTCAACCTGATCGACCTCAAGCCCGACGAGCAAGCGGTGCGCTTCATGCCCATCAGCGACTTCGAGCGAGGCGAACACTTCCTCGTCTTCGCCACAGCGAAGGGGCGCGTGAAGCGGTCGAGCCTCAAGCTCTATCAGAACGTCAACCGCTCGGGCCTCATCGCCCTGGACCTGCGCGACGGCGACCGCCTCATCGGCGTGCACTGGTCCACCGGTTCGGATCACCTGCTGCTGGGTACCAAGAGCGGTATGTCCATCCGCTTCGAGGAAAGCGACGCCCGACCCATGGGGCGCAACGCCTCGGGCGTCAAGGGCATCAACCTGGAGGGTGACGACGAGGTCGTCGGCCTCGTCAAGATCACAATGCCCGAGGACGGCGAGATCACCGAGGACGACAACTCGGGCCTCGAACTCCTCACGGTGACCGAGAACGGGTACGGCAAACGCACGCCGCTGATCGAGTACCTCGTCGCCTCCGAGCAGGAGGACGGCACCAAGGAGTACCGCGCCCAGAACCGCGGCGGCAAGGGACGCATCGACATCCGCACCAGCGGTCGCAACGGCAACGTCGTCGCGGTCCGCGCCGTCACGGAAGACGACGGCGCCGTCTTCATCACCCAGGGCGGCCTGCTCGTCCGCACCGCGATCGAACAGATCAGGCGGACCGGTCGCGGCACCATGGGCGTGAAGGTCGTCAACCTCAAGGCGGGCGATCTCCTGATCGGCGCCGCGATCACCCTGGCAGACGAGGAAGAGCCGGCCGAGAGCGGGGTCGCACCGCAACCCGAGGCGGGTTGATCATCGGCCGTCTCCCCCGGACCCCGGATCAGGTACATTCCGTGTCCGGCGGGGCGTCGCCCCGCGCGAAAACCCAGGGCACAGGAGCCCACACATGGCCATCGAGTGGTCCGAAGACATCGTGATCTGCGATCTCAACGACGAGCCCGAATTCTCTGAGGAGATGCAGGACCTGATCGTGCGCCTCCAGGAGCGGGCGGGAGGCGGTGGCGACACCCCGATCCCCAATGTGGTCCTGAATCTCGCGGGCATCAGCTACCTGAATTCTTCGAACCTCGCCCAGCTCCTGCGACTCAGAAAGCTGCTTATCGAGCAGAACGGGCGGATGAAGCTCGCCTCCGTCGCGGACCCGGTGTGGTCCATCATGCTGCTGACCGGGCTCGACAAAGTCTTCCAATTCGCCCCCGACAAAGCGACCGCGATCGCCTCCCTGCAGCTCGAGCAGAGCTAGAGACCCCAGATCGAGCAATATCGAGGGTATGAGGGCCGTTGAGACGGTTGATGCGGCGTGGGTGTCCCCGTAGGGTGTGGTTGGAACATCGGCAGGGCCGGTGCGTCCGTATGGTGGTGATCGTCCGATTGTCGGGGCGATCTGGGAACCGATTGGGCCTAACAGCCGCATGAACAACGGGTTGCCCGCGTCGTAGCACGCGGAACAGCCGCATTTTCGTGACCGATTTCAGAGCCGCAAAGACCTTTGAGACGGCCCGTATCCGGGCGAGAGACAGGACAGGAGTTCCGATGAGCAGAGTGAGCAAGACACGTCAGGCCGCGACGATCGCGGGCATCATCACGCTGGGGGCGATCGCACCAGTGACCGCCGCCCCGGGCGACCTCACGGACTTCTTCAACGACGGCTTCATCAGCCAGTCGGAGTGGCTCCGGATCAACCCCGCGACGATGACGATCGACCCGACCCCCGTCTGGCAGCCGTTCTTCGGCTCTGACGGTGCCACCTTCGCATCGGCGGTGAACATCGAAGAGGACCCCCGTCGTGGCCTCCTCCGCTTCAACGCCGCCACGAACCGTCAGACCAACTCGTGGAACGGGTACCTCGCCAACGGCTGGATGTTCGATCCCTCGTTGGTCGGTAACGGCCCGATGAACATGTCCCCGCCCATGGACCCTTCCGACGGTTCGAGGTTCAGCAGCCTCGCCGACGATGCGATGCCCCCGTTCGCGGAGGACGATCCCGAATTTGACAGCCTGCCCGCGACGTTCAGCTTCAGCGTCGAAGCGCGATTCGCCGACCGTCGCCCGCCCCTGACCATCGACAACGGCGCCAAGAACGGACTCTCGATCTGCGTGACGCCGAACCCGGGCGTGTTCATTCCTCCCAGCGGCGCGGTGCCGCTCGGCTTTATCATGCCGGGCGACATGGGCTACGACAGCCCGATCGACCGCCAGTTCCTCGGGAACAACACGGGGGCCGGCGGCTTCGAGGTCTTCATCGAGAACGATAACCAGCTGGGCCTGAACATCGGCATCCGCCCCGCCGGCTCCTTCCCGGGCGGCGCTCAGGACGTCTCCATGCGTCTCGAGCAGGGCGAGAAGTTTGATGGCCGCATCAACATCACGTACACCAATGACAACATGAACGACGAGGGCGACAACAACCGCGTCACCGTTTCGTTCGTGACGAAGCAGGGTCAGATCTTCTTCGGCGAGCTCGACGGCGTCTTCGCCGAGACCGGGTTCATCGAAGACACCGACGCCGAACTCCGTATGTACTTCAGCACCGTGCGCCCGTCCGTCTTCATCGGCGCGGTCTCGGTGATGCCCGATCAGAGCTTCAACGCCAAGCAGTCCTACTTCGACAATTTCGTGGTGAACCGTCTCACCAACCACTTCGACGGCAACCCCGCGGGCACGCCCGTTGACACCGATCTCGACGGCGACGGCGACACCGACGCGGTGGACGTCGCGTCGGCCCTCGCTTCGGCCATCCCGGTCCCCGATAGCCTGCTCCGCGCGATCCTCCTGCAGACCGAGCCGAGCCTGAACCCCGATGCGTATCTCAAGGACCGCCAGTACTTCCGCGCCGTCGGGCGTTGGTACAAGGACAACGTCATCCCCGTCTTCGCCGGCCAGCGCAGCGGCAAGGAGAAGCGTGCCGATCGTCGCCGCCTCAAGGGTCTTCGCGACATCTTCTGATCGCGATCGACACCCCGAGACCATAGAAAAGCGTGCCCCTGCGGGCACGCTTTTTCTATGGTCGTGATCCCGATAACGCCGCTCAGGCCTTCGCGGGCGCGGGCTTCGGGGCCTTGTAGAACGGCAACGCTGTGAGGGAGCAGACGAACGGCTCGCCCGCGCCCTTGTCGATGCAGACCGTCGCGCCGCCCTCCACCAGGGCCTTATCGATGTAGGCCATCGCGATCGGCTTCCCGAGCGTGGGGCTCATGCACGCGCTCGTCACGACGCCTACCTCGGCGTCACCTTCCAGCACCCGCATGCCCGCGCGGGCGGTGCGTTTGCCGTCGATCGTGAGGCCCGCGAGCACACGCTCGGGGCCGCCGTTGGCCTCGAGATCGCGGAGGGCCGGGCCCCCGACGAAATCCTCGCCCCGCTCGTCGTGGTGCTTGTCGAGGTTGATCGCGAAGCCGAAGCCGCTGGCGGTCGCTGGGATGTCCTCGGTGAGTTCGTGGCCGTAGAGCGGCATGCCCGCCTCGAGGCGCAGCGTGTCGCGGCAGCCCAGGCCCGCGGGCTTGATCGTCTGGTTGTCCTGATCGCCCGAGCCCTTGAGGAGCATCTTCATCGCCATGTCCACGACGTTCGCGGGCAGGATCGCTTCGATACCATCCTCGCCCGTGTACCCGGTGCGCGAGACCAAGAGCTTGATGATCAGGTAGTTCTTCTGCACGAAGCGGAAGCGCTTGAGTGACGGGATCTCCTTGCTGAAGTTGGAGATCACCTCCATCGCCCTGGGGCCCTGGATCGCGATCATCGCGGTTTTCTGTGTCACGTCGTCGATCGTCGCCTTGAACTCGCCCTGCACCCGCACCGTCTCGAAGTGCTCGAGCAGCTTGAGCCGGTTCGAGGCGTTCACAACGAGCAGGAAGTGGTCATCGTCCATGCGGTAGACGAGCACGTCGTCGCGCACGCCCCCCCGTTCGTTACAAACGAAGGCGTACCGGCACTGCCCGGGGTTGTCGCCGCTCACCGGCTCCATATCGCTCACGCGTCGCGAGACCAGTCGCTCGACGAGCCTGCGGGCGTGCCGCCCCTTGATGTGGACGCGCCCCATGTGCGAGAC
>JAJDDE010000190.1 GCA_029260475.1 Phycisphaerales bacterium | reverse complement strand
TGTCGCCAGGTCGACGGGTCGACCAGCGAAGACGGATGCAGGCGAGTGACCGGGGCGCCCTCGAACGAGCGATAGGACGCTTCGTCGAACACCTCCGACGGCGGCCGGAACTCGCGCACTACCTTGCCATTGGCGTCTCGGTAGAGCTGCACTCCAACGCGGGAGATGAAGGCGGGGATCTTCAGGCCGCCACTGGGTGTCTTCTCGAACTTCCCGAGCCGACCCGCCAGGTCGAAGCGCTCAACAGACGCGCTGGGCGTCGTTGCGGGCTGCATGTGGGTGGCGGCGCTGGGCACGGTCTGGACATTGCCCACCTCGCCCGCGGCTCGCCATGGTGTACCACGTACTACCACGTAGTACGTGGTGTACCGTTGCGTCCCCCGTCAACCTGGTGTACGCGGGCGCGCCCGTTGTTGCCGAAGAATCTCCAAACCAGCGACGATGGCTGCCCGCATGACTGAGCCACGGGACACAATCCGGGCGGCAGCGTGCGCGTCGAGGTCGAGTGCAGATCGACGAGCCTCGACCTCCGCGTCTATCGCGTCCGAAAGGTTCTCGCTGATCGCCACCGTCGCCCGCACTGTGCAGGCCTGACGGCGGCGCTCCTTCGCAGTTCCCCCGTCCGAGTTCACTCGGGCGCTCCCGTCTTCGGGTTCTGCGCCGCCTCCTTGCCTTCACCCGGTCCAATGGCCGGGAGTCCGCTCAGTCCACCAGCCTCGGTCTGCACGCCCTGAGGCACCGTGCTCAGCCACCGCTCGAGCTGGCCGGGGAACACCTCCGCGGTGATCTCCTTCGACGCAAAGGCCAGGAATGCACGCCGCCAGCTGAGATCGATTTGCGTGACGTCGCTCCAGCCCTCGGCGGTGTAGCGGTTCACCGCAACCTCTTCGGGGGTGATCACTCGATTGGCGATCATCGCGGCGTCCACCTGGGCCTGCCGTGCGCGGAGCTCGCCGCGTTGCATCGGGGTCAGGGAGCGAGGGTCGGCGAGCATGACCGCCCACTTTTCCGGCTCTTTGCCCTGGGTCGGCCCGTCCTTCGAGAGGAGGATCAGGCGCACGAGCCGAGCCAACCGGCTCTCAACCACGCTCGCCCCGTACTCGCGGACTCGGGCGTACCAGAGCTCGAGGTCACTCTCCCCCGTCGCATTCATGCCCGCTGGCGACTGACCCATCAGGACCGTAGCGGGGATCTGCGCCGCTCCCGCGGTGCGAACCGTGCTCTGCGCGAGGAGCTCGCTGATCCCCGCGAACTGCCGATGGATGTACTCGAACGACTCTTTGTCGGCGTCGAGCAGGATGGCTCGGAAGACACTCCGCGCTCGGTCGGCGAGCTTCATGCGGTCTTCGACCGCGCTCTTCATCCCATTGGTGACCGCCTGCATGAGGTTCTTGATCTTCCACACGCCTTGCGAGCCGTCCGCGACCATGCCGCCCGTGTCGTCCCACATCCCATCGTGCTTCAGCAGGTCTCGGATCACGACGTCGAGCACCGACTGGTCCCAGCCCTCGTTGTCGCGCTTGCCGTCGTCGTCGGTGAGCGGCCCAGGGAAGAGGATCACTCGGCTCGCGTGCCAGACCGTGGTGTGCTGAGGGCCAGCGTTGTCCTTCGACCCGCGCAGGGTCACCTCGCGCACCTTGTACGAGGCGGGCTCACCAAAACGCGCTTGTGTCGCACCGCTGTAGACCGTCTCGATCTCGACGCATGAACGCGCGACAACTCGAAGGAAGTCGATCGACTTGATCTTCGACTCGTCGAGAGGCTTCTCGAGGGGCTGTCCATCGTTGACACCGACGAGCAGCAGGCCGCCCCCGAACACCTGCCCCCACACGGCCGCACGCAGCATCGCCTCATGCGCGCCGAGCCGGCCCATCTTCGCCCGCACGCTGCTCTCGATGTCCTGCGATTCCACCGCATCTCGATCGAGCGTCATGTCCCAGCCGTTGCGCAGCGCCCACTCCGGGCGAGCGATGCAGATGGCTCGAGCGAGCGAGTTGCCCCGGAACAGACTCGCGAGGAGCTCGTCGGGCAACAGCGGGGACATCGTCCAGCTGGTCGCTGCGTTCTTGTCGCTGTCCGGGTCGCCCCGTCCGGTGATCGAGTTCACCCAGCCCCCCAGGAGCGGGAAGGCGTCGGTGCGGATGTTCTCTAGCCAGTGCTTCTCTTCACTCATTGTCTCGCTCCTCAGCGGGCAGCTGCCCTGATCGTTTCCCACCAACTGAATCCGGACCCCACGAGCACCTGATAACCACCCGAGATCGAGTCAACGATGTCGTCGAAACGCGCGTCAGGGAAGTTGTCGGCCTCGGAGAGCAGAATATTGGCCCATGGCCCCCGCTTCACGTACACGCGGCCGCTCTCGACCTTCGGTGCCCACGCGTTGGCGAAGGCGCGCTTCGCCCTCGAGCTCCGGTGCTTTCCCGAGAGTCCAGCGGTGTCCGCCGAATGACTGTCGATCACTTCCACCGGGAACCCGGCGAGAGCGGTCAGCGTCGTGTCGATGTCGGTCTTGCCGGCGCCGCCCGTGTCCTGCCAGAGGCCCACAGTGACCGCGACGGTGTCCGCCTCAGCCGTCTTGCGCATCTCCAAGAGCACATCAGTGCCGCGCTTCTGCATCGACACGAGGTCATCGATCCAGAGCAGTCCGCCCTCACACAGCGACATGCGGACGCCCCGCGTCCAGTCGGGGTTTGGATGCTTCGCTGTCGGCTCACTCGCGGCCTTATCCCAAAACCGAACCGTCGCGAGCACCGGGGCGGGCGGCTGGTCGACGAGCTTGAACTCGCTACGGCGAAAGACCGTCCCCGCACCCTCGCGGATGAGCCAGTTCCCGCCCTTGGCCTCGTCGCCCAGCAGCCGCTCGCGCTGAACGCGCGGTAGCGCGAGGAGGACGCCGCGATAGTCGGGGTCCTTGTCGGTCAGCGCAGGGTTGTCGGACAGCTTCGAGGCGATGAACGTGAAGCTCTTGGGCACCGCGTTGGGAACGACTGGAGCCCCGTCTGGGGCCGCAACCTTCGCCTCCTCTTCGGTCCCGAACGTCGCCCCTCCTGGAGTCGACCACTGCACCGCTGCCCACGCCTCGGCCTCGGTCTCGAACCAAACGAGGTCATCGCCCCGCCGGAAGAACCAGCGGACGACGCCGGACCGCTCAGGGATCGCGTAGCCGTCCTCGCCGATCCACCACCGCACGAGCTCGAACACGAAGCTGTCGGGGTCGGGGTTGCACGTCGCCCGGATGTACGGCCTCACGCCGCACACCGACCGAAGACGACTCGTCAGATACCAGAACTGGAACGCGGTGAACGTCGGGAGCTCATCGAACCCGATGAACGCGTATTGCTTGCCATTGTGGCTGTAGACGTCGCTCTCGAGCTGGAGGTGCCGAAACTCGATCCGATGGAGACTCCCCGGCGACGTGAACGTCCAGTCCAGCGTTGGGGCCGCGCGAGGGCGCCCGCTGAAGGCCTGATAGAGCGGCTGCGACTCGTCCCAAAGTCCACCGGAGCCCGTCAGGTCGGTTGTCTTGCGCCGAAAGACGACCGCTCGGTAGCCGGTAACGCCGGGAACCTTCACCCACTTGGCGGCCTCGAGGAGCAGGGCGTAGCTCTTCCCGCCACCAGCGGCGCCCCCGAATATCGCAATGTCCGCGGTACACGTCGCGAACTGAGTCTGCGGCCCTGGCTGCGCTGCCCATTCGGGCTCCGTGACCAGCCGATCATGGGGAAGTTCGAGCGCCGCGCCCATCAGGCCGCCTCGCCCGAGACGCCAAGCCGGCGAAGCACTGCCGCTCGTTCATCCGGCGTCAGCCGGCGGAGATGGGCGAGCGCACACTCGATTGTGTCTCCGCAGCCGGGGCCGCGCCCATTGCACAGCAAGATGACGGCGCCGAGCTCGTCGGCAGCCTCCTCGACCGCGGCGGCCTCCTGTGCTGCCCGTGCTTCGCGTTCCTGGCGCCGACGCTCGAGCTCGTTGATCGCCCGGATCCGCGCGCTCGCCGGCTGACTCTGATCATCGCGGATGGCCCTCAGCGCTGCCTCTCCCGCGAGCACCGGATCAGCCGGCGGACCCTCGACCACCGGCGCCGCGTCGACAGTCGGCTTCGAGGGCGATGCGGTCGGCGCCTTCTTCGCGCCTCGCTTCTTCGGCCGACGCTTCCCCGAGTGGCGGCGCTTGCGCACCTCCTCGGCCGGGAGCCCGAGGCCCAACCGGACCCGCGGCCGACGCATCATCCGAGACGCCGTTACAGCCAGCCCCGGCCCGTCCTTGAACCCAGCCTCGCGCGCCGCGGTCGCCCCACGGAGCCCGCGCTTCACCGCGGCAACGAAGGCATCCTCCCGCGCCTCTTTAGCAGCACGGCTCATGCTAATAGTCGCCGCCGTTTAGCAGTTGGGCAGACCCGGC
>JAJDDE010000189.1 GCA_029260475.1 Phycisphaerales bacterium | reverse complement strand
TGTCGGCCTCGGTGACGGGCTCGAGCGTCGAGGCATAGCCTGCGCCCGTGAGCATGCCGATGGACGCGACGGCGCTGTCGAAGAGGCGGGAAGCGTAGAGGGCGAGCTCGGGCTCCGAGAGCGACGTGCTGACGCCGTAGTACTGACGGAGACGGATGATCGAGTCGAGCCTGCGGAGCGCCTCGGCGGCGAGCTCCGGGTCGCGGGCCTGAACGGTCGCGGCGTCGTAGGCCTGCTGCAGTTGGTCGATCCGGGCATCGGTGATCGGGACGGTGGAGAACTGCGCGAGCAGCCGCGGGAGCATCTCGCCGGGCTGGCCGCCCGGGTTGTAGAGGCCCATCTCCTCGGCCATCTGCGCGAGCATCAGGTAGTGGTCGGTGGACTCGATGCCCATGAGCAGGCGCGTGGAGTTCCGGAACCCGACGAGCGGATCGAACGTGTTCGCGATCACCGCGTTCTGTCGCGTGGCTTCGGAGACCTCGGTGACGCCGTAGGTGACGTCCCCTGCCTTGAAGAGCTTGCGGTTCAGCGCGTTCGGTGAGAACTGCTGGATCGCCTGCGGCAGCAGGAACGCGATCATGAGGAACACACCGCCGAAGACGAGGATGACGGTGTTGTATTTGCGGAAGAACTTCAGCATATGGAACGCGCCCGCGCGTGAGGGGTGTGTGTGATCGCCCGGAGGACTCCGCCAACGAAAAACCGCCCCGCGCGGAGTGCGAGGGGCGGCGGAGGGTTTAGCGGTAGAATTCGACGATCAGGTTGGTGTTGACGTCGAAGGGGACCTGCTCGGCGACCGGCAGCGTCGCGATGCGGGCGGAGAGGTCCGCGGGGGTGAACTCGATCCAGTCGGGGACGATGTGCCCCACGATGGATTCCATGTTGTCACGCACGAGCTTCTGGATCTTGGGGCGGAAGGTGATCTTGTCGCCGACCTCGAGGCGGTACGACGGGCGATCGACCTTCTTGCCGTTCACGAGCACGTGACCGTGGACGACCATCTGGCGCGAGGCCCAGACGGTGCGCACCACGCCGGTGCGGCGCACGACGTTATCGAGACGGCGCTCGAGCAGGGTCATCAGCACCTCGCCCGTGTTGCCCTTGCGGCGCTTGGACTCGTCCACGAGCAGGCGGAACTGATACTCGAGCATGCCGTAGTGGTAACGGAGCTTCTGCTTCTCGTTGAGGCGGATGCCGTAGTCGCGCATGCGACGACCGCGGTAACCGTGCATACCCGGGGGGGTGAGCTGGCGCTTGGCGGTGTGCTTGGGGATGTCGGCGATGGGAACGCCAACACGTCGTGACAGACGAACCTTGGGGCCGGTGTAGCGGGCCATGGGCAAATACTCCGTCTCCCGCCGGCGGTGTGCCGGTGCGGGGTGCTTCGGGGTGGTGTGAAGCGGCCCTCGGGGCCCGTGGCTACGGGTCGTCGGGTCCGGTTGAGGTACAGGGGGCCATTGAAGGCCCCTCACACCTCCCTGTCAACGCGGGCGACGGGTTTGCTGGTCCCTTCCCGGCGCGATCTCGGGCTGTGGCTACCAATCGCTGGGCGATCCGGTCGGGTCTCACCCATCTCCCCTCGTCAGCCGCTCTCGGGCATCCTCAAGAGCTGGATCACGAGGGTGTCGTCCTGAGCAGGGCCATGCCGGTGGGCGTCCACGGCATCGACGATGTGCTGAGTCCAGTCGTCCTCGCTCCCGTCGAGCCCCCTGACCACGCTCTCGAGCCCTCCGACGCGGAGCTGTCGCCCGTCCTCATTGAGAGCCTCGGTCGCGCCGTCGGTGTACGCGATGAGCCGGTCACCGGGGACAAAGCCGATGGCCTGTTCGTTGGGCTGGAAATCCACCCCCTCGCAGACGCCGAGCAGGAAGGTCGTCGAGTCCAGGTGCTCCAGCTTGCCCCCCGAGCGCATGAGGAAGGCGGGCGGGTGCCCGGCGTTGGCGTAGCGGATCGTCTCGGAGGCCAGTTCCGCGCGGATGCACATCGCCGTGGCGTACACGCTGTGTTTGGCGAGGGTGATGTGCAGGTACCGGTTGAGCCCGCCGAGCAAGTCGCCCGGCCCAATGTCGGGCTCCTCCGCGAGCAGACGGCTGACCTCGCCGTGCAGTCGGTTGACGGTGAGCGCTGCGCCGACGCCGTGCCCGGTGACGTCGATGAGCACGACGGTGATGGCGTTCTTGTCGCTGCGCACGAAGACGTAGTCGCCCCCGATCTGGCGCATGGGCTCGTAGCGGTAGGTCACGCGAACCGGCCCGTCTGTGACGGGCTCGGGGAACATGGCGTCGTGGATCTGGCGTGCGGCAGAGAGTTCGAAGCGGAGCTCGCCGTACGCGGTGCGGAACTGTTTCTCCGCGAAGCGCTTGGTGAACCGCGCGTGCTTGAGCCAGCACAGCGCGGTGCCGGGGAGCATGACGACGACGGAAATCACGACCACCGCCCCGTAGTTCACCCAGTCACCCCATAGGGTGTACAGCGCGATCAGCGCGTTGAGCGCGATCAGCGGCAGCATGGGGCGAACGGATTCCCTGGGGCGCCAGGGCAGGAACAGGCACGCTAAGAAGTGCGAGAAGAAGACCGTGATCGCCCCGCCCAGCCCGATGCTACGGCTGAACACCTCGGCGCTCTCGCGAGCGCCGAGCAGGTGCCCACCGATCTCGGCACTCAAAACGCTGCCGAGGAGCGCGATGACCGCGGGCGCCACGATGAGCCAATACACCAGGCGGAGACCCGCTTCTCTGGTGATCGGGCGCCCGGAGACGCGCTTCAGGGCCCAGAGGTACAGCGCGACCCCGGGCAATGACAGCAAGAAGGACGACCACATCGTCACGCGATTGATGTCGTACTGGGCCTGGCCCACCTGCTGACCGTCCATCTGCATCAGCAGGTTGAATAGGCCGGTCTCCGCCGCCAAAACGCCGAACAGCGAGAGCAGGATGCCGAACACGTTGAGCACGTTGGCGACGATCAGGTACCAGAGCAGGCGCGTGCGCATCAGCGTCTGCTGCTGGGCCTCGAATTCGAGACCGAACTCCTTCGGGATGGCCGATCGTTCGCGCATGCCCACGCAGCCTAACTCGGTGCGCACGAAAAAGGCGACCCTCGCGGGTCGCCTTCGGGGAACTCGTCATTGCACGTCGATCAGTTGGCCTCGACGACGTCCTTCACCATGCTGGGCGGGAGTGGGGCGTACTTGAGGGGCTCCATGCTGGAGGTCGCGCGGCCCTGCGAGAGCGAGCGGAGCACCGTGGTGTAACCGAACATCTCCGAGAGGGGCACTTCGCAGGTGATCAGACGCACGTTCGCACGCTCTTCCTGCGAGATGATCATGCCGCGACGGGAGGAGATGTCGCCGGTCACGCCGCCGAAGTACTCCTCGGGGGTGGTGATGACGACCTTCATGATGGGCTCGAGGAGGGTGATGCCCGCCTTGCTGGTCGCCTCGTTGATCGCGAGGCGAGCGGCCTGCTCGAACGCGATCTGCGAGGAGTCAACCGGGTGGTACGAGCCATCGACCAGCTCGGCCTTTACGTTGATGAGCGGGAAGCCCGCGAGCACGCCCGACTTGCACGTGTTGCGGATGCCGGCCTCGACGGAGGGCACGTATTCCTTGGGCACGTTGCCGCCGACGACCTTGGACTCGAAGGCGATGCTGTCGTCGAACTTGAGCCCGTCCGCCTCGGCCTCCTCGGCGGAGTAGGGGCGGATGTTGATCGTCACGTCACCGAACTGACCGCGGCCGCCCGTCTGCTTGACGAACTTGCCGCGGACGTTGTCAACGCTCTTGGTGATGGCCTCGCGGTAGGAGACGCGGGGCTTGCCGACCTCGACGTTGATCTTCATGTCGCGCGTGAGCTTGTTCTTGATGATCTCCAGGTGGAGCTCGCCCATGCCCGCGATGATGGTCTGGCCCGTCTCGTCGTTGTACTCGGAGCGGAAGGAGGGGTCTTCACGACGGATCGCCACCAGGGCGTCGCCCAGCTTGCGCTTGTCGTCCGCGGTCGCGGGCTCGATGGACATCGAGATCACGGGGTCGGGGAACGTCATGCGCTCGAGGACGATGGGTTGGTCCTGATCACAGAGGGTGTCACCGGTGAAGGAGTTCTTGAGGCCGACCGCCGCGATAATGGAACCGGCCGAGGCTTCGTCGAGAGGCGCGCGGTCCTTGGCATGCATCTCGAACATACGGGAGAGGATCTCACGCTTGCCGTTGACGGGGTTGAGGATGCGCTCGCCCTTCTTGACGGAGCCGGAGTAGATGCGCATGTAGGTGAGGTCGCCGTGGATGTCGCCGACGACCTTGAAGACGAGCGCGGAGAAGGGCGCGTCCTTGGAGTGCGGGCGCGTGAGCTTGATGTCGGGGTCCTTGGGGTCGGTGCCCTGAACGGGCTCGACCTCGACGGGTGCGGGCAGGAAGTCGATGATGCCATCGATCAGGCGCTGCACGCCGATGTTCTTGAGCGCCGAGCCCGTAAACGTGGGGTTGCACTGCTTCGAAATGCAGCCCTTGCGGATCGCGAGGCGCAGCTCCTCGGAGGTGGGCTCTTCGTCGTTGATCACCTTCTCCATCAGCGCATCGTCGTAGTTGCAGGCCTGCTCGATCATCTCGGAGCGGTGCAGCATCGCGAGTTCCTTGACAGAGTCGGGGATCTCGCGCTCCTCGACCTTCGCGCCGAGCTCGCCCTCGTCGTAGTAGTACGCCTTCATGGTCAGCAGATCGACGATGCCCTCGAGCTCGTGACCCGAGCCGATCGGGATCTGCATCGCGATGGGGTTGGCACCGAGGCGCTCCCTGATGGTGCCGAAACTGAACTCCCAGTTCGCGCCGATCTTGTCCATCTTGTTGATGAAGCACAGCAGGGGCACGCCGTACCGGTCGGCCTGACGCCAGACGGTCTCGGATTGGGCCTCGACACCCTCCTTGCCGTCGAACACAGCGACCGCGCCGTCCAGGACGCGCATGGAACGCTCGACCTCGATGGTGAAGTCCACGTGACCGGGGGTATCGATCAGGTTGATCTGGTACAGCTCGCCGTTGCGCTCCCAGGGGCACGTCGTCGCGGCGGACTGGATCGTGATGCCGCGCTCCTGCTCTTCCTGCAGGAAGTCCATGGTCGCGGTGCCCTCGTGGACCTCGCCCATCTTGTAGGACTTGCCTGTGTAGTAGAGGATGCGCTCGGTGCAGGTCGTCTTGCCGGCGTCGATGTGCGCGCAGATACCGATGTTGCGCGTGTGCAGCAGGTCGATCTTTGAAAGGTCCATGGTGATGCTTCCTGGGGCTCGCTCGGTTTGGATAAACCGGTTCGTGGGGTTCGAATAGCTTTTGGTTCGGACACCGCCTCCCAACACGGGCGCGGCGTTCTTCTGGATCAACCACACCCGAAGCGTTGTCTACGCACGGGGGCGGTCTCGTTTTATCGTGGTCTTGGGGCTGCGCTCGAGCGGTGTACCGCAGTGGCGCGATGAAGGGTGGGAGGGGCACTCCCGTCGCGGCTCACTCAGCAGCCTTCGTCCTCATCGCTGTCCATCGGGCACACTCCTTCAAAGCGTCCCCGAAGGGGACGGCATCGGTCACATCTATCGCGCTCTGATCGCACACCGACCACGCGGACCGGAGGCGACCACCGGAGGAATCCTAATCATCTTGCGGGGGTGTTCAACCCCTCCTCCGAATATTCTGCGCGACGCCCATCCGTACAAAGTCCAAAAACAACGAGCCCGGCGGAGAACCACCGGGCTCGGGTCATCGGTGCGGCGGGCAGGATCAGCGGGGGATCTTCTCGCCCATGTTGTCGAAGCAGAACGCGAAGATGTCCGCGTACTCCTCGATGAGGAACTTCGTCGGCTTGCCCGCGCCGTGCCCCGCGTCCGTCTGGATGCGGATCAGGACCGGGTTGTCGCCGCTGTGGGCCTCCTGCAGGCGGGCGGCGAACTTGAAGGAGTGCCCGGGCACCACGCGGTCATCGGTGTCCGCAGTCGTCACCATCGTGGAGGGGTAGCGGACCCCGTCCTTGAGGTTGTGGTAGGGGGAGTAGGCGATGAGGGCCCCGAACTCGTCGGACTTCTGCGGGTCGCCGTAATCGTCGGTCCAGTAACGCCCTGCTGTGAAGCGGGGGAAGCGGATCATGTCCATCACGCCCACCGCGGGCAGCGCCACGCCGAAGAGGTCCGGACGCTGGATCATGCAGGCGCCGACGAGCAGGCCGCCGTTGGAGCCACCCTGGATCGCGAGTTTCTCGGTCGAGGTGTACTTCTGATCGATCAGGTACTCCGCCGCGGCGATGAAGTCATCGAAGACGTTCTGCTTCTGGAGTTTCTTGCCCTGGTCGTGCCAGGCCTTGCCGTACTCGCCGCCACCGCGCAGGTTGGCGACGGCGTACACCCCGCCCATCTCCAACCAAGCGAGACGGATGACAGAGAAACCGGGTGTGAGCGAGATGTTGAACCCGCCGTAGCCGTAGAGCAGGGTGGGGTTGGAGCCGTCGAGCTTCAGGCCCTTCTTGTGGGCGATGAACATCGGCACCTTGGTGCCGTCCTTGGACGTGTACTTCACCTGGCTGACGGTGTACTTGTCGGGATCGACATCGATGTTCGCGGTGCGGAAGAGATCGCTCTCGCCGGTGAGCATGTCGTACTTGTAGATGGAGGGCGGCAGGTTGTAGCTGCTGAAGCTGTAGAAGACCTCGGTCTGGTCCGGGTCGCCGCCGAAGCCGCCTCCCGAGCCGATGCCGGGGAACTCGACCTCGCGGACGAGGCTGCCGTCGAGACGGTGCATCGTGACCTGCGGCAGCACATCCTTCAGGTAGCTGCACACCAGCATGTTTCCCGTGTGCGACACCGATTGCAGCACCTGCTCGCGCTCGGCGATGACCTCTTCCATCGAGTCCAGGCCCTCGCGGATGTCGACCTTGACGACCCTGCGGTTCGGCGCTTCGGAGTCCGTCAGGAAGAAGAAGGCCGGGCCCTCGTTGCCGATCAGGTCGAACGAGTTGTCGAACGTCTTCACGAGCGCTCGCGGGCCCGCGTACGGGTCCGAGAGATCGCGCACCCACACGCGGTTCACGTCGTCAGTGCCGATGCTCGCACCGATGACGAGGTAACGCCCATCGTCGGTAACCTGCGCGTACAGGCCCCACCTGGGCTCGTCGGGGCGCTCGAAGACGAGCACGTCCTCTGTCTGATCCGTGCCGGCGCGGTGGTAATAGATTTTGCTGTTGATGTTCAACGCGGTGAAGCGGTCCTCTTGGGG
Source organism: Phycisphaerales bacterium (assembly GCA_029260475.1). Classification (GTDB taxonomy): domain Bacteria; phylum Planctomycetota; class Phycisphaerae; order Phycisphaerales; family UBA1924; genus OFTM391. The sequence goes on along the minus strand of JAJDDE010000189.1, from coordinate 3,425 downwards.
CACCTCGGGGAAGCGCGTGTAGAAGAAGCCACGCCCGTCCTTGGTCCACGCGATCGAGGTCCACTTGATCCAGTCGAGCGTCTCGGGGAACCAGGCCCCGCGATGCACATCCAGGATGCTCCACGTCTTCCAGTCCGAGCCGGCCTTCGAGCGACCGATCGCCGCGAACCGGCCATCGTCGCTGAACGAGGTGCCCGAGAGCGCGACGGTGCCGTCCTCGGACCACGAGTTCGGGTCGATCAGCACCTCAGGACGGGCGTGGAGGCTGTCGATCTTGTACATCACCGACTGGTTCTGGAGCCCGTCGTTCTTGGAGTAGACGTAGTAGTCGGCGATCTTGCTCGGCGCGGAGTACCGCTCGTAGTCCCAGAGATCGGTGAGCCTCTTGACGATGCGATCGCGCCCGGGGATCGATCTCAGGTACCCGAAGGTGACCTTGTTCTGGGCTGTCACCCAGTCCGCGACGCGCTCGGACTCGCGGACGTCCTCCTCGAGCCAGCGGTACGGGTCGGGGACGGGCGTGCCGTGGTAGTCGTCAACGACATCCACTTTTTTGGTCGTCGGATAGTCAAAGTCGGGGGCGCTGCCCAGCGTGGCGGTGGACAGGACGCCCAGGGCCAGTGCGGCGCAGAGGCCGGTCACGGTTCGCATCGTTGGATCTCCTTGATTGCGCGGTCTGCGGGCGGGTCCGCCCGATCCCTCGATAAGAGCCTACCAGCGAGGAGGGCTGGGGGTGGCGAGGATCAGAGCGCAGCCGCCTACCATCGCCAGCACCATGAATCAGACCACCACCGACACTCCTGATGCCAGCGCCACAGACGTGCAGACCGTCTCCTTCGTCTCGCTGGGCTGCCCCAAGAACCTCGTGGACTCCGAGAAGATGCTCGGACTCCTCGCCGAAGACGGCCTCACGCCCGTCTCCAGCGACCCCGAGGCGGGCGAAGCGCCGGCGGACGCCGTCGTCATCAACACCTGCGGCTTCCTCGAAGCCTCCAAACAGGAATCCATGCAGGTCATCGACGAGGCGGTGAAGCGCAAGGAAGCGGGGGAGCTCAAGCGTGTCGTCGTCGCGGGCTGCCTCGTCCAGCGCCACCGCGCCAAAATGCTCGAGTGGAACCCGGGCATCGACGCGATGATCGGTGTCTTCGATCGCGACCACATCGTCCGCGCCGTGCGCGGCGCCGCTCCCGAGCGCACGAACCTGGCGCAGGCGAGCGACCAGCCGAAGTACTGGATCGCGGGCAACGCCCTCCAGGCCGCAGGCGAGCGCGGCATGGACACCGTCGGCCTGACCGTCCACGGCAAGGACGGCAAGGGCCTAGGCTACTTCGAGGACGACGGCGCACGCCTGCGCCTCACGCCCCGTCACTATACGTACCTCAAGATGTCCGAGGGCTGCAACCAGAAGTGCGCCTTCTGCACCATCCCCTCCATCCGCGGCAAGATGCGCTCCAAGCCCATGGACCGCATCCTCGACGAAGCGCGAGAGCTCTTCGAGGACGGCGCTTTCGAGATCAACCTCATCGGTCAGGACACCACCAGCTACGGCGACGACATCGGCACCGGGTTCGACCAATCGCTGGGCACGGGCGGGCTCGTCAAGCTGCTCACCGAGCTCAACCGCGCGGTGGACACCCACGCCGGCGGGCACGCATGGCTCCGCCTCATGTACGCCTACCCGACCAACTTCGCGCCCGAGATGATCGACGCGATCGCCGAGCTGCCGCACGTCTGCAAGTACATCGACATCCCGCTCCAGCACGCGAGCGACAGCGTGCTCACCGCGATGCGCCGCAACGTGTGCGCGAGCCAACAGAAAGAACTGCTCCTCGAACTCCGCGAGCGCGTGCCCGGCATCGCGATCCGAACCACGTTCATCTCCGGATTCCCGGGAGAGACCGAGCAAGACCACGAGCAACTCCTCGACCTGATCGACGAGGTCGGCTTCGAGGCGATGGGTGTCTTCGCCTACTCCCCCGAGCCCGGCACGCCCGCAGGGCGCATGGAGCTTGACGACAAACTCCGCGTGCCCGACGAGGTCAAGGAGCGGCGCAAGGACGAGCTGATGGAACTCCAGCAGCGCGTCGCCTTCGAGCAGGCCGCCTTCCTCGCCGAGCAGTGGGACCCGCAGAAACCCGCCGACAGCGGGCTGCACTTCGACGTGCTCATCGACAAGAAGCTCAGTTCCTCAACGAAGGGCGTCGCGGGGGTCGGCTCGAAGAGCAACGACCGCGACGCCGCGGCGTCCGGCGCCGGGCGTCTCCACGAGGGGCGATGCTACTTCCAGGCGGTGGATATCGACAGCGTGACCTACGTGCAGTCACGCGAGCAGCTCGCACCGGGCGAACTCGTCCGCTGCGCGATCGTCGGCTCCGACGGCTACGACCTCATCGCCAGGCCCGTTGACGAACTCGCGAACCGCGTGTCGCTGCCGATCCTCTGATCGCCCGCGCTCGCTTCAGCCGCTCCACCACGAACGCACCACACCGTCGCGGACAAGCACGGACGTGGACCGCTGCTCTTCCTTCTCCGTGCTCCCGCCGAAGACGAAGAGCAGCGCACCGTGTGACTCGTGCCGTCGCGTGTACTCCCAGACGTAGATCGTGCCCCGCTCGTCCGCAACCATCGTGCGTGAGGGCGTGCCGAGGCAGCGCAGCATGTCCGCCTCGGTGGTCTGATCGACGACGAGCGTCTCCAGGCTGTGCGGCGACACCTTCACACCCTTCGCGGTCGTCGCGTTGTGCGAGCTGAGCACACAGCCCGGCAGCATCGCTACGCAGCCGAGGAGTGCGAGCGGAACGGTCGTACGGCGAAGCTTCATCGAGGGCCTCCTAGTGAGCGGGGTCTGCGAAGAATCTACCCGAACCCTTGGGAATCGGAACCAGAAGTTTCAGACGCCCGATCCTGTAGCATCCCGACGCTCCTGAACCCTCTTCGAACGGACCGTCATGGCCGATATGCGCATGGTCGTCTTCTCTGTCCCCTCCGACCACCAGCAAGCGGCCCGCGAGTTGCTGGAAAAGCACGCGCCCAAGCGGTATTGGCGGACGGACTCCAGCGACGACGGGCGATCGATCTTCCAGGCCCTCATGCCCGCGACGCGCGTCGAGCCCCTCTCCGACGCGGTCGAGGACCTCCTCGAGGACAACGAGGAGTTCATCCTCAGCGTGATGCCGGTGAACGCGGTGATGCCCAAGAGGATCCTCGAGGCCGTCGAGGAGGAAGAAGAGTCGGAGAAGCCCGACCAGGAAGAGGCCGCCGACGGCAAGGTGCCGATGCGGATATCGAGGGCCGAGCTGCGCACCGCCGTCGGGAAAGGTGTGTCAATCGACCGGTCCTTCATCGCCTCCGCCGCCATCGCAGCCCTCGTCGCGGCAGTCGGTCTGCAGAAGGGCGACGCCGCGATCATCATCGGCGCCATGGTC
>JAJDDE010000188.1 GCA_029260475.1 Phycisphaerales bacterium | reverse complement strand
GCGACCAGCCCGAGACGCTCGGGGACATCTTGGTGCCCACGCCCTCGGGAGCGCAGATACCGCTGCGTGAATTGAGCACGCTGGAGTACCGGCGCGGGCCGCAGATGGTCAAGAGCGAGGACACCTTCCTGGTGTCGTACGTGCTCTTCGACAAGATGCCCGGGTTCGCCGAGGTCACCGTGGTGCAGGACGCCCAGCGCCACATCCAGGACGCGATCCGCACGGGGGATGTCCTTGTCCCCGCGGGAGTCAGCTACGAGTTCTCCGGCTCGTACAAGAACCAGGTCAGGGCCGCCAAGCGGATGACGATCGTGGTGCCTTTGGCGCTCGCGGCCATCTTTTTGCTGCTCTACTTCCAGTTCCGCAAGGCGAGCATCACGTTTATGGTCTTCACCGGTGTCTTCGTCGCCTGGGGCGGCGGGTTCATCATGCTGTGGCTCTACACCCAGCCGTGGTTCCTGAATACATCGCTGCTGGGCACCGACCTGCGCGGGCTCTTCCAGATCGAGCCGTACAACCTGAGCATTGCCGTTTGGGTCGGCTTCCTCGCGCTCTTCGGCATCGCGACCGACGACGGCGTCATCATGGCGACCCGCATCGAACAGTCGATGGCCGAGGACAAGCCCGACTCGATCGAGGCGATCCGCAAGGCGGTCGTCGAGGGCGGGCAGCTCCGCATCCGAGCCGCGGTCATGACGAGCGCCACCACCATACTCGCGCTCCTGCCCGTGCTCACGAGCACAGGACGCGGCTCGGACATCATGGTCCCCATGGCCATCCCATCGTTCGGCGGCATGGCCGTCGCCTCCATCACCTGGTTCGTTGTTCCCATTCTCTACTGCTGGGCCGCCGAGTGGAAGTTCCGCTTATCGAACGCCGCCCCGCAGAAACCCGTTCCCACTTCAGAAGGAGTTTCATCATGAAAGCACTCTTCATCTCAGCCCCGTTGATCTGCTGCGCGCTGCTCAGCACCCCATCGCTTGCGCTCGCCCAGGACGCCACCTCGCAGGAAACGGCATCGGCTAAACCCGTCAACACGATGTGCCCGATCGGCAAGGAGCCCATCGTCGCTTCTGCCGGCACTCTGGAGTACGAGGGCCACACCATCGGCGTCTGCTGCCCGGGCTGCGCCGACGCCTTCCTCGCGTGGGATGCCGAGCGCAAGAACGCGTTCGTCGCCCTCGCGGTCGCCCACCGCGAGCCGGGTATGGATGTACACGCCAGCCACGATCAGGCCGCCGACGTCGGCGCGGGGGCCCAAGGCCCGACCTACCCGTACACACTGGCCGACTGCCCCGTCGGGGGGCCGCTCGGCTCCATGGGCGACCCGATCGTCAAGGTCTACGACAACCGCGAGGTCCGCTTCTGCTGCGCCGGGTGTATCGGCACCTTTGAGGCCAATAAAGCGAAGTTTTGGGGCGAGATCAACATGGACATCGTCGCGCAGCAGCTCATGCACTACCCGATCGATACGTGCATCGTGACCGGCCAGGAGCTCGGCGAGGACGCGGTGAACCATGTCCACAACAACCGCCTCGTGCGCCTCGCCAACGCGGACGCGGCCGCACGGTTCGCCGCGGACCCCGAGAAGCACCTCGAAGCGCTCGATGAAGCCATCATCGAGGCACAGCTCCCCGACTACCCGATGTCCAAGTGCCCCGTGGGCGGGCCGCTCGGCTCCATGGGTGAGCCGGTGAACTTCATCTACATGAACCGCCTCGTCCGCCTCTGCTGCGACGGCTGCGAGAAGTCCATCGCCGACGAACCGGCGAAATACATGGGCATGCTCGACAAGGCCTACGCGGATGCGCAGCGCGAGACGTACCCCCTCGATACCTGCGTGGTCGCCGGGGGCAAGCTCGGCTCGATGGGCGAGCCCGTTGAGATCGTCGCCGGCACGCAGCTCGTCCGGTTCTGCTGCGAAGGCTGCTTGCCCAAGTTCGAAGCCGACCCGCAGATGTACCTCTCCAAACTGCCGCAAGAGTGATGGGTGCCGCTCACCGCGTTCAACTCAGCGGCGGTCGCGATCGGTGTGTTTCTTTGGATCAAATTCGAACCGAACCCTCTCCTTGTCGTGATCGCCACGCCCGAGAGGTGGTCCCTGCGACGAAAGGACTCGAACGATGACCAGCCCGAGTAACACGACGACCGATCCCGTCTGCGGCATGACCGTGACCCCCGGCTCGGAAGCCGACCGCATCGCTCACGAAGGTGTCACGTACCTGTTCTGCTCGGAACACTGCGCAAACAAATTCCGATCCGATCCTCAGCGATACCTGTCGAGCAGCGAGCCCGTCGCGAGTGCCGCGGAGCATTCGTGCTGCTCGCACGGACACGAAGGGCACGGGACTCCGGCGCCCGACGGGCCGGCGGACGCCATCTACACCTGTCCCATGCACCCGGAGGTCCGCAAGGTAGGACCGGGCGACTGCCCGATCTGCGGGATGGCGCTCGACCCGCTCGACGCCACCGCGGAGCATGACGACAGCGAGCTGCGCGATATCACACGCCGGTTCTGGGTCGGCACCGTGTTCACAACACCGATCCTGATCTACGTCATGGGCAGCATGCTGTTCGATCATCCGTTCCGAGAGTGGATCAGCCCCGCGCTGAGCCAGTGGGCCGAGCTGGTTCTGGCGACGCCCGTGGTGCTGTGGTGCTGCTGGCCGTTCTTCGTGCGTGGTGTGAGATCCATACGAACGATGACGCCCAATATGTGGACCCTGATCTCGATCGGCGTCTCGCTCGCGTACGTCTATAGCGTTGTCGCGACTGTATCACCGGCGCTCTTCCCCGAAGACT
>JAJDDE010000187.1 GCA_029260475.1 Phycisphaerales bacterium | reverse complement strand
ACGGGCTCGTTCTCGGAGACCTGCACGCCGAAGGGCAGGCGTCCAGAGGCGTACAGGCGGTCGTCATCGAGCACCGAGCGAATCTCGATGAGCTCGCCGCGTGGTTCGAAGTTGAGCAGCAGCGTGTCGCCGCGCTGGCGTGTGCTGAAGGCCAGTTCCGCGAAGAGCCCCTTGTTGGAGCGGAAGGACGACATGAAACCCCGGAACTGCCCGCCCACCGTCACGGTGTACGCGCCGGGGGGCAGGTTCTCGATCACGATCGTGAAGTCCGTGCGGTTGCGCAGTTGTTCATAGATCAATACCCCGTCGATCCCGCTGTTCACATCGAACGTGGGGACGACCTGACGGACGATCTCCTCGGACGTGAACTGGGCATTCGCGGCGGGGGCAAAGGCGCTGAGGCAGATGCCTGCGCCGGCGACGATCGGGAGCGCTCTCTTCAGAAACATGCGTACCTCGTCTGACTCGTCTTCGGGTGCGACTCTCAAATTGGACCGGCGGTACGTACCGCCGTCCGCCCCCGCGGGCGGTCGCCGCGACTGGTGACCAAAGCGTACGCGAACCCCGCGAAACGCGCTCATCACCCTCTATCGCTGCACTACCAGACTACCACAGATTCCCTTCGCATCCACCATTACCCCAGTTCCAACCATGGCTTGCGCACCGTCGCCCGGTCATTCCCCCCAGCTTCACCCCGCCCCATGCACGCGCCAAGCCCCTCGCGGGCCCCGACTTGCGCTCTACACTCGTCCCTCACGCACCCGCAGACACGAACCGGCACGCCCCCAAGGAGCTCGATAATGCCGCAGACGGCCCTCACTTCACCCTGGCGCTCCGTCCGAGAAGCCCTCGCCGGCACGGCGGGCGATGGCATCACCGTCAAGGGCTGGGTCCGCACCCGGCGCGACTCCAAAGCGGGCCTCTCCTTCATCAATCTCAATGACGGCTCCTGTTTCGGGGACCTCCAGATCGTTGCCCCCGCCGATCTCGCCAACTACGAGGACACCGTCCTGCACCTCACCACCGGCTGCTCCGTCGAGGCGACGGGGGAACTCGTCGAGAGCAAGGGCAAGGGCCAGTCGCTCGAGCTGAAGGCCGACGGCATCACCCTCGTCGGCGCGGTGGACGACCCGGACACCTACCCCGTCTCCGCCAAGCGCCACACCTTCGAGTACCTCCGCGAGCAGGCGCACCTCCGCGTGCGCACGAACACGTTCGGCGCCGTCGCCCGCGTGCGCGACTGCCTCGCGCAGTCCATCCACAAGTACTTCCGGGAGAACGGTTACTACTGGGTGCACACGCCCATCATCACCGCGAGCGATTGCGAGGGCGCGGGCGAGATGTTCCGCGTCAGCACGCTGGACATGATGAACCCGCCGAAGAACGACGAAGGGGGCGTCGATTACGCGCAGGACTTCTTCGGACGCGAGGCCCACCTCACCGTCTCCGGCCAGATCGCGGTCGAGACCTACGCCTGTGCGCTCAGCAAGGTGTACACCTTCGGCCCCACCTTCCGCGCCGAGAACTCCAACACCAGCCGCCACCTCGCCGAGTTCTGGATGATCGAACCCGAGATCGCCTTCGCCGACCTCGCCGACGACGTGGACCTCGCGGTGGACTTCCTCAAGAGCGTCATCAAGGACACCCTCGAGGAACGCGCCGACGACATGGAGTTCTTCGCCAAGCGCATCGAGCCGACCGCGATCGAGCGCCTCGAGCAGATCGTGAACTCCGACTTCCAGGTGATCACCTACACGCAGGCGATCGACATGCTCGAGAAGTCCGGCAAGAAATTCGAGTACCCCGTCGGCTGGGGCTCCGACCTCCAGTCCGAGCACGAGCGCTGGCTCACCGAGGAGCACCTCAAGGGCCCCGTCGTGGTCACGGACTACCCGAAGGACATCAAGGCCTTCTACATGCGGATGAACGAGGACGGGAAGACCGTCGCCGCGATGGACGTCCTCGCGCCAGGGATCGGCGAGATCATCGGAGGCTCCCAGCGCGAGGAACGCCTGGATCGCCTCGACGCCCGCATCGACGAGATGGAACTCCCCAAGGACGAGTACTGGTGGTACCGCGACCTCCGCAAGTACGGCACCGTCCCCCACGCCGGCTTCGGCCTCGGCTTCGAGCGCCTCGTGCAGTTCGTCACCGGCATGGGCAACATCCGTGACGTGATCCCCTTCCCGCGCACGCCGGGCAATGCGCAGTTCTAAGAGACCCAACGTGTCCAGTGCCGTGGGTTGGAGGCGCTGCGCCGGAACCCAACGCCACGGATGAATCGGTAACACGACTCGTCGTGTGGTTCGCTGCGTTCATCCCACGGCACGGTGCCGGGTGGCATGCTCAACGGCTCCGCGTTGAGCATGCTCCGATGCGTCACATCCATCTCTCATGGCCAAGTCAGAGCACTTGACCATGCCACCCGGAGGGAGAATGGACCCTCTGTTCCTTTGTGTACTCCCCTGTTCTTTGCAGCGAGCGATGGGTGCCGCCGTACACTCTGGTATGACCACACGTTCACGAGGCTACGCCGGCATCGCCATCCTGCTCTCCATGCTCCTCGCGATTGCGATCGGGCTCTACCTGCTGGTGGCGCCGGTGAAGAGCAACAACCCGAACAACCCGAACAACCCGGGCGGCACGACGAGTTACCTGGGCCAGATCCAGCAGGGTCGGCAGTCTGGCAACCGCCTCGCCTGTGCGCAGCAGTGCAACAGTGTGCTGCAGATGATCACCATCATCGAGCTCAGCAACCTCTCGGCGCGCAACGGGCCGCAGGACACGTTCGAGCTGATGGACGCCTTCCGAGCCGACGGCAGCTACAGCCAACTCCCCTTCACCACGTGGAACAGCGACTCACCCGCCGATCCGCCCATCGTCTACGTCCCGCCGACCGATCGCGGCACATCGGGCGTTCTCTTCTACGAGCACCCCGACAACCACAACCAGCAGGGCGGGCACGTCGCCTTCGAGGGTGGCGGCGTGCGGTGGTACGAGTGGAACGAGTTCATCGTGCTCACCGGTCCCCTGCCCCAGCCGACCTGGTAACCCGGCGCCGCGCCCGCAGGCCACGCGGCGCGGTACAACGGTGCGCATGACGCACACACTCGCTCTGTC
>JAJDDE010000186.1 GCA_029260475.1 Phycisphaerales bacterium | reverse complement strand
AAGCCGCTACAGGCGCTCGTCGCGGTCATGCGGAAGCTGCTGCACGCGATCTACGGCATGTTCAAGAGCGGACGCGACTTTGACGGAGTGAAGTTCTACGCCATGAACACTTGACTGGGAACGGAGTATCTAACGGATCGGCGATAAGCGGCGTTGAATAGCGCCGCCGACTCCGCCGAGCCTTCAAAGGTTGGAGCCAAATGGTACAGCGGAAATTTGAACCGAGCTATTCAACGTCCGCTTCATCGGCTTGTTAGCCGGCGGCGAATGGAGGGGACGAGATGGAACGCCGCACGTCAGAGGGAACCTCGTGCCATTTCGTTTCGTCGGTGAGAACTAGTTCTCGGCCATACTCGGATGCCACCGCTTCAACGATGTGACGGAACCGCTCCGGGTATGAACTCGTTTTTGGAGCCTCTGTATACAGTGCGTGGAGGTCCGCGTCCCAGGATGCACCACGGGCTGCACGGTAGACGAATTCGAAGGATTCTCCGGCGGGCAGCGATGGGCAGACGAGAAGACGTCCGTCTTTGGCAATCGAAACCTCGGTGATCTCTACGCGAGTCAAACTGGGTGTTCCTCCAGAATCTCCCTATGAGGACTGGGACTCAAGGAACGTTACGAAGTGTTCGAACGCTTCCGAGGCGAGTTTGCCGGGCTCCCCCGAGAGGTAGCCCCAGCCAAAGCGACGTTGCTCAGTAGCAACTGACTCGCGGAGTTCAGACAGCGAGGCACCGTCATGGATCATGCCCAGCCACCGCGCCGAGGCAGCAAGGTGGTCACGGTAGGTGGTCCGATCGTTTGCATGGGTAGTGTTGTCGAGGGCTCGAGCCAGGGCGGCAGCATAGCGGGCGAGTTCTTGAACGATCGCGTCCATGACACAGGGCTCCGCCGGCTAACGGACATGCGGCTCAACCGCTGGGCCGGCCACCGACCCACGCCAAGCCACTTGAGCTGAACCCAACAGTACCAAATCCCAGAACGCCTGGCGGTGGCCCAGTCGGTTGCAGCCGCTGGTTAGGCGGCGGGCGCGCTAGAGACCATGCCAACGCCTGACAGTGGCTCCGACAAGGAAATAGACTGCGGCCCCGGCCATGAGCGCTGCGAGAACCCAACTTGAGAGAAAGCTGGCTTCGGGGTGGTAGAAGGCCATGATGCGGGCATGAAGTGCGAACCAGCAGCTTCCTAGGCACGTGCACACGGCGCCCCACAGGCCGGCGGCGCGAACCCGATCCGGAGCTGGGTATGCGATCGAGCGAACAATCAACCAGACGAGCGTTGCGACGGACACAACGATCGCGGCCCAATAGAGCAAAGCTAGAAGATGAGGGACCCCGCCATTCATACCCGACGCCTAACGGATCGGCGTTCAGCTGCCAGCAACAGCGCTGACCGGACCCGACCCCGCCCCAGAAGTATGCCGCCAGATGGCAACCATGGTCAATTGAACCGAGCTGTTGCTGGTCCGCTGCAACGCCTTGTTAGCCGGCGTGGCGTACTAACGACACCGCGACCAACTGAACTTCGCCATCGAACGAACGCTCTTGGCACCGGACGACGGATCCGCAAGGAAACGTCCAACGCTCGCCATCCGGGTCGGAGTTCTGAGTGACGACGCGATACTCACCGTCGGCCAGGCGCTCAGCGTGGACCGGTCGCCAGACGTCGGTGCCTTCGCCCTCGAGGGGCAGAAGAACTGGGACGAGCGTGGCGAAGCCCTCTTGCCAATGATCTTGGTCGAGAGGGTAGGTGTCGATCGAGAACCCATCCGCGTGATCGGAGAAGCCCGGCTGAGTGCTCAGCCGCTTGACCGCGGCTTCGGCCTCGGAGCGTGAGGAGTATACCCCGATGAGTTTCGTCTCGTCGTGGTCGTCGAGCTCGTACTCATGCTGAAGAACGAAGACTTCGGTCATGGCTTCGCTTCACGCCGTCTAACGTCTGTCACGATCAGCTGCGAGCGCGTCCGGCGCGAAGCGCCGGTTCGGCGCGTCGCTTGCGCCAGCAAGCGGCGTGACGAGAGTGATCGTCAGTCTGCATCGTGTAGTTAGCCGGCATCATCGAACGACTCGACTAACGAGGCAACCCGGTCGAACTCAGACTCCGCCTGGTTCCCGACATCGCCCGTGAGGTAGTCCCACCCGAACGAGCGGCGCTCGTCCGCGACCAATCGCCGGACGTCGGCAAGAGAGCGCCGATGAGTCGCAGCGAATATCAAGGCTGCCGTAGCCAAGTGCTGTGTGTAGCGAGGGCGCTCTTTTGCAGTCGTCGTCGCGTCGGCCGCCCGGTTGAGTGTCTCCACGTATGCGGACAGACGGTCAACAAGTTGGTCCCATTCGATCATGGTGGCTGCCCGGCTAACGGACATGCGGCTCAACCGCTGGGCGGGCTGTCCGACCCACACTGAGCCACCTGAGTAGAGCCCCAACAGTACCATGTCTCGAGACGCCTGGCGGCGTCCAGTCGGTTGCAGCCGCTGGTTAGGCGGCGGACGTGAGTAGCCACGGAGTCCCAACTAGGACCGCGACGAACGCGAAGACATGGAGCAAGGTGAAGAGGTTGGCAGCGTTCCTTGTACGTGAAAACAGCAGATCCACCTTTTTCGCGGCCCGCACAGCGCTACGAAAGGCGGCCTTCGTGCTGGCGGATTTCCGCGGCGAGACCATGGACAGGAGCGTCGGGCGGCCGGCTTCTTCCCAGAGTCCTGCGTGCCGGACTCGGAGCTGCCGGACGACGAGTAGGTTCAACGCGATGGCCACAGTGAACGTGGTGATCCAAGCCCCGAAGAGCGCTGAGAGCGCGGTCGCTTGGGTCAGTCCGCCCGCCTTGTATATCGCCCGAACCGTTGCGGTAAGTGCGAAGCTAGTTGTTCATCCGGGGAAGATCGAAGCCGCCTGAGGCCACGAGCCTGTCCGTTAGATGGATCCCCCGCCCTCTTTGCCCATGCCGAGGAGTATCTGAGGCCCGAGA
>JAJDDE010000185.1 GCA_029260475.1 Phycisphaerales bacterium | reverse complement strand
GGGGGCGCACCTCGATTCATGGCACACCGCATCGGGCGCAACAGACAACGGGGACGGTGCAGCCGGCGTCATGGAGGCGGCCCGACTCCTCGCCGCCTTGGGGGCGAGCCCGCGCCGCACGATCCGGTTCGCGCTCTGGTCTGGCGAGGAGCAAGGCCTGCTCGGAGCCCGCGCCTACATCGCCGCACATCTGGCGGACGCGAGCGCGCAAGAGAAACTATCGGTGTATCTCAACGACGATCCGGGCTCAGGGAAGTCGCTCGGGTTCTACATGGAAAACAACCTGGCGGCCAAAGAAGTCTTCGATGCGTGGCTCGCGCCACTCGCAGACCTTGAAGTGACCCGCAACGTCGAGGTAGGGATCGGCAGCACCGACCATGTGCCCTTCAACCAGATGGGCCTACCCGCCTTCAACATCATCAAGGACTTCGAGGCATACGACGAGCGTACTCGGCACACCAACGCCGACTATCCGGAGCGGATGTCAGAGGACGAGCTCAAACAGCAGGCGATCTTCCTCGCGCACTTCGCGTGGCAGGCGGCCCAGGCCGATGAGAGGATGCCGCGGGTGCCGGCGCCGGGGAGGTAGCGGCGTCAGAAACTAGGGAACTCAAGGCGCTGTGCCGACGAGTGGCAGATACTCGGCCTCGACAACTTCGCGGAAGTCGGCGTCCCACACGCCGCTATTCGCGGCCCAATACTCAGCAAAATGGTGAAACCGATACACCATGTTGTTGCTCAACTGCCCGGAGCTTGAAGCATCCAGCGTTCCCAGTTGTATCTGGCGAAACCGATTCTCGTCCGCCCGGAGTTTTGACGTAATAAACCAGGTCAGAATCTGCTTCTGATCATCTGTGAGTGCCTCGGGGGACCTCCGGGCGGTGAAGAAAGCGGATCTAAGGTCCACGTTGTCGATGCCAATCATGGCCAGATCCAGCGACTGTTGCGAAACCGCCTGAAGGGTGGCGCCGCGTACGGCCGCCGTGTTCTGACGGACCTCCAGAGCGACGAAGACGAGCGATGCCATAACCCCGATCGCCGCCAGCGCCTCGCCCATACGTTTGGTGCTTGAATGCTTGTCTGCCATTTCCCCCCGCCATCTAACGAACACGCAACAGACGCTTTGCTACTGCGATCTTCTAGTGGAAGAACAGATACGCGATCAGAATCCCCGCGATGATCGCCGTGAAGTCCGCGATCAAGCCGCACGTGACGGCATACCGCGTCTTCTTCACGCCTACGGATCCGAAGTAGAGCGCGATGATATAGAACGTCGTGTCGGTGGACCCTTGGAAGGTGCTCGCAAGCCGACCGACGAACGAGTCCGCACCATGGACCTGCATGGCGTCCACCATCATGCCGCGCGCACCGCTGCCGCTCAGTGGCTTCATCAACGCGGTCGGTATGGCCTCGATAAAATCGGTGTTCATCCCCATCGCGGCGAAGGTATTTCCGATGCCTGCCACGAGGTAGTCCATTGCGCCTGACGCGCGAAACACTCCGATGCCGACAAGGATCGCCACGAGATACGGGACGATCTTGATAACCACCGGGAAGCCTTCCTTCGCGCCCTCGATGAACGCTTCGTAGACGTTCACGCGGCGCAGTGCCGCGAGCCCGACAAACGTTGCGATCACGCCGAACAGCAGCAGGTTGGCCGTGACGGTGGAGAGGGTTTCGATCTGCCCCTGCGGAAGCCGCGAGAAGTAGAAAATGATCGCAACCACCGCCGCGGTGAGGCCACCGAGGTACGCCAAAACGACCTTGTCGAGCAAGTTGATTCGCTGCACCACAGCCACAGAGATCAGTCCCGCCATGGTGGAGAAAAATGTGGTGAGCAGGATCGGTATGAAGATGTCCGAAGGGTTCACGGCGCCAAGCTGAGCGCGGTATACCATGACGCTGATGGGGATGAGCGTGAGTCCACTGGTGTTGAGCACCAGGAACATGATCTGCGCGTTGGTGGCGGTGTCCTTCTCGGGGTTGAGGGACTGCAGTTGTTGCATGGCCTTGAGACCGAGCGGCGTCGCGGCGTTGTCGAGGCCCAGCATGTTGGCGGCGAAGTTCATGATCATGGAGCCATGCACCGGGTGGTCCCGCGGGATCTCCGGGAACAGCCGGTGAAAGAACGGCCGGACCAGCTTGGCCAGAATGTCGATCACCCCGCCCTTCTCTCCCACCTTCATGAGCCCGAGCCACAGCGTGAGCACGCCGGCCAGACCGAGCGAAATCGTAAACCCGGTCTCCGCCATCTCGAACGTGCTGTTTACCATGTCGGTGAAGACCTGCGTGTCGCCGAGGAAGATCAGCTTGACGAGCCCCACGACGAGCGCGATCAGGAAGAACGCGACCCAGATGTAGTTGAGCACCATCGCTACAACTCGGCTCCGGTCACTAGATCCACGAGCACCGGGACTTGATCCCTGACGTGTTCGTCCAGCGTCGCCATCGGAAACTCATACGTGATCACCGACACCCCGTTTTCGGCTCCCCACGATCCGAACGAACCCGGCGTGGGATAGCCCACGTCCCTGACGTGCGGCATTCCTGTCCGCTCGGCGAGGCGCGCACCCAAGGGCGACTCGATCGACTCGTCGATACAGGCAAGTGGCGCGTGCAACGCAATCACCGCGTCGGGCGCCAGCTCATCGATCAGCCGGATCAAGGCCTGGGTCTCGGCTTCGGAGCCCGGGTGGGTACCGGGGCTCAACACCACGTCCCTGGGGTCGTCCAGCGTCGAGCGGTGTGCGACCAGGTTCGCCTGCCAGTTATCCGTCGGGAAGTTTCGATTCAGATCGACCCCATTCGCGTTGCCACGGGTGCCGCGCGTCAGGCCATCGGGATTGGCCGCGAGCACCACGGCGCAGCGCGGCGGCGGTTCGGTCAGGTGCCGGAGCGCACGCGAGAGGGCGATCGTCGTCTCCGGCTCTTCCCCGTGTATCCCGGCAAACAGCAGCAGTTCGCAATCAGACCGAGGACGCCACACATGCAGCGGTACCCCCAGTTGGGAGTTGCCGTACGGTTCCGGCTCGAGGGAGAGCGTCCCCCAGTCCGATCTGGTGCGGAGTTCCATGCGCTACAAAGTACGGTCAGTCGACGAAATAACGAGCCGGCGGATCGGCGACGTTGATCACATACCGCTCATAGATCTCGTCGAGATGGGCCAGCACCACATTGTTGAGACCCATATCGGCGGCCGACAGAGCGGTCCGCAACACATCTGGGGTGAGTTGGGCGAGGTAGCCGGCCGCGACGGGTACGTGGCTGAGGTGCCACCGTTCGGGCGCCACTCCCTGCCGGTCTTCATCGTACGGACGATAGAATTCGCAGCCATCGTTCGTTGCCATTCGCGCATCCAGCCAATCGTGCAGAGGACCGAACATCCCGCCTGAGTCGACCTCCTCCGGGATGAGCTCGATGTCGTAGCCGTCGGGCTTGGCGGCCGCATCGTAAACGTCGAGGTCCGTACCCCAGTGATGGCGAGACGCGCCGGGCAATGCGGACCAGCGCAGAATGGCGAAGACCAGTTCCCGTTCGCTCAGCTTCCGGATATCGAGCGGCGCCGCGTCGCTATCCAAGACCGCGAGTTGGCCGGACGTCTTTCGGTTCCAGATTGAGAGCTGGTCGGCAAAGCTGCGAAACCCGCTCAGCACCTGCAGGTCGAATCCCTCCCGACGCGCATCGCTCTGCAACCTGCGAAACGGTTCGACCACCTCCCGATGCGCGCGCACACCGAGCGCGTCTGCGTCGGCGGCCGCGCACAGATGGTCCTCGGTATGGCCGGTCAGGAACGTGGCGTCAGATGGCGCGTGGCCACCCGTCATCGCTCGGCCCCGCGGCGCCATCGATCATAGCGTAAACGCAGCTCTAATAACGGGTTATCACCACCGCGTTCACCTCGAACAGAGACCGCCAGCCACGGAGCCGCTGACGTTCCTTGATCGCTCATCCCGATGGCTTCTGTCGCGTAGGGCTCGTCGCCGCCGCGCGCCACCACGATGAAGGCCATGGCCGCCGTCTGACGCGTCGTCTCGTCGTTGCACCGCACGTCGCCGCCCGCTACCGAGCCGGCCTCGAGGGCCCGCATCAGTCGATCGGGTAGCGTATTGAAGCCAGTGGGATCCTCCCATCGAAACGCCTCGAGCCCCTCTCCGACCACCGCCTGATTCACGAGCGTGTTGCCTTGCACCGTGACGCCCATGCTCGCGTCGGCCATGACGCCGGCCCAACGCGGGGTCTCTCCCGGATCGCCGGTCGTCCCTTCTCGCGTGGGCGTGGTGAAGCCGGCCACATGAACCACGCCGTCGTTCAGTGTCACGACACCGTACTGCCGTCGGTCGGTCTCCTGATCCACCGACGGGTCGGTAACCCGAGCGATCACCTGCTCCGCGGTGAGCCCCTCTTGAATCGCGGCATAGACGACGTTCCGGTTATCAATGTCGAAGGCGGCCTGCGTTGCGGCTGCGCCCTTGCCCGGGACCAGCGCGGCCAGCGCATCGGCAAACGATGGCACGCATGAGGCGGAGGCCACGCCCACGTCCCCCGTTGCAGGATCGATCGCGGCCACCGACCACGTGGTCATCTCGAGGGTCTTCGGAACCTCTCCGATGGACTTTCGCTCCCGCTCCTTCATCGAATCCCAACCAGCGTCGATCGCGAACGCCAAAAGGGTAATCGCAACGATCGCCACGACCTCGACGCGGGTGCGTCGCCACGGAACCGGCTCTGCTCTGGGACTCATCGCTCGCTCTTTGCGGAGGCTTCCAAGGCGGATACGCATCTAAGCTGGTCCAACAAACAACCCGGGTGCAAGCCGCGAAGTCGGCATCAGCCGATGGTGAACCGTACAGGTCGCGTTTGCCGTGTTAATTGGCGACGGCGTAAGCTTGAATCGTTACGACGGACACCCAGCGATCTCGATGTGGAGGAGCGGCATGAAACGACGCACATTCTTCCGATCCACCTTGGCGGCCACCGCCATCGCCTCGCTCCCCAGGATCGGGGCGGATCAGCTGTCGGCCTTTTATGGCGTGGAGCCCGGCAGCCGCGTCCCGGACATCGATGCGGTGACGGGGGATGGCGGGCAGATCACGATCAAAGGCACGGACGTAGAGGACCTTGTCGCCCGTCTGCGGGGACGCGTGCTGCTATCTGGGGACGCCGGGTACGATGACGCTCGGGCGCTTCTCAATCCTTCGTTCGACAAGCATCCGGCGCTTGTGGTGCAACCGATGGGTGTGGCCGACATACAGGCGACGGTGAGCTTCGCTCGGGAGTACAATCTCCTCACAGCGGTCAAGTGTGGTGGGCACAGCCTGTCCGGAAAATCGAGCTGTGACCTCGGGCTGCAAGTCGATCTCTCCCGCTTCCGCTCGGTGCGCGTCGATCCCTCGGAGCGAAGGGCCTGGGTGACGGGTGGTTCCCTCCTTGGCGCAGTCGATCACGAGGCGATGGCGCACGGGCTCGTCACCACGTGC
>JAJDDE010000184.1 GCA_029260475.1 Phycisphaerales bacterium | reverse complement strand
ACCACCCAACGACTCTCCACACGAGGGGCGTCCCACAGCGGGGCGCCCCTTTTTCGTGCGCCCGATCCCACACCGTCCGCCCCGCCTCGGTTCTCGGACCCGTCTACCGTACGCAGAGCCATGCCCGACCCGAACACCCCTCCAGACCGCCCACGCCCTCCGCGCAGCCTCGCACGCTCTTTGGGGATGTTCTTCGGGCACATCGCGGCGGGTTTCAAGGCCGATGCCTCAGGGGCCGATCCACAGAAGGTAGACCGGCGTACGACCACCCACGAAGAGACCGCTCGCACAGACACCGGCGAGCGCGTCACGCTCAGGCGCACCGTGATCGAAGAGATCGAGATCGCCCCCGACGACCCGAACCGGCCCACGGACGAGGACCACGACCGATGACCCGCACACGCACGACCTTCGCTCTTGGCCTCTCCCTCGTCTCGGCCGCCCTGCTGATGGGCGGGTGCGTGACGGGCAGCATGCTGGGCTTGGGCGTGGTGGACGTCTTCCCCGCGACGGCGGGGGGCACCTCGGGCGCGGTCGCGGTTGGCGCCGGCGCGTTGGTCCGCAACTCGGACTTCGGGGTCCGCGTGACCGTCCGCAACGAGAGCTCGTCAGACGCCGCGCTGCGGATCTGGGTGGGCCAGGTGGACAGCCGCGAGCCGACGGGCGTCAGCGATATCCGTACCGACGAGGACCTCGCCCTCGTCGTGGAGCCCGGCGCGTGCGCCGTGCGCACCCCCAGCAAGCGGGGCTGGTCCACGGCGCGCACCGACGCGGTGGTCTGGGTCAACATCGCCCCCGCGGACGGCTCGGGCACCTCTCAGTGGCTCGCCTTCGAGCGCCCGGGCCCCTTCGAACTGGTGCTCGTGGACGCCGACAACGGGCAGGCGATCGACACCGATCGCTCGAGCACCCTCACGGACCTACCGACCGAGAGCCGCATCGTCGGACGCGTCGGGGAACTGCCCGTGTGGGACTCCGCGGATGGCGCGGGCTGAGGCCCACCCGGGGGCCTCGGATGCTCTAGGATCGGGACGCGTGGGGCACCCACCCGCGCGATACACCCCCGCGGAGGCCCGATGTACACCCCCAAAATGACCGCACCCGCGCTCACCAAGCGCATCCCCACCTATCCCTACGGCGACCCGAAGGATCGGCACGTCGTCAGCTACGACGAGTACGTCAACACCGGCGGCTACGTGGGCCTGCGCAAAGCGCTCACCATGAAGCCCGAGGACGTCACCGCGGAGGTCAAGGACAGCACCCTGCGCGGGCGCGGCGGCGCGGGCTTCCCCACCGGCCTCAAGTGGACCTTCCTGCCCGCCGCAGAGGGCACGCAGGCCGAGCGCCTCGACAAGGGCGACTTCCGCTACCTCGCGATCAACGCCGACGAGTCCGAGCCGGGCACCTTCAAGGACCGCCTGCTCTTGGACTTCGATCCGCACCTCATGCTCGAGGGCATCGCGATCTGCTGCTACGCCTGCCGCCTGGATAAGGCCTACGTCTACATCCGGGGCGAGTACCACCACCAGTCGATGATGGTCGAGAACGCCATCAAGGAGGCGTACGAGAAGGGCATCTTCGGTGGCGACGGCCTCTTCAAGGGCATGACCACGCAGACCGGCGAGCCCTTCAAGGTCGAGTGCCACCTCCACCGCGGCGCCGGCGCGTACATCTGTGGCGAAGAGACCGCGCTCCTCGAATCCCTCGAAGGCAAGCGCGGCTGGCCCCGCGTCAAGCCCCCCTTCCCCGCCGTCAAGGGCCTCTTCGGCAAGCCCACGATCATCAACAACGTCGAGACCCTCGCCCACCTGCCCTCGATCATTGAAGAGGGCAAGGAGTGGTTTATGGCCCAAGGCACCGAGGGCGTGGGCGGGCCGCCCAGCTTCGGCACCAAGCTCATGGGCGTCTCCGGGCACGTCAACCGGCCCGGCGTCTACGAGTGCGACCTGGGCATCCCGCTGAGCGTCCTCATCGAGGACCACTGCCAGGGCATGCGCAACGGCAAGAAGTTCAAGGGTGCCATCGCCGGCGGCGTCTCCACCGGCATCCTCGGCCCCGACGAGTACGACGCGCCGATGGACTTCGACATTGGCTCCTACAACGTGCTCGGCCTCGGCACCGCCTGCCCGACTGTGTTTGACGAAGACACCGACATGGTCGCCGTCGCCCGCAACATCGCACGCTTCTTCAAGCACGAGAGCTGTGGTCAGTGCACCCCCTGCCGCGAGGGCTCGGGGTGGCTCTACCAACTGCTCAGCAAGATCGAGGACGGGCGAGGCAAAACTAAAGACCTCGACATGACCCTCGAGATCGCCACCAGCATGGGCGCGATGCCCGGCACCACCATCTGCGGCCTCGCCGACGGCAACAACTGGGCGATCCGCACGATCGTGAACAAGTACCGCGAGGAGTTCGAGGCGAAGGTGAAGCCGAGCTTCGTGCCGGTGACGATGAGCGTGGGGGCGGCGGCGAACGCTTGAGGTGGGTGGAAAGCATCACAGGCGCTTCTTGTCCGGTCGCACGAGATCGCTCTTGCGTCGATTCTCCTTTGAGATCAGTTGATGTTGGTGTAAATTTCTCTCGCTCGCACAGCCACATCCTCCGTGTGTGTGACGTACACGAGATCGATACCCATCCGTTTACAGAGGTCTCGCTTCCGCTCGTCCCTTACTCGAGTCGCTGTTAGCGCATCTTCTCCACCGAAGTGCTCCACAGGCTCAAAGTGCTGCACCCCCATGTACTCCACAGCCAGAGAGTATCGCGGCAAGTAGAAGTCAAGATGCTGCGGGCTCAACCACACCGGGCGAGCGTGTCGATGCACCTCGGATTCCCCGAAGAGACTCCGGAGTGCATCTCCGAGCATCGCTTCATTTATCCATCGCTCCGTCGTGATGAGATCAAGGAAGCGCTCTCGCATATAGAGATACGCATGATGCAAGGCTGCTAATCCACTGTCGCGGTCCGCGAAGTGCTCATACAAGACCATCGGCATGTACTTTCCGAGTACGAGCTCCAGCCAGTCTCGATGCTCGGCAATTTCTACCTTCCCCAGCCCTTTCGCGGTTACGCCAGGGACCGTCCAGTCGATTCGGTACTCCGTCTTATACCACTGCACATCGAGAATCAAATCAATGAGGTCCCCCGCCTCGATCGAGGCACTGGTCACTTCCAGTATCTTGAGGTACTCCTTGAGCAGATCGTGTGTTGGATATCGACAAACCGAACAGAAACGACGCATCAGAGTCAACTTACGGCTCGGAATCTCCTCGCTCTTTGACTTTACCGACTCCAATGCGGCCGTCAGCACAAGGCTGTCGAGTTCTGGAATCCCAAACGGACATCCTTCGCACATCACGGAATCGAGATGACTGGTGTCACCCGTTCTCAAAAACTCGCCGATCAATCGCGACGCAATAATAACGAATGATTCAGTCCGAGGGATCAATTCGCGTAAGCACGCGGCTCTTGGCGTGTCACCCTGCGAATGAAGATCTGAAGTCTCCCTTGTGACTTTTCTCTCTTTCGGGGCCACTCGCTTTCTCAGTCTATCGAGTTCCTTCTCTGATTCAACGGCCTTCTCGATCGCCTCCACGTCTTCAGCGTCGAGTGAGAAGTAATCGCAGATCATTGAACGCAATTCGTCATCGATCCCGTTGCATCTCACGCCCGCTGCGATAATCGCTCGGCTCATGTACTTCGCGGTGGAGATGAAGCACGACGAGCTTTTGCGGTAGCGTTTCTCAAGCTTGCCGAACTCGGCCATCCGGTTGTCGAAGTCGCCGGATTCCCGGATCGCTTGGGCCTCCACAAAGTACTCGTGGGGAGGGCAGCCCCGTCGAAAGCACACGATGCACTCGCGAAATTCACCATTCACGAAGGCGAGACGCAGTAGCCCTCCCAAACCAGCGAGTGAGGTCGAATCCCGACGTCCAAGATCCAAACTCTGCTGATAGAGACGCCTCGCCTCAACAGCGTTGCCGGCAGCCCACTCGAGATCGCCCGCGAGGGCAATACGCCCATCACGTTTTGGATCGATCGAGTCGATTGCACGACTCGGGAATCCGGCCCGTTCGAAGAATTGATGGTTGTCCCACTCGCTGGCGAACTGCTGAGCAATTCCGAGAGCGTGGACGACGAAATACGATTCCGCTGGCGTCACGTTCTTCGCCGTAAACATCTCTCGGACGATGTATGACGCGGAGGTCCACGTCCCATCGGGGTGCTCCCAAACTGAATCCATCATTCCAGTTCCTCTTGTGAGTTCTGACGAAGCGTACACGCCGCTAGAGACTCTCCCTGTGTCACCCGGTCTTCACACCAAATCCTTAACCGCCCCCGCCAACTCCGGAAACTCAAACACAAACCCCTCCCCCTCCAGCCGCTCCGACACCACGTACCGCCCGTACAGCGCCAGTTCCGGGTCCGTCTTCAGCACCAGCGGCGCGCCGAGGCGGACCATCCATGAAAAGGCCGGCAGGCCGATGGGCATCTTCATCGCCTTACGGAGCGTGCGCATGAAGTCGCGGTTGTTGACGGGGTTCGGAGCGCTCGCGATGTAGGGACCGGTCATCGATTCGTCAGTGATCGCACGCTCAAAGAGGCGGTTCATGTCGCGCTCGTGGATCCAGCTCATGCCCTGTGTGCCGCTGCCGACTGTGCCACCCAGGCCGAATCGTGTGAGGCCCGCGAGCCGGGAGAGCGCCCCGCCGCCCTTGCCGATGACGAAGCTGGTGCGCAGGACGACGCCGCGCGTGCCTTCGGGCTTGGCCTTTGCAAACTCGGCCTCCCACGCGCGGCCGACGTCCGGCGCGAGGCCCAGCCCGAATGGGCTCGACTCGGTGCAGACGGCGGTGGGCGGATCGCCGTAGAGGTGCGCGGTGGACATCTGCACCCACACCGGCGGCGGCGTGCCCATGCGCGCGCACGCCTCACCCAGCACGCGCGTCGAGTCAACGCGCGAGCGCAGGATCTCGTCGATGTGGTCCGGCGTCTTCACGCAGTCTACCGTGCGCCCCGCGAGGTTGACGATCGCCGAGCAGCCCTCGAGGGCCGAGGCCCAGTCGGCGAGCGTGCGACCGTCCCACCGGGTGTGCGTCCAGGGGCCTTCGGTCTTGGGGGCGCTGCGCGAGAGGATCACGACGCGCTTGCCAGCACCGTGCAGGTGGTGCGCGAGCGATCGCCCGAGGAACCCGGACCCGCCGGCGATGACGATGGTGTTCATGCGCGATGGTATGCGCGCACGGACCGGGATAGGCCGTGCGGGATCGTGCCCGTCGGTACTGCCACCGTGCGTGCACGGGTTGAGGCACGCCCGGTGCTGGCGGCACGCAACGGGGCGGCTCCTGTTCGGACAAGCGGGCGGGAGCGGCCCAGCGGCCCGAGGGGGTAGCATGGGCGACCTCACCACCGGAGTTTCTCGACCCATGTTCATGACCCATCTCACGCCCCTTGCGCTCTCGACGGCGCTCCTCGCCGGCTCGCTCGCCCTCGCGCAGGAGGCCGACACAGCGCCATCGCCCTCCACGCTCGCCGAGACGTTCGGCGAGCAGGCGACGGCGCTCGACGATCTCGTGCGCACGAATGTTGCCGAATCGTTCCTCGGCGCGCTCGGGCACCTGCCCGGCGTGGAGGAGGGGCGCGCGGTGCGGTACGACCGGGAGACGGGCGAGGCGATGACCGTGACCGCCTTCGACGCCCTGGAACCGGAGGACCCGGATCGGGAGCGGTTCGGCGTGCTGCCGGTGGACGACACGCTGTACTACACGCGGCTCTTCGGGACGCCCGCGCTGTACGCGCGGGCGCTGGACCTCGCGAGCGCGCACGGCGTGACCACGCTCGACGACACGCGCGTGCTCGACTTCGGCTTCGGGCAGGTCGGGCACCTCCGCGCGATGGCCTCGCTCGGTGCGCACTGCACGGGCGTCGAGGTGAACCCGCTGCTCGAGGCGATGTACAGCGAACCGGGCGACACCGGCCTCATCGAGCGTCACAGCGAGGCCCCCGAGGGCCCGCCCGGCACGCTCCGACTCTTCTACGGCTCCTGGCCAAGCGATGACGCGACGCGTGCGCACGTCGGCGGGCGTTACGACCTGATCATCTCGAAGAACGTGCTCAAGCGCGGCTACATCCACCCGGAGCGCGAAGCCGATCCGGCGCAGCTCATCGACCTTGGCGTGACGGACGAGGCGTTCATCGGTGCGCTCAAGGAGGCGCTGGTGCCGGGCGGGCTGGTGGTGATCTACAACTTCTCGCCCAAGCAGGCTTCGCCGGACGAGCCCTACATCCCCTGGGCGGACGGGCGTTGCCCCTTCGACGCGGAGCAGTGGGAAGCAGGCGGCTTCGAGGTGCTCGCGCACGACGAGCAAGACACCGAGCGGGCGATCGCGCACTTCGTCGCTGTGGGCGCGGGGACACAGGAGGGGCTGGAGGGGAACCTCTTTGGGATGTACACGGTGGTGCGCAGGCCTGTGGAGTGAAATGGCTGCTGATTGGCGGTGCGGTTTTCCTGTTGCTCCTGACCCTGGGTGTTCTTGCGTCGTGTCGGCAGAAGCGGAGCGCGGAGACCCCTGTCGTGCGCGAGCAGCAAGTGATCGGCATGGGAGGGGAGGTGATCGGCACGCTCTCGGCACTTCGAGCCCGCAAACTCGAAGACGCGAGGCGTTCCACGGGAGCGCCGACGATGCCGCCTCGTCCTGCGGACCTGGACACGAGACTGCCGCACGAGGAGTGGGTGCGATTCGCTCAGGCGTGGGAACGCGACGGCTACGACAGCAAGGAGTTATGGCGTCTCTTTGAGGCCATCGATGACAGCATCCGCACCGAACTGGACGCCATCGACCCTGAGCATTACTGGTACGAGCGGCTCGATCCAGCCCGCCGGAACTTCTTTGTGTCGAACTACGCTGAGCTCAATCTGATGTGGGACGGTATGTACATGTACTTCGAGAATCCGAGCGGCGCTACCGCCGGTTTTCTCCCCCAGGCCTATAGAGCGATGGGGTCGGAAGAGCTCGCAATTGTCTTCGAGACTATCAACTCAACGTTCCCGGGCGGCGGGCCCGCTCGTCACCAAGAACCACGGCTCATCCAGTTAGACGCGATGACCGAATCGGACATGTCGGGATGGGATGCACCCTTCGATCGATACTGCGAGATTCAGAGCGCGCACAGCGACACAGGCAACAACACGTTTCGGTTCGGGATCCCGTACATCTACGCGAATCGCGAGGCGTTCTTCCGGGTGGACTGACCGTTAGCCCTTGCCGCCCACAACCATGCCGACCACGCCCAGCACGCCGGTGACGCCGGCGCCGATGCCCATCATGATGAGCACGTTGCCGTCCATGAAGCCGGTGATGGCCTCGGGGACGAAACCGATGGCGCTCATGAGGACCATCGCGATGGCGCCGCAGACCACGAGGGCCGCGCCGAGCATGAGCCCGCCGGCGAGGCCGGAGAACTTGGGGTCCATCGCTTCGGGGAGCGCTCCGGCACCGCCCGCGGGGGCGGAGGCGAGTTCGGCGGCGGAGGCGGCGCCCTCGAAGAGGCCCGTCTCGCCCACGGTCTCGCCCGCGGCGTCCGGTGAGGAATAGATGTCGTCGAGCACGCCGCCCATCGCGGCGCCGGTGTCGTCGCCCGCGTCGCGGGTGAGGTCCATGAGGCCCGAGCCAGAGCCGAAGGACTCGAGGCTGACGGCGTCGAGCGCGTCGCCCGAGCCCTGCAGGTCGGAGATCTGCGTGACGGCACCGGGGTCGGCGGTCTCGACCTCGTCGGCGTCGAAGATGCTGATGCCGCCGGTGGACGAGGCGGTTGCGGAATCGCTCAGGCCCATGCCGCTGCCCGAGGCCCCGAGGCCGGTGTCGGCGAGCGGGATCATCGAGTCGCTATCGCTGGAGGAACTGCCTCCGTCGTCGTCGCCCGACAGGAGGTCGATCTGATCGACCTTGAAGATGAGGTTGTCCCCGTCGCGGAACTCCGTGATCTCGCCGCGCTGGGCCATCTGACGGATGTCGTCTTCGGACTTGTTGAGCTTCTCGGCTGCCTCGGGCAGGGAGTAGAACATCTTGGCCATGGGGCCGGTCCTCCAGGCTGACGCCCGGCTCATTGCCGGGCGCACGCGGGGCTAACGGGGTTGGGACGGGCACCACCGGGCCCGTCTCTGGGTCGCGCACGCTACCTGACCCGGGGCGGCCCGGCAAGCGTGCCCGTGATATCCGGCGGGAGTCGCCGATGGGTTCCCACCCCTGCCCCGAGTAGCATCCGAACCATGACTTCTTCTACGTCAGCCCCCCCACCCCCGCCCTCCGAGCGGGCCTGCCGCCACTGGCTGGACATCGCGGCCTTCCACGCCTCGCACGCCGAGGGGCTCGTGGAGCCGGGCGTGCTGGTGGGCTGCGTGATCGTGCCGGCGGGCGAAGCGGTGGACGTGGCCTCTCGGGAGGAGGCGAGCCGGCTGGTGACGGGCGGGCGCGTCGCTGCGGGGCACCACCGGGCCTTCGGCGGGCCGCACGGGGAGGTGGAGGCCCTCCGGGCGTGCGAGCGCCTGGGCTTGCCGACCCGCGGCTCGACGGTCTTCGTCACCCTCGAGCCCTGCGACTCCTGGGGCAAGACGGGCCCCTGCACCGAGGCGCTGCTCAGAGCGGGCGTCCGGCGGGTGGTCATCGCGCGGGCCGACGGCACGCAGGGGGGCGCCGCCCATTTGCGTCGCCAAGGGGTGGATGTGCTCTTCTCGGACGCCAGCACGAACGCCGCTTCACTCAGCGAACCCTTTACGCACCGCGTCGAAACGGGGCTGCCCTGGGTGATCGGCAAGTGGGCGCAGACGCTCGACGGCAAGAGCGCGACGTCCGCCGGCGAGAGCCAGTGGCTGACAGGGCCGCGAGCCAGACGCGCGGTACACGCCCTGCGCGGGCGCGTGGACGCGATCCTGACCGGTATCGGCACCGTGCTCGCCGACGATCCGCGGCTCACGGTCCGCTCAATCTCGCCTCGAAGGATCCCGGTGCGCGTGGTGATCGATCCGCACCTCGAGTTGCCCGTCGATTCAAGGCTCTCACGCACGGCGCGCGAGGTTCCGGTGATCGCGGTGTGTACGGAGAACGCCACCGCGTCGCGCGAGCGGGCGCTCGTGGATCTTGGCGTGCGTGTCCACCGATTGCCATCGAACGAGGGGCTCCTGGACCTCCGGAGTGTGCTGAGCCTGCTCGGGCGCGAAGAGGGCGTCGCGACCGCGATGACCGAGTGCGGCCCGCGTCTCCTGGGCCGCCTGCTGGACGCGGGGTGCGTTCACGAACTCCGCGCGTACATCGCTCCGATGGTCATGGGAGACGGCGCAGCGCTCGCGAGCTTCGTCGGGGCACCGATCGGGGCCCTGGGGGACGTGGCCCGCTGGAGACTGCTGGGGGTACGCCGGTTCGGCGACGATATGGAAGCGCGGTATCGGCGGCAGCCTTGACCACATCAGCACATGCGCCGCATGTTCGCTGCCCGTTCGCCTGCGGCATCGGACCTCGGGCACCCCGGTACCATTCTGTACACACAGACCCCACACCCCCGGACGGAGAATTCACCATGTTGCACCGACTCTGTGCCTCGTCACTCGTGGCCCTCGCCTGCTCGTCACCCGCCCTCGCGCAGGTCAGTGATGAGCGGATCGACACGATCGTTGAGAGTTTCTCCGAAGCGCGCGCCGCGATCTTCGAGGAGCGCCCCGACACGATCCTTCAGGACCTGAAGGACGCATCGGGCGAGGCCTTCGGCGACGTCGCGATCAACGAGTTCACCGCCGAGCAGATCGCCGAGCTGATGGGAAACGGTATGTTCGACTTCGCGCCTCGCCCCGTCGCCGAGAAGGCGATGATGCGTCTCGCGTCGATCGCGATGGACGAGAGCGCCGATCCCGAAGATCGCGCGCTCGCAGCCGCCTCCGGGAGCGCGTTCGAACTCGACAGCTACTACTTCGACGGCTACTCGGCTCCCGAGGCCGTCGCTGAGAAGAAGCAAGCGATGCACGCCTACTTCCTCACCAGCGAGGGACGCGATGCTGTCCTCCAGGGTGAGCACTCGATGATGGGCCTCCAGGCGATGCTCGCAACGCCCGACGGCTCGGACCTCACCGAGGAGCGCATCGTGCTGCTCATGTCGGTGTTCGGCGACAACTACCCCGTCGGATCACCCAGCGGCCCCGCGATGATGTGGGACGTCGTCAATAACATGAGCGAGCGCGAGGAGAACCCCATCTCGAAGGAGACGCGCGAGATCGCGCGCACCTTCGCCGTCGCGTGGGCGGAAGCCGGCGCGAAGCACGCCGCCGCCGAGGGCGAGGATGAGATGGCGAAGTACTTCGCGAGCACCGTCGCCGACCTCAACAGCCGCGCCGCGCGCGGGCTGCTCATCGGCTACCCCGCTCCCGAGATGTCCGTGCAGTGGTGCAGCGACGAGAACGTCACCTCGCTCGCCGATCTCAAGGGCAAGGTCGTCATCCTCGACTTCTTCGCGACCTGGTGCGGCCCCTGCATCGCGACGTTCCCGCAGGTGCGCGAGCTCCGCGCCATGTACCCCGAGGAGCACGTCGCGATCGTCGGCCTCACCTCGCCGCAGGGCCAGGTCTACAACATGCCCGGCGGCGTGATCGACTGCGAGGGCGACGTCGCCAAGGAGATCGGGATCATGCCCGACTTCATCAAGGAGCACAACATCACCTGGACCATGATGATGCTCGAGGGCGACAACTCCACCGTCTTCCACCCCGACTTCGGCGTCCGCGGCATCCCCCACGTCGCGATCCTCGACGCCAACGGCGTCGTGCGCTACAACGGGCTGCACCCCATGGACGAGGGCAAGCCCGCGAAGATCAACGCGCTGCTCAAGGAAGCCGGCCTGCCGACCCCCGGCGAGGGCTGATCCGGGCCGCTGAGAACTGAAGATTGATACATGACAACGCACCGGCCTTTGCCGGTGCGTTGTTCGTTGTATCGACGCCGCACCGCGTTACTCCGGCACGGGATCGTTCTCGGTCGGGAGCGGGAAGAGCACCCAGTCGCCGTCGATCTTCGCACGCTCGTGCTGCGACATGGCCTCGAGATACGAGGGTGGGATGCGCGCTCGGACGGCGTCTTCACCGCCAAGCATTGGGACTCCTCCGTCGTCGTCCAGGTCCATCCCGAGTGAATAGAGCGTGTAGCCAAGTCCGTCGTTGGAGACGGAGTAGACCAGCGTGTGACCCGTCATCTGGTCGATCAAGGCGTCTGCCGGCACCTCGAGCTCGCGGGCGACCAACCGCGTTGGGTAGGAGCCCTCGCGCATCCGGTGCCGCTCGAGCGCGACCGCGAGGACCGCGCCGTCCATGCGCTGGCGTGTGATCGCCTGCTGCGTGCGCAGGTTCGCGAGCGCCGGCATCAGCGTCGTGATCAGCGGGTACCGGAAGCGTTGCTGCGTGTGCATCCGCTCGAGTTCCACGTCCGGGTGGACCGCGGGCTCTTCCCAGTAGGGCAGGCGCATGTACGCGTCGAGCGAGAGCATGATCTCGTCGTACTTGGCGGTGAGTTCCGCGCGGTCGGCGGTGACGACCAGGGACGCGGGACCCGCGAGGAAACGCAGGGTCGGGTCGTCGAGGAGGCCCTGCCCGCCCCCGAAGTCCATGAGCTCGGTGAACGTGCGCACGCCGGAGCGCGTAAGGTGCCCGTTGCCCGAGCCGTTGTCGGTGTAGATGCGCTGGACCATGTCTTCGAAGAGCAGACGTTCGAGCGAGAGGTCCACGGGTTTGCGGGCCGCGTCGCGCGTCTCCATCGCCCGCTGCAGCCGGCGGAGCTGGGCATCGTCGAAGGCCCCGGGGGAAGCTTCGATGGCACGCCGCACGATTCGGCTCGCGTCGGACGCGATCGCCCAGCCGACGAGTTGCTCGATGATCGTCCTCGCGCGCCCGAACTGCTCGGCTATGCCGATCATCGCCTCGGTATCGCTCACGAATCGAGCGGTGTCGCCCTGGCCCATCGCGAGATCCGCGTCGGCTTCGAGCAGGCGTGCGTGGAGACGCATCTCGCCGATGTTCTCCAGCAGCACACCGATCAGCGTGTCGTTGTACGCCGCGTCGTCATCGGGATCGGCACCGTCGGCAGCACGCTCGATGACGGTCCCGGTGCGCAGCGCGTTGATCCGAGCGAGCTCGGGATCGGGGCTCGTGCGCACGGGATACCCGATGTGCGGGCGCTCGGACGCGCTGCGGATGAGCTCCAGCACACCCGGGTGCGCCGCGGCGTATTCGCGGGTAGCGTCCTGGTCATGCTCGTAATCGAGCAGCGAGGGTGGCGCGTCCGTCGTTCGGCGCGCCGCCTCGAGATACAGAGGCCACGCGCGATCGGATTCGGGGATGGCTTCTGCGCGCTGGGCGAGCTCGCTCACGTAGTCCCGGCTCGGGCTGGGCGAGCCCAGCATGAACCGCGCGAAGAGGCCCAGGTAGATCACGAGGAGGAGCCCCGCCAGCGCGTACACCCCCCGCTTGGCGTGCATGAACGCCCGCCGGACAGGGCCGCGCTTGCGCCGCACCGCTCGCGCGATGAGCTTGCCGGCGGCGTGCGGGTCTCCGAACTCGGCGATGAGCGCCTCGGCCGTTTCGCCCCGCTCGATGCCGGCGTGGAAGTGCTCGACGAGCTCGCGTGCGACGTCGCGCTTCTCGGCACGGCTCAGGCGGGCCTTGGCGCACACGCTCCGGATGACCGCGAGCACCGGTTCGCCCAGGCCGGAGTCCGCGAGGACCGGCCCGATCGCGGCCCCCCTCACGCCGAGACCCCCGCGGAGACCGGCAACGGCCTTGCGAAGCGGGAGAGCACACCGAGCTTGGTCATCGCATCGGTGACGGCGCGCCACTGCTGGGTGTCGTCGGCGAGGCGCTTCTTGCCCTTGGCGGTGAGCGCGTAGTACTTGCGATCGCGCCCGCTCTCGGCGCTCCGCCACTCGGCCTTCACCAGCCCCTTGCCCTCGAGGTTGTAGAGCATGGGGTAGAGGGTGGACTGCCCCATCGCGAGCACCCCGCCGGACCGCTGTTCGAGCGTCTCGACGAGCTCGTACCCGTACATCGGCCTGCGTTGCAACAGGTGCAGGACCGCAACGGGCCCGGCCCCACGCATCATCTCGCGTTCGATCTTCATCATGGCCTCCAGAAGGGCGGTGTGGGCGTGTGACTCTGCGTTACACACTATGGTATACATAGTGTGTCGTCAAGATGTTCCTTTTGTTGGAGTAAATTCGGGACGAGGGCGACGGAAAAATGGCCCTTATACGCCGTGGGGGCCGCGTCACCTGACGCTTCACGGGAACACGCTCGGCATACCTCGGGCGTGGTGGTACAAAGCATGTGTGTCCGGGATCCTGAATCTCATTGCGGCGGTCGTGTGCCTCGGGCTCGTACCCGTGCTGTGGCATGTTCGCCGTCGGTGGCTGCCGCCATTCCCGAAGCACCGTTGTCGCAATTGCGGCTACGACCTGAGAACACCGGACGAGAGCATCCTCCCCTCTTGTTCAGAATGCGGATACGAACAGAAAATCGGTCCGGGTTCGATTGAGGTCAAGCGGATCTATGCGCGTCTCCTGCTCCCTCTCGCGATGATCGTTCTGATCATCTTCGCGAGCAATCGGGCGATGTCATCACCGGTTCGCACGCTGATCGAGGACCGGATTGCGGCATACCTGATCGCCCGCATGCCGGACAATCAACTGGTTGATCGGTACTTCCTCATCGTGCGAGGCCGATTTAGCTACGAGAAGTTGAGTGAAGAGCTCATCGATCGCTTTGAGAACCTTGACCCGTCCTCAGCTCGTGCGGCCGAACTGCGGTCGCGCTTTCTCCAGTCACTGCTGGATCCGGCTGCGTCGTACGACATGCGGAGGTGGGCCAGGCAACACGAGAGCCAGCGCATCCTCGCGTGGTTCGAGAAAGGGCTCATCTCGACCGAGCAGTTCTCGACTCTGGTTTTTCACACGACACAATTCGACCTCGATTTCGAGATCGTCGATGAGACGTCTCCGATCGGAGATCCACTCCGAGAGTGGACGCTCAGCCTCAAGTTGCAAACAGCAATGATGCCGTATCCCACATGGTGCGTCTTCGCTGAGGAGGCACATGTCACGGTGCTCGAGTCCGATGGAACACCGATTCCGTTCACATGGGATCGTGCCCGTTCTGTGACCGAACTCATGAGCCAATCGAGCTGGAATCCGATGCTGTATCACGGTGGATACTGGATCAGATACGCCGAGCAACCCGTCACACTCCCCGACGGCCACGAGTATCGAATCAGCTCGTACGGAGCCACGGTATCGGTGTACCACGAAGACGACACGGAATTCGGCGTTCCGGTCCTCGGTGCCGAACCAATGATCCGTTACAAGTTGCCCGATCGGAGATCCGCAACGCTGGGGAGCGATCGCATCAACAACGAGGAGGTCAATTCGATCGTGTGGGTACGCTGATCACTCCGGCAGCTTCGCCGCCTCGCGTTTCGACGCGTCTACAAGCGTCTTCACGCGTGCCGCGCTGAAGTCCAGCGGCACACCCGCGGTCTCGAAGAGTGTGGGCAGGGGCTTGGCGCCGCCCAGCTTCAGGCCCGACTTGTACTCGGCGAGGGCGGTGTCCACGCCCTTCTCGAGGCTGTTCACCCAGATGCCCAGCGCGCCGAGCTGCGCGATGGCGTACTCGATGTAGTAGAAGGGCACGCCGAAGAGGTGGCCCTGGCGCTGCCAGATGTTCTCGTACTGGTCGTCGAGGCCCTCCCACGACTCGGCACCGCCGAAGCGCTCCATAAGGTGGCGCCACTGGTCGCGCCGCTCCTGCCGCGAGTGGGCCGGGTTCAGGTAGATCCAGTGCTGGAAGGCGTCGATGGTCATCAGCCACGTCATGGTCGTGAGGCTGCCCTCGATCTGCGCACGGCGCGCACGGTCCGCGTCCTTCGGGTCCGCGTAGTACACGTCCCAGTGCGGCAGCGTCATCAGCTCCATCGTCATGCTCGCCACTTCGGCGAACTCGATGGGGTAGTCGCGCAGCGGAGCCAGCGGCTCGGGGGCGCACAGCATGCTGTGGAAAGCGTGCCCGGCTTCGTGCACCATCGTCTCCACGTCGCGGTGCACGCCCGAGGCGTTCATGAAGATGAAGGGCGTGCGCGAACGCGGGCGCTCGTACTGGTAGCCGCCCGAGGCCTTGCCCTTGCGGCTGTCGAGATCGAGATCGGTCGGGCCGGTCTTGCCCGGGCCCATGTTGTCGCCCAGCGACGCGAAGAGCTGCGACAGGCCCGGGTCGAGGCGGCTGAAGACCTCTCGCGACTTCTCGACGAGGTCCTGCCCGTCGGTGAAGGGGCGCAGGGGCGGGTTGCCGTGCTCGTCGCAGGCGAGGTCCCAGGGGCGGAGTGTGTCCACGCCCAGGTTCTTGCGCCGGCGCTCGTCGAGCTCGCGTTTGAAGGGCACGATGTGCTTCTCGACGGCCTCGTGGAACTTCAGGCAGTCCTCGGGCGTGTAATCGAAGCGCTCCATGTGCTTGTGCTGGTAGTCGCGGAAGTTGCTGAAGCCCGCGTTCTTGGCGGCCTGCTCGCGCAGCGCGATCATCTCGTCGAAGATGTCGTCGATCTTGTCCTTGTCCTGCAGGCGGCGATCGGCGACGGCGCGCCAGGCTTCCTCGCGCACCGAGCGGTCGGTGTCCTGCAGGAAGACGTTCATGCGGGCGATGGGCCGCTTCTCGTCGTCCCACTCGACGAGCTGGTCGCCGCAGATCTTGTCGTACTCCTGATCGAGCTTGGAGAGCTTGGTCTCGATGGGCACGTTCTCGTCGCGGAAGAGCTCGACGCGGTTGATGGTGCGCTTGGCGAGCAGGTCCAGCCGGTCGCCCGTCTCGGTGAACTTCTCGAGGAGGTCGGCCTGCTTGCGGTCGAGCTCGAAGGTCGCGGGCTTCTGGTTGGGCGGGATCTCATCGAGGTAGCTCGACCACGCGCCGGCGGCGCCTTCGTCGTCCGTGTAGCACGACATCCGGATGTACAGGTTCGCGCGCGTCTCGCCGGCGGCGGCGTCCAGTTCGCTGCGGTCCAGCAGCCACGCCTCGAGTTCCTCGCGCGTGGAGACGTCGCGGGCCTTGAGGTCGTTGTAATAGGGTTCGAGGTTCGCCCACGTGCTGGCGTCGAATTCCTCGGGAACAAAGGTGCTGGTCGTCGCTGTAGTCATGCGAGCATGGTACCGGGCGACGGTCAGGGAATCACGCCAGCCGCGGCCTCAATCCGCTGGGCGAGGTCCTCCACGCGGAGTTCGTCGTAGCCTCGCAGGGCGCACACGCGGGGATCCGTCAGGAGCATGTTCTCGATCACCGCGAGGAGACGGGCCGCTCGCTCGCGTGTCCCCTCGTCGAGGGAGCCCTCCAGAAGCTCCTCCACATCGCGGGTCGCGGTGTCGAACGCGACGATCCGCTCGGTGATCGCACGCCGGTGCTCGTCCAGCACCGCTTGGGCACGCACCGCGGCGGGGCTGGGCGTGCCGCTCTGGCACAGCGTGATCGCGAGATCGTCCCCCTCGCGCACGATTGATTCTGCGATACCGAATCGCAGCGCGTCCTCAGGCTTCAGCGTGAGCGTGCGCTGCCCATCTGACAGCACCGTGTCCCCCGTCGCACGCTCGACGAGCCCCCCCTCGGCGTCGATCGCCACGGGTGTCGGCGTGACCAGCGCCCGCGCGATCAAGGCGGGGCGGTCGCCCAGCAAGGCGCATCGCTCGGCGACGAGCAACGACCGCTGGAGGTCTTCGCCGCGCAGTTCGAGATCGAGATCACCCATCCGTTCGACGGGCGTGTGACCGCAGAGGAAGCCATCCTCGAACATCGCGAGGCGCGGCGCCGCCATCGCGACGAGGGCCGCGGTCGAGGAGGCCTCGCGCACCAGCAGCGTGACGTCGAAGCGATCGGGCAACTCCTTGGCGAGGAGGTCCGCGAGGGCGGGCGTCTCGGCGAGGAAGCCCCCCCTGCTGTCGAGGGTCAGGACGAGCACCGTGCAGTCGGGCGGGAGGGAGCTGACCGCCTCGCGGACCACCTCGGCGGTGATGTGCAGTCCGATGACCGCCTCGTCTCCCGAGCCGAGGTCGAGGATCGCGTGCGTGGGCGCGGGGTCCGCGCATGCGGTCACTGCGCACAGCAGGGAGAACAAGATGGCGACGGGTGTGCGCACGGCGCGTGGGCTCCAAAACGAACGCCGGGACGCGACGTGTCGCGTCCCGGCGGGGGAATGCATCAACCGGTCATCGGTGATTCAGAGGCCGGCGAGCTGTTCGGCCCACTGCTCGAACCGCTCGTCGTAGACGTCGAAGAAGTTCTGATTGAACTGGCCGTAGGTCATCAGCGAGGGCGCCTTGCGCTTGGCCCAGACCTGGATCTGCTGGTACTTGTTCTTCGCGGTGCCGAAGTGACGCTTCTTGTTCCGGACTTCGGGGGTGCCCATCATCGCCTGGAGGGCGATGTTCATCTCGCGGAAGAGCGTCGACATTTCGAGCTCCGCTTCCTTCACGTTCGCGCGGAACTCGACCATCATCTCATCGGCATCCTGGCCGACCTCGACCCACTCGACACAGCCGAGGGCCTGGGCGAGCTGGTCTTTGGTGTCGGCGATGCCCTGGGCGATGCCGAACTTCTTGGCTTCGTGCGCGTTGAGCGTGAGGACTTCGTTCTCCGGGGAGATCATGTACTCGCCCTGGTCGTTGGGATACCAGGTCACGCTGCCGTCCGGGTTGATATCGGCAGAGAGCGTGGAGTAGATCTGCATCGCCCGCATGACGAGCGGTTCCTTCTTGCCCCACGTCGAGACGCGCTCCATCCAGACGAGCTCTTCCTCGAGCTCGGCGCCCTCCATCGCGACGGCGCCGCTCTGGGTCATGTAGTACCCGGTGCAGCCGCCGATGGGCGCTTTGCGCATCATGTACACCTCATCGACCACCCACGCGGTCATCGCGGCGGCGGAGATCGCCGATTCGATCCACGCGACGGTGCGGAACTCGGGTTCCACGTGGTCGCGGATGTAGGCGATGATCTTGTGCTGTTCGATGAGCGCACCGCCACCGGAATCGATCTCCAGGACGAGCACCTCGGGACGCTCCTCTTCGGGGAGCGCCTTGAGCAGGTCCACCGAACGCTCCAGCGCATCGGTGTTGAAGTAGGAGCCGACGGACTCGTGGAGGGAGACGAAAGCGATCCGCGTTGCGCCCGCGGGGATCTGGACGTCTTCCTTCTTGCCACGCTGGGTGACTGGGCCCGTGTCCGTGGCGTTCGCGTTGTCGGCGGCGACGGGCGTGTCCTCGGCGTCGCGGACGAGCGTCGAGATATCCCGACGCATCACGAATTTCTGGATCCCGGTGCTGTCCAGGAGGATGACGAACTGATCGCCCTCACGGACGATGTCGCCCTTGAGGACCGTGCCGTCCTTGAGCGTGATTTCCGTGATCGCCGAGGCGTCGGAGGTGAATCCGAACGAGGCGGCGGTCACCGCGATCGCGGCGAGCGTGGCTTTGATGGTGAGGGTCATGGTCATGGAGTCGTTCTCCGAATAATGATGGTGGTCAGATGATGCGAGGGGGTCGTGTGATCGACGTGTCGGATGAACCTGCTCAGCGGTTCTCGTTGTCGAGACGCTGCTGGTACTGGATGACATAGATGTTGAACTCGATCTCGTTGATCAGCCCGCCGTCGGGATCAACCGCCTCGGCGACGCGCTGCGTGATCGACCGGATCTGCTTCAGGATCTGGAGCTGACGACCGCGCGCCTTGCGGCGGTCGTTGAAGTCGCCGGCGACCTGGATGCGCCCGTAGTCACGCCAGAGCTCGCCCGGGCGTTGACGCTGGCTGCCGGGGAACGCCTTCTCGGTGAACGTCGCGAGGGCCTTGTTCCAATCGGCAAAGATCTGGTTGCCTTCGTGCTCAACGTAGTTCGCGTTGCGATGGACACCCAGGAGGAACAGAATCTCTTCCGCGTTGCTGACGGTGCCCTGAGAGACTTTCAGACGGAAAGCGGTGTCGTCACGGAGCACGAACTGGTCGTTCGGGTTGCGCACGCCCTGCTGCATGTCATCGTCGTTCTCGTCGAGGCCGTCGTCGGACAGGAGCTCCCAGCCCGCGGCGAGGTCGGCGGAGGTGGGCTCGCGGAGCGAGACACGGGGCGTGGCACCCGTCCACAGCACGCTGAGCCAGTAGGTGGATCGGGCCATCGCCTTGATGATCGCGGGGCCCTGTTCGACGTAGCCGCCCAGGATGGCGTAGCCCTGCGCGTGACCGAGGCGGAGGCTGATCTGCTTCTCGTTGACCATCGGGTCGCCGATGTCGAAGAGGTGGAGATCGGAGCTGATCCCCATGATGCCGCCTTCTAAGAAGTAGATCTCCTTGCTGATCCAGGGGAGGAACGCGGACCCGTCAACCGCCTGATTCACGAGCATCACGACGCGACGCCCGCGATCGTGGATCTCTTGCTCGAAGAGGTTGATGAACTCGATCGAGTTCCAGAGGCCGTCGAAGCCACCGCCGGGCGTGCAATCGATCTCGAGCAGCACGATGTGCTTGTCGCGCACCTCGTCGTCCACGACGGTCGCGGGGCCGCCCTCGACGTTGCTCTCTTTCGCATCGTCAAAGACCCGGTTGATATCGTCGATGAGCTCCTGCACCGGTGTGTGCGTGACGTTGTAACCGAATCGACCGCTCAGCCGGATGCGGTAGATCTGCGCCGCGTCCGGGTCGTCGTTGTTGACGAACGGGTTGTCGTTGTCCTTGTCTTTGCCCTTATCGGCCTTCACCGGGTCGTGCACGATGTCGGCGCGCTCGACGCGATCGACGTCGCGGGTGATCTTCGCGACCTCGGCCTTCCGGTAGCGACGTTCGATCGGCGGGAAGCCGGGCATGCGGAGCTCGAAGACGATTTCCGTCTCGGTCTCCTCGATGATCTTGCCGCGAACGACAGTGCCCGAGCTCAGTACGAGTTCGTCGATGGACTCCATCGACTCCTCGTCGCCCTCGCTGGCCGCGACGGCCTGCGAGACGACGGGGCTGGGCACCCACGTGCAACCGATCGCGATCATCGCGACCAACGGGGAGACCTGCATGAGACGCTTGAGCATCGCTCTTCCTTTGCTGCTATCCACGCGTTGAGCGCCGTCGGGATCCCATGTCCCGCGGCGCGATCGTCCGGAGCTGGCGCCAGCCATCGGGCCCCGGATCATCATTCGGGGCACGGGCAGCCTGTGTACGTCGAAACCGGGCCCCCGATGGGGCCTGTCCTCACCCTTACTATAAAGGTGAACTGGCCCCGCGGTTGACCTTCTTTCGGGACGTTTCACGCAGCCAACGGGCCAGGCGGGCTCTTCATTCCCCGTCACCCCGTCTGAGGTGCCACGCGCTGATGAGCGAAATCGCCTCTTGGCGCGTGCTGATGCGGTCCTCCAGCTGCGCATCGTACGCCTGATAGAGCCATTTCCCGAACATCGGGCCGGGCTTCAAACCTTCTGCGATGAGGTCCTCTCCGGTCACCAAGGGCGGTGGGGTGAGGCCTGAGGGGGTGTTTTCGAGGGTCTCGATGTCGGTTCTCAGCCGATCGGCCAGTTGTGCATCGCGCACACCAAGAACCGTGAGGACGCCCGGACGCCAATCGCTGCCACCCCATCGTTTTCGCTGGGCGGTGCCCGCATCCTCCCAGTGCTCGCGGAACGCGACCAAGCCCCACAGGAGCGCCCCGAGCTCGTCGCACTCCTCGTTTGCGAGGACGAGTGCCGCACGCAGCCGGGCCACGATCGTTCCCGCGCGTTCTTCGGTGACCTGTTCGCCACGGGCCGCAAGCCGGTCCACGCTCCAGGCGCACAGGGCGAGTGGCACCGATGAGTTGGGCGGCAGGGCTCCGATGGCATCGGTCGGCGCGTCGGGCAGGGCGCCGTCGTGGATCGCGGGGGCGTCGAGGGACAGCATCTGCATGAGGCGCGCGCTCGTCGCGCGGTTCGGGTGCTGGAGCATCCGACGGACCTCGTCGCCCACCCGCTCGCGGCTGACGCCCTCCAGTTCGCACGCGTGGGCGCGGATCGCCTCGGCGGTGGCGTGTTCGAGCGTGAAGCCGAGGCGGGAGGTGAACCGCACCGCTCGGAGCGCACGCAGGTGGTCCTCCGCCAGGCGCGCTCCGGGGTCTCCGACGGCGCGCAGGATCCGCGCGTCGAGATCACCGACCCCGCCGACGAAGTCGATCACACGCCCGCCGGAACGCTCTGCGGTATCGAGCGGGTCGAGAAAGAGCGCGTTGATGGTGAAGTCGCGCCGGCGGGCGTCGGCGTGCGCATCTGCGAAGCGCACCTCGTCGGGGTGGCGGTTGTCGGTGTAGCCCGACTCCTCGCGGAAGGTCGCGACCTCCGTGACGAGGCGCCCGTCGCGCACGAGGACGACGCCGAAGGACTTGCCGACGGATTTGGTCTTCCGAAAGAGGTCTTCGACCTGATCCGGCGTCGCGTCGGTCGCGACGTCGTAGTCCTCGGGCGTGAGCCCGAGCAGCTCGTCGCGGACGCAGCCGCCCGCGAAGTAGGCGGTGTGCCCCGCGTCTTTGAGCGCGCGCACGACGCGCGTCGCCGCCTCTCGGGATCGTGTCACGGCGCCCGCTCGTCGGACCGTGGCTTCATGTACCAGTGGATCGCGGTGGAGCCGTAAACGTGCGTCTCGGGGCCCTCGAGGCCCGGGTGCTCGAGATCGACCTCGGTGCGCCGCTTCTCGTCGCCCTCGCCTTCGTGGTCCGCGTAGGGCCAAGGTGTGCGCACGATGGCGAACCCGTCGTCGTCGAGGAGCTGCGCGAAGTCCGCGAGGCGGTCCATGATCCTGGCGCGGGTCGCGGGGGCCTGCATGAGCGGGTAGGGCGGGTCCATAAAGACGATGTGCGCCGGGCGCGGGCAGCAGGCGAGGGCGCTGGGCGAGAGCGCATCGGCGCGGACGAGCTCGGCGCGGTCCCGGAGGCCCAGCTCGCGCAGGTTCGTCTCGATGAGCTCGCCGATCTTGCGATCGCGTTCGATGAAGACGGCACGCTCGGCGCCGCGCGAGAGGCACTCGATGCCGAAGGAGCCGGTGCCCGCGAAGCAGTCGAGCACCTCGTGACCCTCGTAATGCCCGCTGAGCATGTTGAAGAGGGCGGTGCGCACGCGATCGGGGAGGGGCCTCGTGGTGGAGCCGTCGGGGGGGGTCTGGATGTGACGCCGTTTCAGGTCGCCTGCGATGACGCGGAGCATGGCGTCACGATAGCGTGCGCGCCGACGGGCGAGACGACCGCCCCACGATCAGAATCGGATGACCACGCCCGCGTACAGGCCCGCGAGGAAGCCCTGGAACTCCTCGTCCCCCGCGCCGGTGTCGTCGGTGTACCGGATAGACAGGTGGCGGAAGCCCACACGCACGCCGACGTTCGGGATCGGCTGGTACCCCACGCCCGCGAAGATCTCCCAGGAGGTGGCGGTGGTGTCGCCCAGCGGCAGGTACCCGAGGTCGGTCTCGATGAGGACATCGAACTCGTAGGGCAGGTCCAGACGCATGCGGACACCGACGACCGGGAGGGCCCACTGCTCGTCGAAGGCCGCGACACCCGCTGGGGATGTGAGGCGGAAATTGAGGTCGAAGTAGCGGATACCCGCGTAGGCATCGAGGGCGAGCGTCACGCGCTCGGTGTCGATGATGGGGTCGAACCGGTAGCCGGCGGTCGCCTTGACGGAGGTGAGGTCCAGGTCCCAATCGACGCGCGAGCCCGCGCCGATCACGAGCGAGCCCGCGGCGATCGCGTCGCGCGTGCGCACGCCGCCCGCGTCGTCGGAGCGATGAAAACCGCCCAGCGTGAAGGTGAGCTTCTGGGCATCGATGCGCGCCTGGGCTCCGGCGGCGAAGGTGGGCTCGTCCGCGTCGATGGACTCGACGTCGAAGGAATCGCCCGGCGCGATGCTGATATCGGCGGCGATGGCGGACCACCAGACGATGGGCGTGATCTCCGCGCGGAGCTCCATTGGCGTGTCCAGCGTGAGCGAGGGCTCTATGTCCAGCCCTTGCGCGCACAGCGCCGGGGCGACAGCGAGCGAGAAGATCAGCGACGCGAACGATCTGGGCATGGGTGAGAGCGTACCTTTTTCCCGATGGGCACCGAGACCCCCCCACAACCCGAAGGCTCGTCCCACGAGGGCGGGAGCCTGCACATCGCGCCGGGCGTGCGCGTGCCGAAGGAGGCGCTCCGCCTGAAGGCGGTGCTCTCGTCGGGGCCGGGCGGTCAGAACGTCAACAAGCGCGCCACGCGCGTCGAGCTTCGTGTGTTCCTGAGTGATCTGGGCCTGCCCCCCGCGGTGCTCGGACGCCTGCGCACCATCGCTTCGCACCTCGTGACGGAGGGCGACGAGCTGATCATCACGTGCGACGTACACCGCTCGCAGAAGCGGAACAAGGACGGCTGCATGGACCGCCTGCGCGAGATGATCGTCGCGGCGAGGGTCCGGCCCAAGGTGCGGAAGAAGACAAGGCCGACGCTGGGATCGAAGCGTCGGCGGATCGAGGAGAAGAAACGCCGGGGCGAGACCAAGCGACGGCGCAAGCCGCCCGAAGAGGGGTGACGGGCAAGAGGTCGTTACCGATGACGGTGGTGTGCTGGGTGGTAAAGTAAAACGTTCTACTAACGAACCCCCAGTGATCCACGAGGGGCGATTGTCCGCTTGGTCTGCGAAAATATGCGATCTCTGCGGCCTGTGCGGATCATTGCGCTTGTTCGGATCGTATCGTGGGTGTACCGTTTTACTAGAGGTGGCATCTGCTCTCATCGCACGATGCCGCCGACGAAAGAGAGGCCCACAGATTCCGCGTTGGCGGAGTGGGCTCGAGGACGCGTAACCCGGAGTCTGTGCGTGCGCAGTGATCGGTGTCACCTGACTTGGTGTCGGTCCCCTCATCGCGCGGATCTTGCGCTCTGCGGTGTCGTCCTCCCGAATGAATCAATTGGAATGTGGTGCGGGGTGCGTGTGAACGGACCCCGTCGTCGTTGTGCAGCCGCCCGCGTCTTGATGATGCGCGCGTGCTGAACGCTGTGTTTAGCACGCCCGCGCGAGAGCGGGTCGAACCCGAGAGAGTGGAATCACCATGAACAAGATCAGCCTCCTGAAATGGTCGGCGGCGAGCGCACTGCTCGTCTGCGCCGGCTCCGTGGTCGCGACGCCCGGCATTATTAATGTCGATGGCACGCGTGCCGATGACCCCTACGCCGCCAACTCGCTGGTTCGCCAGGCTTCCAAGGCCATCGACGAGCTCCTCGCGGGCCCGCTGAGCGGTTCGGCGGACTCCGACCAGACCGTCCCGATGGGCGGCGAGGGCGTGGGCGACTTCAGCGGCAGCCAGCTCAACGGCCCCACCGCCGACGTCACCACTGGATTCGAGACCAGCATCAGCCTCGACTTCCTTGGCTGGAACGGCTCGGACCCGATCCGCCTGGCCGGCCACATCTCCGGCGGCAACTTCAAGTCCAACCAGGTGCTCGGCGGGGTGGATCCCGTCAACAGCTCCCACCTCGGCAGCGCGAACATCGACTTCACCGTGATGCCCGGAATGCAGTCCGTGGTCGTTGACGGCGCTGCGATTTCTACGGCTGTCCCCACGCTCGACGGCTCTATCGACATGACGGAGATGGCTTCGTACGCCGCGGCGACCAGCGGCTGGAGCCAGGCGACCTATACGAGCTTTGGTGACAACAACAACCCTGACCCGGTCGCCAACTCGGGCGGTTCTGAGCTCGACAGCTTCTACGCCTACATCTCCGACCCTGACGGCTCGCTCCCCGCCGTGAACGGCGACGAGACGCTTAACGTCGTGATCGGTGGCAACCAGGAGGCCAACGGCAACCGCCTCAACCTCTTCATCGACGTGCGCGCCGGCGGCCTCGCCACCGGCTTCTCCGGCGGCGGCGTTTCTGGTCTGGGCGACTTCGCCTCGGACACCATCGAGTTCGATGCCGACTGGGCAATCGAATACAACCGCAACTCGGGCGGCTCGATGCAGTACGTCGCGCTCGTCGAGCAGGCGGCGATGGGCTTCGCGACGGGCACCAACCAAGCCAACCCGGGCGTCGCGACGCTCGAGGACGGCATGATGAACACCGTGCTCTCGGTCGCCTACGACGACTCGAACATCCTCGGCGTGGCGGGCGGCGAGTTCGCCGGTTCGCTGGGCGGCTCTGACGAGCCCGCTGAAACCTCGGCCGATACGGACACCACCGGTGTCGAGATGAAGATCAACCTCACTGACCTCGGCTACGACCCCATGGTCGGCTGGGACGGCCTGGGCGGCGGCGTCCGCGTCTCGGGCTTCATCATCGAGGCCAACGCGGTCTCCAACCAGATCATCGGCGGCCTCCCCGCCGACGCGGGCCCGCTTGATGCGGTCTCTGGCGTCAACTTTGATGACACGATGGGCGGTGCCGCTGGCGACCAGTTCGCGGTCATCAGCGACACCTCGATGACCTCCCCGGTGATCGACGGCGTGCGCGACATGTCCTACGGCGCCCCCGAGTACGTCAACGACGTTGACGGCACCGGCAACGCGACCAACCGCACCAGCCCCCAGGGCCCGACCGGCCCCGACGGCGACCCGATGGGCTCCGAGATCAACAACTTCTCGGGCGTGATCGTGAACGAGGGCGGCGACGAGGTGCTGTACATGCACACCGGCGGCGCGCTGGGCAACTTCGATCGCCTGTACCTCTACATCGACCACACGTTCGGAGCGGGC
>JAJDDE010000183.1 GCA_029260475.1 Phycisphaerales bacterium | reverse complement strand
TTGAGGGCGAAGCTCTCGTTGAGCCTGTGGTCCACACCGATGGATTCCTTGTAGCGGTAGGTGCGGATGCGTTCGGCGCGACCGCCCTGTCCGATCTGCTCGTTGCGCGCTTTGGCCTCGGCCTCGCGCTGCTCGCGGAGCTGTTGTTCGTAGAGGCGCGCGCGGAGCAGGCGCCACGCCTTCTCGCGGTTCTGCTGCTGGCTCTTGGTCTCCTGCATGCGCACCTCTACGCCGGTGGGGCGGTGGATGAGGTGGACCGCGGTCGCGACCTTGTTCACGTTCTGCCCGCCCGGGCCCTGCGCGGTGGTGATGTGCTCGTCCACGTCGGCGGGGTCGAGCTTGAGCTCGACCTCGCGCGGCTCGGGGAGCACCGCGACGGTCGCGGTTGAGGTGTGGACGCGCCCTTGCGATTCAGTGGCGGGCACGCGCTTCACGCAGTGGGTGCCCGCTTCGTGCGCGAGGTCGGACCACACGCCCTCGCCCGAGACGGAGGCGGTGGCGCTGCGGACCCCGCCGAAGGCGTCGTCCGCGTCGTGGTCGAGGACCTCGAAGGACCAGCCGCGCCGCTGCGCACACTTCTCGTACATGCGCAGCAGGTCGGAGGCCCAGATGCCCGCTTCGTCGCCGCCCACCCCCGCGCGGAGTTCGAGGACGACGGAGCCGATCGAGCGGTCGCTGGCGTGGACGAGTCGCTCGAGGGTGCCGTCGAGGATCGCCTGTGCTCGTGCGCGCAGTTCGGGGAGTTCGGCCCTGGCCATCTCGATGAGCTCGGCGTCCGCGTCCGGGTCGTTGATCAGCGCCTCGTGCCCGCCGGCCTCTTCGAGGAGTGCGTCGTACTCGTCGAGCCCGTCGG
Source organism: Phycisphaerales bacterium (assembly GCA_029260475.1). GTDB lineage: Bacteria > Planctomycetota > Phycisphaerae > Phycisphaerales > UBA1924 > OFTM391. Next base: position 9,566 of record JAJDDE010000183.1, on the reverse strand, counting down.
CGATGGGGTCGAGGGCGGCCTTGCGGATGGAGAGGTCGCGGACCTGCTTGTGGTCGCTGAGGACGTCGGGGTCCTCGAGCTGGCGGGTGAGGGCGTCGCGCGACGCCGCGATCTCGCGGAGTTTGGCGTGTAGGGCGGTGTTGAGGCGCGATTCGGACATCGGGTGGAGGGTAGCGGTCAGTCTTCAATTGGTGCGAGCAGACCGTCGAGCGACCGATTTAGCAGGAGTGCGTCGATGTGTTCGTCGGCCTGAAGTGATGGGAGTACCGATTCGATCGGGCGGATGAATGGGCCGTTGGTACGGATGGAGAGCAAATACCCCGTCAGAGGCGAGCGCACAATCGTGAAGCGGTTGGTCGGGAAGGCAAACGGCAAGCGCATCGCTTCGGGCGAGCGTTCATCGGCACCCCACTCGTTCGCGTCGTAAATGGTGTCATCGATCAGTGCCCAGGAGGAGAGTACGAGGGTGTGCTCCTGTCCGATGTCGACTGCGAGACCGAAATCGACACCGCCGTAGGGCTGGAAGAGGACCACGCGATCCGTGCGGACCTCGATCTCCTCAACGACGCCCGCTTCGAGCTCCTCGCGTGCGAATGCGAGAACACCGCCGCGATCCTTGCGGAGTCCCCTGACGACGAACAGCGCGAACCACGTCGCGAGCGCGAGGCCGACGAGCTTGAGGATCACATCGAGAGCGGAGGGCGGTCCGCCTGACCCGATGGTGCTGGCGATCAGCAGGACGAGGAAGGTCACCGGCAATGCGTACGCAACGATCACCAAGCAGCCGGTCGTGATGGGGCGTGTGTCGGCGCGCACGCCCAGGGCCACGAGCTCGTCCTCGGTCGCTGGCCTGGTGGTGATGGTGTGCGAGCTGGGCATCGTGTCTCACGGTACGCGATGCGCGCACGACAAGGCCCGCGCCAAAGACGCGGGCCCTTGCTGATGCACCGACGCCGGGGGCGCGGTTACTTCTTTTTCTTGCCCTTGGAGAAGTAGTCGCCAGCGAACTTGCGCTGGAACTTCTCGACGCGCCCCGCGGAGTCCACGAAGTTGGACTTGCCCGTGTAGAAGGGGTGTGAGCCGGACCAGACGTCCACGTGGAGTTCGGGGACGGTGGCGCCCGTGGTCATGACGACCTCGCCGTTGTAGTAGACCTTGGCGTTGGGGAAGTACTTGGGGTGGATGTCGGGCTTCATCGTGTGCTCCGGCGGGGCAGGGGGCTGGGGGTGGTCTGGATCGGCCCTCTCGGGCTCTCGGACGCCCCGCGCCTGCCTGGTGCGGCGTGGGGGGACGATGAGGATAGGCGGATCAACGGTCCGGGCAAGGGCCGCTTGATCTTCGGTCGATCCCGGCTATCTTTGACGACCCGCGGCACGCCCTCTGAGGGCCACGCGGCGGGCGACAACCCGATCATTCCCCGATAGCTCAATTGGTAGAGCGAGCGGCTGTTAACCGCTAGGTTGTAGGTTCGAGTCCTACTCGGGGAGCTTTCAAGGCCCGCGTCCGATGGATGCGGGCTTTTTGTTTGGTGGGGGGGAGCGGGATTGGGGCTGTTGGGGGCGTGTGGGGCGGGGTTTGGGCTCTTCGAATCGACCGGCGAGAGCCGGGAGGTGCAGCGGGCGCTTGGATTGCGGTGACACGCGCTCATTCTCTCAGATTGCACCAGAGAGAGCGTGCTCTCGGTTAACGCGTTGGTGTGGGAGGTACGCTCTCGCTCACAGTCTCAGGAGCCGGGGTCAGTCCTGCTTGCGAATCACATCGTCCAGAGTCTGGCCTTGCCCATTCCGCCACTCAGTCCAGCCGTTGGCACTGCTTCCCGTCACAACAGCGGCCGCCGCGCTGGGTGAAGAGAACGGCGTGTCTCTCTTGAGAAGGAGGCCTCCCGGATGATCAACTAGGACGCCGCTCTCGATCATTTCGGCACGGCGACGCGCAACGCCGTCGGATGCGGACTGGGTTGTCTCCGTCCGGCACACTGATCCCGCCAGCACGACAAAACCCTCTTCGTTGTAGATGCCACGAGCATCAGCCCCGCTTCGCTTACAAGAGAAGATCGAGATGTCGTCCGAATCCAGGCGAGCATGTATTGCGGGCTCGAAGATTGGAAAACCAAGGGTGGCCAAGAGCACCTCGGCAGTCTCAAACACCTCGGCTACATCTGATCGCATCCATTCAGGCACGTTTGGCTGCCCACCCGCATTGCCGTTGGCCAGCTCGTATCGACCGGCGCGGTTCGCTCGATCGATTGCCATCCATTCCAAGAGCTTGCAGTGGGCTTTGGTGAAACTGCCAGTGCGCGAGACAATGCCAACGGCGATATTCCAGAAGTCCTTTTTCCGGTTGTGTTCTTTAAGGCGAGTGCAGCAATTTTCCGCCTCTCCGATGTAGACGACCTGAATGCCCCCGCGTTCTGACTCGCCGAACAGAAAGTACAGCCCGACATTTTCGAGCTCGGGACGTTGCAATCCGCTGTCGAGTTTGGCCCTCGGAACAACGACCGCCTGCACGATCCGAGTAGTGATCTCGGCGATGCGGACGCCACGCGGCTCGCCGGCGGGGCAGAAAATCTGAATGGTTTTCCCGCTCTTCATCGTTCACTCCTCATTCGCGAATGGCGCGGCACCGCTTCGCAGTCGCCGATAGGCCTCGGTACTCATCCAACTCGTGACGACTTTTTGGAAATCCTTATCGTTCATGAACTTCGAGAAGATCTCTTCGTTCTGGTCCATACGCTCAACGAATAGTGTCTCGAGAAGGTTTTTGAACACGAGTTCAAACTTCTCGCCGGGATTGACGGCCGCCGCTTCACGCAGGGCTCCATCGCCGAGAGCCGCTTCGACGATTTGATCAAAGAACAGTTGGTCTGCCTCAGTGAAGTCTGTTCCGAACCGATCGTTGACCACATCGATCAACTGTGAGAGGGGAACTTGTTGCTCACGAGCTTGGCCACTGCCGACCTCTGCTGGGCCGTCGAGAGGCTGCTGATCAGCGCTCGCGAGACTGATTGAGCCTTCACTGATCTTCTGGAGGCGGTAGTAATCAAGGCGAACTTCGTCGTCGAAGTCGTAGCTCGGTCCAGTAGGACGACGTGGTAGCTTGGCCGCCAAGTGACGCAGATACACGTAGAGGCGTTCCAGTTCGGAATCTTGGAACGGGATGACTTGACTGAGGAAGGCGTACAGGTTCTTGAACGAGTTCAGTTTGCCTCGCCACTCCTCCATGTCCTCCGGTGCATCCGCTTGCCGCGCTTTGAATCGTGATACCGCAGGATCCAATGACGCGTTCATCGCTTGATGATCCGCCTGGCTCTGGCGCTGCTTGGGCTTGAAGTAGATGGCGGCGAACCGTATAATCTCTTCGTCGAGGTAGATACCAGAAGCATCGAGGTCCGCCTTGATTGCATACAGCGTCGCCGGATCGACTTCCTCGCCCATCGTGGCACCTTCGAAATAGGTCGCAAAGGCTGCTTGTACCTCTTCGCGGTTCTCGGGCACGAAGTCCAGGACGAATGTGTCCTCCTTGATCGGGTGCGTGCGGTTGAGGCGGGAGAGCGTCTGCACGGCCTGAATGCCCGCCAGTCGGCGATCGATGAACATGGTGTGCAGGAGCGGCTGATCGAAACCCGTCTGGTACTTCTCGGCCACGAGCAGCACCTGATAGTCAGCCGTTGCGAACAGCTCGGGGAGCTCCTTCTCCCGAATGCCGCCGTTCATCGCCACCTCGGTGTATGAAACTCCCTTGACCTTGTCGTCGTCCACGGTGCCGGAGAAGGCCACAAGCGTACGGATCGAATACCCGCGGCTCCGAATGTACTTGTCGAAAGCCTGTTTGTAGCGCACCGCTTCGAGGCGCGACCCCGTCACCACCATCGCCTTGGCGCGGCCGCCGATCTTGTGGCAGGTCACGGAATGAAAGTGTTCGACCATGATCTCAGTCTTCTGGGCGATGTTGTGGGGATGCAGGCGCAGGTACTTCGACAGCGCCCTAGCAGCCTTCTTCCGCTCGACGTTCGGGTCGTCCTCACACGACTTGAGCAGTCTGAAATATGTCGCGTAGGTCACGTAGTTCTGGAGCACATCGAGGATGAAGCCTTCCTCAATGGCCTGCCGCATCGTGTAGCGGTGGAACGGCTCGCCGCTCCGACCGAACACCTTCAGCGTCTTGTGCTTGGGCGTGGCGGTGAATGCGAAGAGGCTCAGGTTGGCCTGGTGGCTTCGCTTCGCCATGCTCCGGTAGAGCTCCTCCATCTCCTCGGCCCCATCCGCGGCCGCGGCCTCTTTGGCCTTTCGGACGAGTTCCTCGCCGCCGAGCACCGCCTTCAGCTCCGTTGCGGTCTCACCTGACTGCGAGCTGTGGGCCTCGTCGATGAGCACAGCACATCTGCGGGTCGGCAAGACGCCTTCGCCTCCCGTGCCTTCGTCCTCTGCCATCTTGAGTAATTGCTTGGATACAAACGGGAACTTCTGGAGTGTCGTGATGATCAGCGGCACGCTGCTCTTGAGGGCCTCGGCGAGTTGGCGGGAATCGTCGTCGATCTTCTGGACAACCCCCATCTTGTGTTCGAACTGGTAGACGGTGTCTTGGAGCTGCTGATCTAGGACGACGCGGTCCGTCACCACGATCACGGAGTCGAAGACCCGCTCGTTCTGCTCATTGTGCAGAGATGAGAGGCGATGAGCGAGCCACGCGATGGTGTTGCTCTTGCCGCTTCCGGCTGAATGTTCGATGAGGTAGTTTGTTCCCACGCCGTTTGTGCGGGCGGAGTCCACCAGCGAACGGACCGCCCGGAGCTGGTGATACCGCGGGAAGATCATCGTCTCCCGGCGCACCTTCGTGCCATCCTCCGCTCGCTTTTCTTCGATCTGCAGGTGCAGGAAACGGGCGAGAAGGTCGAGCAGGCTGTCGCGTTCGAGGGCCTCTTCCCAGAGATACGCCGTGCGATAGCTGCGGCCATCGGGGTCGGCTGGGTTTCCAGCGCCGCCGTTGTCACCCTTATTGAAGGGCAGGAAGTAGGTGGCGGTCCCTGCCAGGCGTGTCGTCATGAAGACGACATCCGTGTCCGCCGCAAAGTACACGAGTGTTCTTCGCTTGAAGACGAAGATCTGGTCTCTCGGGTCACGGTCCTTCTCGTACTGGCGCTTGGCGTGGTCGGCGGTCTGCCCGGTGATCGGGTTCTTGAGTTCGATCGTGACGATCGGGAGGCCGTTCAGGCTGATGACAAGATCGATCGACTTGGTCGAGTCGGGCTTGTAGTAGAGCTGGCGCGTCAGGCCGAGCCGGTTGGCGGCGTACTTCTCCGCCAGCTCGGGGTTCATGTCGTGGGCGGCCTTGAAGAAGGCGATGCGGAGCGTGCGGCCGTAGCACTTGAACCCGTGCCGGATGGTCGCGAGGCAGCCGTGGGTGTCCATCCACTTGCAGAGGTCGGTGACGATCTGTTCGCCTGTGCGCTCGCCGTGCAGGGCTTCGAGTTTCGCCCACTCGGTGGGCTGTGTCTCGCGGATAAAACGCAATACTCCATCGGGGAAAATGGCCCGCTCGCGGTCGAATCCATCGCTCGAGACGGGGTGGTAGTCGTGGGCGAGGAGGTGGTGCTCGATGATTGATTCGAAATCAACCTCTTTCATGTGCTGCCTGCTCATTTTACTTCCCCTTGGCGGATCGGTCCTTCACGGCGTACTTCCTCTTCTTCTCTTGTTTATCAAGTAGGGCGATGTACTCTTTAGCGGCGTGCTCTACGGCCACGCAGTACCCATGGAAGCTGCCGTCGCTACGCCGTTTCTGGATGTCTTTGATTAACCGTTCCGCTTGTGGCCTGCTGAGGCGTGCCTCGGCTGTAGCCGATACACCAAGCGTGTCAATTGTTGCGCGTCTCAGTTCTTCAAGAATCTTCTCCTGTAGACCAAGCAAAGCAATGGTCCACGTGGCTTCGGTGTCCCCGGTGTTGCGTGCACAGACCGTCCCGTCCATAGAGAAACGCAGTCGGCTCTCGCAAGACGGCGTCAGTGGTGACAGAAACTTTGCTTCGTCCCAATGGTTGTCCTTTTTGAGCGAACCAAAGTCATGCCGTCCTGGAGCGTCTGAGTCGTTGCTCGGGTAGCACGCCAGCATGTTGTTGTAATCCCACGTTTCCGAGAGCGTCTTCGAGACTCGAGACTCTTCCTGTGGTTTGATGTGTTCAATGTGACTGTTCGATTTATCTAGCGGGATCATTGTGTAAGGACAAAGATTACCTTGTTCCTTGAGGAGAGCGTCCTTGGTCTCCTTCTTCGGAAAGCCGTGGGTTCCAAACTCGGCATCTGGTACGTTGTAGTTGGCACGCACCCAATCCTTGAGTTCTTGAGGTGGGCTGCCTTTCTTGACGTGTTTCATCGCTTACTCGGAGTTCTTTTTCTGTTTGGCTTTCGGCTGTGGTGCATCTCCGAGCAGCTCTGCCCTAGAAATTGCAGCGTCGGCCTTCGCAAGATCGGGCGTCTCCCCAATGCGTGAGCGCAGAGCCGCGATTCGCTTTCGAGCGGATGACATCGAATCCTTCCGGATGTCAGCGAGAATCAAATCGATCTCATCCTGAATCTCTGGCTCCCGCTCGTCGGCTTCCATGATGTGGCGAAGAATCCAGTTACTGTCCATTCCAAAGGTCTGGGCGGGTCGAATGGGCGGCCCGTCATCAATAAGCAAAGTGACGCCGGTGTGCGAGACCGCACCGATCACCTGCGGCGAATGCGTCGTGGCGATGAACTGGCACTTGGGGAACGCCGCCGTGAGATTGTCCACGATCCGTCGCTGCCACTTCGGATGCAGGTGAAGATCGATCTCATCGATCAGTACTACCGCCTCGCCATGCTTGGCTGGGTCGGTCATTTCCGGGTTCGCTTGGGCCAAGCGGCGGGTGAGGTCTAACACAAGGGTCAGGGAGCCGCGCTCGCCGTCGGACAAATTCTTGACTTGCAAAGCGGTCGTGCCCCGATTGATCATGAGCCGCGGATCCCCGTCTTCAGTCTCGACGCGCAGGTTCCGATAATTTGGAAGGAATCTCACTACTGCTTGTTGGAACGCCTCCAGCACGCGGTTCGCCGCCGGGTGCTCGTCTTTGATTGACTCCTGGGCACGCATCCAATGCGCGAACTCGCCCAGTTCGAGCTGGCGATCTGAAAAAGCCCCGGCGTACGCTGCTGGCACGCCGCCGCCGGCCGAGCCCTTCGATGCCGCACGCTCAGTGGTAACCGCCCTGCGAGTTGAGAAGTACACCGCCAACGGTCGTCCATCGGGGTCCTTCCCCGTTGCGGCGGGGGGCGTGTCCCCCATGAACGCGTCATGCTCAGGGGTGTCGTGAACCTGTTCCCGAGGGTTTCCGGCTTTCCTTGATTGCCGAGTGTTCAAATCGATCGGCTTGTGAACGAGATACGTATAATCTGCATTGCCGATCGAGACGTTGCATTGCACCATCAGGGCCTCGGCACCGATGCGCACGTCCTGGACCAGGAAGCTGTTGACACGAGTCAGGCGCTTGACCGCCTGCTTGACCGTCGCGGAGAGGCACACGCCCAATGCTTCCAGAACTGTTGTCTTGCCGACGCCGTTCACGCCCACGATGAGGTTGAAGCCGGGCTGGAAGTGGAACTCGGCCTCCTTGATCGCGCGGACGTTGGCCAGCTTGAGGCGGGTGACTCTCATGCCGCGTCCTCCATGTCGATCTTTCCGGTGACGGCCGCGGCGATGAGGGCGGAGCGGCGCTCGCTCAGCAGAGTAGTCGTCCTCTGAGTTACCGCGGTCATTGCAACAATCTCATCTAGTTCACTCTCAACCTGCTGCAGCGAGGTGTCCTGTTCACGGACAGGAGGTACCGGGATAACAAACTCCTTCAGGTCGCTCTGTGCAATGTTGTTGGCGAGTCCGGCAGCGCCGCTGATCACTTGCTCAACCTGATGACGCCCTACTCTGGAGCCAAGTACGAGGGCGAGGTACGAGCGCCGAATGAGCTGGTCGTCAACCTGAAGTCGATAAGTCTTGTCGGAGAGGAGTAGCTTTCCGCGATTGTCGGCCGGCACAACGGCCACAGATCCGATCAACTCGGTGGACCCGCTCGCGCGAGACATCAGGACATCATTCGGCTGAATCTCTAACTCCTGGGGGACCTCTTGATCAGCGGGGAGCGTCTTGTTCTCATCTGGATTGAAGATGCCGTTGTTGCAGCATCCGGCCTTCACAACTCCCCATTCATCTATCGCTGCCGGGTATGCATAGCACTGTGGCGACCACCCCTGCTCAATCTTCGGAACGAGGTACTTCAGCCGCCAAACATCCCAATGCTCCGGAATCTCCCCCAGCCATTCGACGCCGGAGTCTTTCATCGGGGCGTCGGGGTTGAGACCGCGGGTGACGGCGTGGGTGATGAGGGCGCGGCGTTTCTCGGCGAGGAGGGTCAGCAGCCGTTCCTTGGCGGCGATCATCGCGTCGATCTTCGCCGTCTCGCGGTCGAGGTACGCGGCGATCCCCCGCTGGCGGGGGAGTGGTGGAATCGGAAGGTACAGACGGCCGATGGCGTCGAGGCCGAGCCCATAGCGCGTGACACCGCTTGCGGACCGCTCGAACTGGAACTGCATCGGGCGTGCCTGCAAGCATCGGAACAGGTATCGCCCGTCGAGGATGTCGGCGACGGGACGGAGCATCGCCAGGTGGTAGCCGCAGACCAGATCCGGTGCAGTCTCGGCGATGACCGCTGGGACGCCGATGTCGTTCCACGCCTCCGAGTCCTTCGTGATGACGACATCCCTCACAGCCAAGCCGAACCGCTCGATCTCGCCCCCCGTCGCGGTCGTTTCCATGAGCTCCATGTCGAGCGTGATGAACTCGTTGTGGTAGACGTCCGTGTAGTTGCACAGCCGAACCGGCAGCTCGTCTTCTGAGGGCACCTTGTCCACGTTGCTAACGCGGTACTCACAGACCGCCTTCAACGGCATCTGTCGCCACACGCTCGGCAACTCCGGGAACCAGTCGAGGTCTCGCGTCATGCGGTCACCTCCCGCAGGAGGCGCATGATCTCGTCCTCTGCCTTCTTCAGGTCGGCATCGATCTCGTCGAGCGGGCGTGGCGGGGTGTAGGTGTAGAAGTGGCGGTTGAAGTTGATCTCGTAGCCGACGGTGTCCTTGTCGCGGTCCATCCAGGCGTCGGGGACATACGGCCGGACCTCGCGCTCGAAGTAGTCCTCGATGTCGTCGGTGAGCGGGATGTTCTCGAAGTCGCGGAGGGCGGTGTCGGGCTCGACGTCCGACCACTGAGACTTCTTGCTCGCCTTGACGGGCTTGGCGGCCGGCTCCTTGATGGTGAAGACATCGCGGAAGAGCTTGAGCTCGGGGGCCTTCCACTTGGACTCGCGATCCATGAGGAGCTTCTGGATGTCGCGGAGGACGGCGTTCCAATCATCGCGCGGCTCGCGGCCGAGCTGCTTGTCGATGGCCTGGACATCGTCGAGCAGGTGGGGCAGGGCGTCGAGGAAGCGGGCTTTGTCCTCGCTGGTCATCTGGTAGCGGAGGCGGAGGGGGCGCTCGACGGTGACGCGCGTGTAGCCG
>JAJDDE010000182.1 GCA_029260475.1 Phycisphaerales bacterium | reverse complement strand
GGCGTGGTGGTGAACGACTCGCTGATCTACATGGAGTTCTTCAACCACGCGAAATCCGAAGGCCTGACGACGGAAGAGGCGGCGCTGGCCGCGGGGCGCGGTCGCATCCGGGCCATCCTGCTCACGACGATTACCACGGTGCTCGGCCTGCTACCGCTGATGCTCGAACAGTCCTTCCAAGCACGGTTCCTGATCCCCATGGCGATCACTATCAGTTGCGGCCTCATCTCCGCGACCGGGATCATCCTGATCGTGCTCCCGTGCCTTCTCCTCCTGGGCGAGAAGGCCAAGCATGCCCTGAGATGGCTGTGGAACGGCGGCGTGCTCCCGCTCGATGAGAGCGAACCGCCGACCTCCGGCGCGGTATAAAAGCGGTATACCACTCGTCCCCAACGATGTCGCCCCGGGCGATCCGCTCGGCGGCATCGAACTCGCAGAGGCCCATCAATGACGCATCTGTTCCGCGTGCTCGCCTGCATCGTTCTGACCCTGACCGCGTCGGCCGCCGCGATCGCGAAGGAGCCTCATGTGCCCCTGATCCCCCGTGAGGTGCTCTTCGGCAACCCCGAGCGGTCCTCCGTCCGGCTGAGCCACGACGGGCAGCACATCAGCTTCCTCGCCCCACGCGAGGGCGTCCTCAACATCTGGGTCGCACCGATCGACAACGTGGAAAGCGCACGGGCGGTGACGGGGGACCGCGGGCGCGGCAACCGCTCGTACTTCTGGTCCTACGACAACCGGAACCTGCTGTACGTGCAGGACACCGGCGGCGACGAGGACTTCCGGCTCTACAGCATCGACATCGAATCGGGTGAGACGCGGGCCCTCACCTCTGGCGACCCGATCAAGGGGCCCGACGGCGCCCCCCTCATCGATCCCAACACGGGCAAGGCCCTGCGCCCGACCGTCGTGATCAACTCGCTCTCGCACACGCGACCGTCCGAGATCGTTATCGGCCTCAACGACCGCGACCCTCGCTACCACGATCTGCACGTGCTCGATCTCGAGACGGGCGAAACCGAGTTGCTCCAACAGAACGACGGTTACGCCGGCTTCGTCGTGGACGAATCGTACGACGTTCGACTGGCCTCCAAACCTCGGCCCGATGGCGGGATGGAGTACTTCATCCGGTCGGACGACGGCTGGGAGCCCTTCCGCTCGGTCCCCCTCGCGGACACGCTCAGCACCGCGCCACGCGGATTCGACGCGACGGGGCGCGTGCTCTACATGACCTCGAGCCTGGAGCGCGATACCGCGGCGCTCTACGCGATCGATCTCGTGTCGGGCGAGTCTCGCCTGCTCGCCGAGGACGACCGCGCTGATATCACCGGCATCGTGGTCCACCCGACCAAGCGCAACGTGCAGGCGGTGAGCAGCACCTACCTGCGACAGTCGTGGAAGCTCCTCGACGGGGACATCGCCGACGACATCACGTTCCTGCGTGGCGTCACAGAGGGCGACGCCAACATCGCCAGCCGCTCGCTCGATGACACCAAGTGGATCGTGAGCTACCTGCGCGACGATGCGCCGATCACCTACTACCTCTATGACCGTCCGACAAAGAAGGCGAAGTATCTCTTCACGAACCGCCCGACTCTCGAGGGCTTGCCGCTCGCGAAGATGCACCCGAGCGTGATCTCATCGCGCGACGGGCTCGGTCTCGTGAGCTACTACTCGCTGCCCGTCTGGACCGACCCGGACAACGATGCTCTGCCCGACCAGCCGCTCTCGATGGTCCTGCTCGTTCACGGCGGCCCCTGGGCACGCGACTCATGGGGCCTCAACGCGATGCACCAGTGGCTCGCCAACCGCGGGCACGCGGTGCTTTCGGTGAACTTCCGGGGCTCCACGGGCTTCGGCAAGGCGTTCGTGAACGCGGGCAATAGGGAGTGGGCCGGCGCCATGCACGACGATCTCATCGACGCCGTCGATTGGGCCGTCGAGCGCGGCATCGCGGACCCCGACCGCGTCGCCATCATGGGTGGTAGTTACGGCGGGTACGCGACGCTCGCCGGCCTCACGTTCACGCCGGACAAGTTCGCGGCGGGCGTATCGATCGTCGGTCCCTCGAATCTTGTCACGCTGCTCAGGTCGATCCCGCCCCACTGGCAGTCGTTCCGCGACCAGCTCCGTCAGCGTGTGGGGGACATCGACACGCCCGAGGGTCGGATCCTGCTGCGTTCACGCTCGCCGCTGACGCACGTCGATGAGATCGTCAAGCCCCTGCTCATCGGGCAGGGCGCCAACGACCCGCGTGTGAAGCAGGCCGAGTCCGACCAGATCGTGGAGGCGATGGTCGAGCGCGAGATCCCGGTGACGTACGCCCTGTACCCGGACGAGGGTCACGGCTTCGCTCGCCCGGAAAACCGGTTGTCGTTCTTCGCGATCGCCGAGGCGTTCCTCGCGCAGCACCTGGGCGGCGCGTACGAAGAGATCGGCAATGACCTCGAGGGATCGAGCGTCACCGTTCCGGTTGGTGCCGAGGACGTGCCGGGACTCGCGAACGAATTGGATTGAAGCCCAGTGGCTGTACTCAGCAGTCCGAGCGGTTGAACTCGCTGCCGAAGACCCCGAAGTCGCCCAGATCGACGTCACCATCGTTGTCGAAGTCGGCGGCCGGGTTGTAGTTCATGTCACCGGTCGTCGAGTTGAACGCCGCGCCGAAGACACCGAAGTCACCAAGATCAACGTCGCCGTCGCCGTCGAAGTCGGCGAGGCAGGGCGAGGCGATAGGCAGCGTGCCTTCGAGCATGATGACGGGCTCGGACTTGTTGCCGATCAGGGGATCGGCCCACGCGTCGTAGGCCACCTGGCCCGGGACGCCGCCGTTGTCACGCAGGAACTCGATGTACTCGCGGGAGGTCGTCTGGTGGTAGACACGGGCCCGGGCGTACGCGGCGCCCTCGGGGATCGCGAAGGGCGTGTCGTCCCAGTGCTGTCCGTCTGTGTAGGTGTAGTTCACCGGCAACGCCTGCACCGCGTCGAAATTGGCGTTGGTTTCCCTCAGGCTGTCACCTTCCGGAGCCACATCGCGATCGTGAAAGGCGTAGTAAGGCGCGCCCAGCTTTTCCATGAATTCAAACGCGACTCGTGCCCTTCGAATCGCATTCTCAACCGACGCACTTCCATCGTCCCACGGACGCACCATCGTCTCCGCGCCGAAAGGGTCGCTGCCAGTTCCGCGAAACGTGTGCCAGTAGACCACGCTAAAACGCAGATGCTCTTTCAT
>JAJDDE010000181.1 GCA_029260475.1 Phycisphaerales bacterium | reverse complement strand
GGCGAAGATGCGGGCGGCGGACGTCTTGCCCACCCCGCGCGTCCCCACAAAGAGGTACGCGTGGGCGGTGCGCCCCGATTCGACGCTGTTCGACAGGGCACGAGCGATCGCCTCCTGACCGACGAGTTCGTCGAACGATCGGGAGCGGTAGCGGCGGGCGAGGACGGTGTAGGCCATGGGGGACAGCGTACGCGATCGCCCCCCCGCCCCTCGCTGCCCGGCACGCCACTTTTTTTGATCCGACACCCGAAACCGGTTCGAGACTCGCACTGTACGACACGATGTCGTATACTTGCGACAACTTGTCGTATCTACGACCTCAGGAGGCCCCGATGCCCTATCCCGCTCTCGCCAACGCCGAACTGGCGGTCATGGAACTCCTCTGGGACGACGAGGGCCTCACCGCCCGCGCCATCCGTGAGCGTCTCTACCCGAACCAGACCAAGGCACAGCACGGCACCGTGCAGCGACTCCTCCAACGCCTGGAAGGCAAGGGACTCGTGGAGCGCGACCGGAACCCGCCCGTTCATGTCTTCCGCGCGACGTGCTCGCGCAGCGCGTACGCGGGAGGACAACTCGAGTCACTCGCTGACAAACTCACCGGCGGTTCGATCGCCCCGCTCGTCACGCACCTGATGGAGCAGAAGAAGCTACGCCCCGCGGACATCCAGCGCCTGCGCGACCTGCTCAACAAGGGGGACGCGTCGTGATCGACTCCCTCCTCGCCATCGCCCTCAGCAACCTCGCGCTCTCAGCAGCGCTCGCTCTGCTCGCGTGGTGCGTCCACCGACGCGGCACGCGCCCGGGGCTCGCGCACGCGCTCTGGGTTCTCGTGCTCGTCAAGCTCGTGACCCCCCCGCTCTTCAGCGTGCCGCTCCTCCCGGCGCTGCAGACGCAGGCCGTGGCCCAAGCGGCTCCCGCCGCCGAGAGCATCGGCGAACGACTCCCGCACGCGCATCGCGTACCGACTCAGGCGTCGGCCCTCCCGCTCGACCCCGATGGGTCAGGGACGGCAGCAGACGCGCGAGGCTCCTTCGGGTGGCCCGCGCTGCTCGTTGCGATCTGGCTCGCCGGGAGCGTCGTCGTGCTCGCGTGGTCGCTGCTGCGCGTCGTCCGCTTCGACCGCCTGCTCCGGCGTGCCTCCTCGCCCGCTCCACAGCGCATCGTGCGCTGTGCGCACGAATTGGGTGACCTCCTGCGCCTGCGCAGGCTCCCCGAACTACGCGTGACGATCGCTCGCGTGTCGCCGCTGGTCTGGTGGGTGGGCGGTCGCGTGCGTGTCGTCGTGCCCGAGGAACTCCTGAGCACGATGAGCCCCGAGGAGGTGCGCTGGGTGATCGCGCACGAGCTCGCGCACGTGAAGCGGCGTGACCACATGGTGCGCTGGCTCGAATGGCTCGCCTGCGTCGCCTGCTGGTGGAACCCCATCACCTGGATCGCACGGCGCCAGCTGCGCCAGAGCGAAGAGATCTGCTGCGACGCGCTCGTGCTGCGTCGCCTGAGCGGGCGCCCCCGTGCCTACGCCGGCGCGTTGATGCATGTCATCGAATTCCTCGCTGCCCCGGCCCTCCGCCCGCCGGCGATCGCAAGCGAAATCACCAGCGGCGGAACACTCGAACGGAGATTTAGAATCATGCTGCACCGCACCACATCGCCAACCCCCCGCTGGCTCACAGCGAGTGTGCTCATCGCCTGCGCCGGGCTGCTCCCGCTGGGCGTCGAGACCGTCACCGCCTCCACGGGCGTTGTCTCTCAGGCCGAGGCGGCGTCTCGCGAGGCGATGATCGACGCCCTGCGCCGAGCGGTGGGACTCGGGCTCTCGGAGCAGGAAGCACGCCTGCTCTACGAGTCGGCCGTCTTCCCCAAAACCGACCTCGCTCAGAAGATCGACGCGAAATTCGGTGTGATCCGTGAGAAAATCGAGCGCGCCCGCGAGGGCGGGCAGATCGCTCCCGAGGAGGCCGATACACAGCTCGCCGGCCTCCGAGAGAAGTACCGGATGTACGTGCACGCCGCGTTCTTCACCGACGTGCTCGGGCTGGACCAGGGCGAGGCGTTGGAGCGGGCCATGGCGCTCGAACTCGACTCGGGCACGGCGGTCGGCGACAGCGCCGCCCACGACGCCGCGGTGCGCACGGTGATGGAGCGTGCCCGGGCCGCAGCAGACGACCACGTTCAGGCGCGCGTTGACGCGATCGATGCGGAGCTCGCGACCCTCGTCGAGAGCGGACAGATCACCGAAGCGGAAGCAAAGAAGCAAGCCGCCGCCGTCCGCGCGGAGATCGCGAACAAGAAGCTGTCGATCGTCACGATACTCAGCGAGATCACCGCCGCCGTCGCATCCGGCGAGCTCACGCCCGAGGAGGGCGAGCGGCTCAAGAGCGGTCTGTCGCAGCGTCAGGCCGAGAACGCAGACGAGGCCGCGGGCGGGGAGGTCGTCAGGAAGCAATTGGCTGAGGCGTTCATGAAAGCCGGTATGCATCGCGATCAGATCGACTCCGCCCTCGTTGCGATCAAGCGGATCGTTGCGGAGATGAAGACCGAGGGTGGACACGCCGGATTCGATCCCAGCAAGGCGGAATGGCTCGATGAGATGGGCCTCACCAACGCGCAGGTCGAGATGCTCGTGCGTCTGTCGAAGCACCTGGCGGTTTCGCGTGATGCCGATGCAGCGCGCGCCGATATTGATGCTCACCACAAGTTCAAAACCGCGGTCGAGCGCATCGAAGCCGCCGTCAAGGCGGGCAAGATCACACGCGAGGAGGCTGACGAACAACTCGCCTCGATCCGCACGCACCAGACCGGGACCCCCGGGCGCTAAGGCGAGCGAGCGCCTGTCTCGACGACAATCCTCTGGATAGCGACGCCCCCCTCCCGCGACCTTCCGGTCTCGCGCGCGGGGGGCATCGTGTCGGCGACCAGGACACCGGAGCACCGGACGATAAACGCGTATGGCTGCTGCCGTCAAGCCCTGACCAGGTTGGCGGATCGCCCGTGCACGGGCCCGGCCGCCGACACGACGCCCCCGGTTCGGCGCACAACATGCGCTGAAAGGGGCGAGGGGATGATGGTACGCCCGAGAACCGCCCGATGCCAATCCATGAACGGCACAACAACCCCTTGCGTATGATCGACCCATGCCCCCAGAGCCCACTGTCAAACGAGAGTTCGAGGAGACCCAGCGCCAGCGCAACTCGCTGGTTTCGCTCCTGCGGGCGGTTCTGATCATCCTCATGGCGGTCTTCGGTGCCCTCGGGCTCGTGGACGCTACGAACCAGGGCGAGAACATCGGCTTCGTCCGGTTCTGGTGGATCGGGCTGATCGCCATCGCGATCTACTTCCTGATCGTCGTGGGCCTGGACCACCTCACGCCCCGCCGGAAGCTCTCCACGATCTCCGGCATCCTCTTCGGCCTCTTCGCGGGCATCATCGCGACGATCATCCTCTCCGCCGTCATCGACCTGCTCACGCAGACCTACATCACGCCCGAGCTCCCCGAGGACGTCCGCAGCGAGGTGACGCGCTACATCCTCACCGGCAAGGTCATCCTGGGCCTGGGCCTCTGCTACCTCGGCATCACCACCGTCCTGCAAACCCAGGACGACTTCCGCCTCGTCATCCCTTACGTCGAGTTCGCCAAGCAATTCCGAGGCACCAAGCCGCTGCTCGTGGACACCTCGATCCTCATCGACGGTCGCCTGCACGACGTCGCGGGTGCCGCGATCTTCCAGGCGCCCTTCATCGTGCCCCGGTTCATTATCGATGAGCTCCAGCAGCTCTCCGACTCGGCCGACCGCCTCAAGCGGGCGCGAGGCCGTCGCGGACTCGACATGCTCGCACGCATGCAGAAGGCCACCGATATCAACCTCACCGTCGATGACTTCCCCGTGCCGGGCACCGATGCGGACCAGATGCTCGTCGAGCTCGCCCAGCAGCTCCCGGCGATCCTCATCACCACGGACGTCGGCCTCGCCCGCGTCGCGGCGGTCCACGACATCCCCGTCCTCAACCTCAACGACCTGGCCAACGCGCTCAAGCCCAACGTCCTCCCGGGCGAGGCGCTCGAGGTCACGCTCATCAAGAAGGGCGAGCAGCACGGGCAGGGCGTCGGCTACCTCGACGACGGCACGATGATCGTCGCGGAGAACGGCGGTGACAAGGTGGGGGAGCGCGTCACGCTCACCGTCACCAGCGCCATGCAGACGAGCGCAGGGCGCCTGATCTTCGGACGCATCGGTGATGATCCGAATGCGCCGCAGAACGACCGTCACGGACTGCCCCCGAGCACCGGACGGCGCGATCCGAGGCCAGAGGACACGAAGTCAGCAGCGGACGTATAAACCCCGTGCTATCGGTCTTTGCCCGACGACGATCGGCGTTTCCCCGCCCCGTCCCCGTTCAAACACCGATTTCCGCAACACCCCGCCCGATCTTGCCGTAGGGTGAATATTGAGAGAGCGATGTTCCCGCCGCGGGATCGTTCGGGTGATGTTCGCACATAACGAGAGGGTTGATTCCACGATGCCATTCAAGCTCGCCGGTGTTCCGTTGTTCACTTCCACTGCCGGCCTCGCGGTCGCCGCACTCGCTTCGCTGAGCATGGGCGCACCGCCCGCGCCGGAGAGCACGGACGTCGCTCAGTGCTGTGACTCGTGCTGTTCCAGCGGCTGCGACGATCACGCGCACGCGGACCAGGACGCGATCGATCAAGCGCGCGCCGTGATCGAAGCGCAGACGTTCTTCGCGCTGCCCCAAGAGCACAGGGACGCGATCACCGCGAAACTGATCGCCTCGGGCCAGCCCATCCCGTCCTTCACCGCGCAGTCCGCTGAGCCCAACGAGAAGCTCGCCGGTCGTGACCTCCCGATGACGCACAAGCAGTTCGAGAGCGCGTGGGCGCTGATCGGCGCGTGGGACGTGTGTACGCGCGACGAGTACGCTCGTTTCAAGCCCGTCCACCAGCGGATGGTCCTCGCGATGTGCGAGCGCCTCGCCGACGGACGCATCTTCATGGCCTCCCCCTGCTTCGTCCCGGGCACCGACCCCGCGCTGGTCAACACCGTCAGCAACATCATCAGTTTCGGACGGGTGAACAACCCCAACCCGCGCTTCGAGCAGATCGGCCGATGGAACGGCACCGCGCTCGACCCGGGCCCCGCCCAGCAGGGCGAGCCCACCATCCTCACCTACTCCTTCCCCCCCGACGGCACGTTCGTCGCGAGCGGTGTCGGCGAAGGGGCGGGCATCAACGACCTCAACGCCTTCTTCGACGGCATCTACCCCGACCGCGCCACGTGGCGCGCCATCTACGACCAGGTCTTCGCGCGCTGGGCCGAGCTCGGCGGCAACACCTACGTCCTCGAGCCCAACGACGACGGCGCCGACCTCGACTTCGACGAGAACAACCCCCGCGTCATCGACCCCAACCCGGGCGTCTCGGGCGTCCGGGGCGACCTCCGCATGGTCGGCAAGGCCATCGATGGCAACTCCGGCACCCTCGCCTACAACTTCTTCCCCCAGGTCGGCGACATGGTGATCGACACCGCCGACAACTTTTACACCGACCTCTCGGGCCAATCGATCCGGCTCCGCAACATCCTCGCCCACGAGCACGGGCACGGCATGGGCCAGCTCCACGTCTGCCCCATCGAACAGAACAAGCTCATGGAGCCCTTCATCAGCGTCGCCTTCGACGGTCCCCAGTTCGACGACGTGCTCAACGCGCAGCGTGATTACGGCGACCCCAACGAGCCCAACGACTCCGCCGGCGCCGCCACTCCGCTCGGTGCCTTCGGCATCGCGAGCAGCGCCTCCGTCGGCTCGGCATCCCCCGCGACCGTCGTGACGGGCACCGTGACCATCGACGACGACAACGACGTGGACGTCTACAGCCTCACCATCACCCAGAACGCCGAACTCACCGCGACGATGACGCCGCGCAGCTTCAGCTACAACGCGGGCCCGCAGGACTTCTTCTGCGACGGCTCGGCCCCCTATAACCCGCTCGTCTTCCTCAACCCCGTGCTCGAATTGCTGAACACCGACGGCACGTCGGTCCTCGAAACCGGCAACGCCAATGTCGCGGGCGTCGCGGAGAGCGTCACTCGCACGCTCACCCCCGGCACCTACTACCTCAGGGCCCGCGGCACCAACCCCAACGGTGATCAGATCATCGCCTACACGCTCGACGTGCAGACGGACCTGCCCGCCTTCATCGGAGCGGACGTCACCATCGTCGGCGGCCTGCCGACGCAGATCGCGCCGACCCAGCCCGAGACCGTCACCGTCACCGTTGTGCCCAACCAGGACACGCTCATCGGCGTCCCGTCGCTCAACTTCCGCCCCGACGGCGCGCCGGGCTTCTCCTCGGTGGACTTCGTCTCCGTTGGTGGCAACACCTTCGAGGCGACGCTCCCCGGCTTCGAGTGCGATGACAACCCCGAGCTCTTCGTCTCGATCAACACCACCGTCGAGGGCGCGCAGAACTTCCCGGAAGCGGGCAACGTGGACGCGATCGTCGTCTCGGGCGGCGTCCTCATCGTGGACGACGTCGAGACCAACGACCTGAGCTGGACCACAGAGAACACCGCGACCGAGGGCCAGTGGGAGCGCGGCGTGCCGCAGAACAACGGCCGCGATGACCCCCCCGCGGACTTCGACGGCTCGGGCCAGTGCTGGCTCACCGGGCAAGAGGTCGGCGACGTCAACTCCGACGTGGACGGCGGCTTCACCCGCCTCGTCAGCCCCGCCTTCGACTTCTCGCAGGGCGGCACCATCTCCTACGCCTACTGGGCACAGGACTCGGTGAACCCCATCGGCCCCGAGGACGGCTTCTTCGTGGAGTACACCACCAACGGCTCCACCTGGATCGAGATCCGCAACTACCCGACCGCCGGCGTCTGGCGCACCGACACGATCGACGTCACCAGCGAGATCGGCAGCCCCGCCTCGCTCCGCATCCGCTTCATCGCTCTGGACGGCGATCCCGGCAACGTGCTCGAGTGCGGCGTGGATGCCATCAGCATCGACACCGCCTTCTGCGAGGACGTGACGAGCAACATCTGCATCGCGGACTTCGACAACGACGGCGATGTGGACCTGGGCGACTTCGGCGTCTTCGGCGCCGCCTTCAACTCGATGACCGGTGACGCCAACTACAGCGCCATCGCCGACTTCGACAACGACGGCGACGTGGACCTCGGCGACTTCGGCGTCTTCGGCGCGGAGTTCGGTCGGACCGACTGCCTCCCCTGATCGCACCGTCGATCAGCTCAGACGGAAAACTCATTGAAACGACAACGCCGCACGCTTCGAGCGTGCGGCGTTTTTCATGCGCTCATCGACAACGAGGCGTCAGTCCGTGAAGTGCAGCTCGAGGTACCGGGCGATGTAGTCCACGATGGACTGCGCCTCGGGGATGTCGGGGTTGCTCGTCGCGCCCATGGGCTCGAATCGCATGCCCTTGAACCTCGAGCAGGCGTCCTCGACGGAGAGCCCGTGCTGGAGCGAAAGGCTGAAGGCCCTGCAGAAGGCCTGGCACATGCCGCTGAGCGTGGAGCCCGCCTTGGACATCTTGAGGAAGAGCTCGCCGGGCGTGCCGTCCTCGTGGATCCCGATGGTGAGGTAGCCCTCGTAGTTCGCCACCGTGAACTTGTGGGTCACGGAGCGGCGGGTCGGGGCAAGGGATCGGCGTGTGGTCATCGTCATCGTCGCGGTCATGGGGTCAGCGTGCTCCCTGCGTCGGGGTGTCGAGACGGGCGGAAACCCATGCATCGGCGATCGGGGACAGAATCCTACAGGGGCGACTCGGGGCGGGCTCTTGGGGTATCTTGGCACACGCGAGGGAGCGGTGACCGATGCGGTTCGGCACCCTACGGACCCCGCGAGCGAAAAGAAAGCGATGGAGAAGTATGGCGATCCGACTCGGCGACACCGCCCCCGACTTCGTGGCCCCCTCAACCTCGGGCGAGATCAAATTCCATGATTGGCTGGGCGACTCCTGGGGCGTGCTCTTCAGCCACCCCGCGGACTTCACCCCCGTGTGTACCACCGAGCTCGGCACCGTCGCCCGCCTCAAGCCTGAGTTTGATAAGCGGAACACCAAGGTGATCGGGCTCTCGGTGGACGGGCTGTCGGACCACAACGCCTGGTCCAAGGACATCGAGGAGACCCAGGGCGTCGCCCTGAACTTCCCGCTGCTCGCCGACGAGAACCGCGCCGTCAGCACCAAGTACGACATGATCCACCCCAACGCCGACAGCACGCTCACCGTGCGCTCGGTCTTCATCATCGGCCCCGACAAGAAGGTGAAGCTCACGCTCACCTACCCCGCGAGCACCGGGCGGAACTTCGACGAGCTGCTCCGCGTGATCGATTCGCTCCAGCTCACGAGCGAGCACAAGGTCGCGACGCCCGCGAATTGGAAGCACGGCGAGGACTGCATCATCGTCCCCAGCGTCTCGAACGAGGAGGCCGACGCGCTCTTCCCGAAGGGCTATAACGAGATCAAGCCCTATCTCCGGACGACGCCGCAACCCGCGTGATCCGCGGGCGTTGTGCCCATTGAAGAGGAGGCGGCCATGCTGCTACGGACCATCTACGACGAGGCGCTCGCGCAGGCCTCGTACCTCATCGGGTGTCCACGGTCCGGCGTGGCGCTCGCCATCGACCCCGCGCGGGACATAGACCGGTACCTCGAGCTCGCGGCGTCGCACGGCCTGCGCCTGGTCGCCGCACTCGAAACGCACATCCACGCGGACTTCCTCTCGGGTGTCCGCGAGTTGTGCGCCCACGATGCGGGCATCGAGGCGCTGCTGACGGGCGAGGGTGGCGCGGAGTGGACC
>JAJDDE010000180.1 GCA_029260475.1 Phycisphaerales bacterium | reverse complement strand
CGGCGGCCCGGGCGGCGGGCCCATCGTCGTCAAGGACTTCCTCGCGCCCTACCTCCCCGTCCCCCAGATCGAGAAGCGCGCCGACGGCTCCTACTTCCTCGACTACGACCGTCCCAAGTCCATCGGCAAGGTCCGCTCCTTCATCACGCAGTTCGGCATCATGGTCCGCTGCTGGACTTACATCTCTTCCTGCGGCCCCGACGGCCTCCGCAACGTCGCTGAGACCGCGGTCCTCAACGCCAACTACCTCGCCTCACGCCTCCGCGATCGCTACGAGATGCCCTTCTTCAACCCGGAGAAGAAGCAGTTCGCCGCCCACGAATTTGTCACCGTGCCTCAGCGCCTGCTGGACATGGGCGTCACGCTCGATGACATCGCCAAGCGCCTCCTCGATCACGGCATCCACACACCCACCATGCACTGGCCCGTCCGCAACTGCCTCATGGTGGAGCCGACCGAGACCGAGCCCAAGGACGTGCTCGACCGCTTCGTGAACGTGATGCACAAGATCGCCGATGAGATCGAGACGGACGCGGGCTCACTCAAGAACGCCCCGTGCGACACGCCGGTGAGCCGCATCGACGTGGTCGGAAGCGACCGCAAGCCGCGTTTGACGTGGGATATGGCGAACTGACAACGTATCAACGGGTGGCATGGTCAAGTGCTCTGACTTGGCCATGTGAACCCGAGACATGCTCAACGCAGAGCCGTTGAGCATGCCACCCGGCGTGCTATCTGATCGTGCCCTGATGTTCTTTGGAGTACTGCCACAGCGCCCGATCGAGAGTGCGCATCGACATGCCGGTCTGCGTGCTCAGGTCGCGGCAACACTCGACGTACGCCATCCATGTTGCAAACGGGTAGTAGTTCAATCGATGCTCCACCCCGAGCGTCCACAGCGCTCGCGCGTCTATAAGCGGGTACGGGTCGGGGTGCCCGAAATGCAACAGCGTGGAGGCGACCGGGACACCGGTGCCGGGGAGTTTCAGGAGCGTCTTGAGGCGGAGCCTCTCACTGCTCGCTGTGAACGCGACTCTGGTTATCTCGCAGACGAGCGTTTCGTCCGCTTCTTTTGCGAGTTCACTGCCTCGTGGGCTCTTCCAGCGGCGCATTGTGATGTACTCGTCACGCGTGTACCACCCGCGTTCACGAGCATCCGCACCGATTTTTTCGGCCAGTGCCGCGTCCGGGTAGGCATACCTCTCGGCATAGGGGGCGAGTTCCGCTGGCGAGCAGCGGAGTTGCAGTTGTAAGGAATCGGTCATCGCATGAGCGTACCACTGCGTCGCGGCATTCCGGCGAAGCGCCTCCAGAACCACGGTGCCCGGCGGTCTCCGGGTGGCCGGGAACAGCCGCTGCGGCTGCTCCCGGATGGTGTCCGTGCAAGCGCAGCTCTCTCGACCGGGTGGCATGGTCAAGTGCTCTGACTTGGCCATGTGAACCCGAGACATGCTCAACGCAGCGCCGTTGAGCGTGCCACCCCAGGTTCAACGCATCATTCCGGCTGACGTTCGATCCTGTCCGGATCGGGTGTCACGACCGGCATCCGCCACGCCGGTTCTGGCTCGACTCCCGGCAGGCGATCGAGTGTCGGTGTTCCAAACCCGGTGTGAGGGCGCGTGCGGATCAAGATGTCGATCCCGAACCGGCCGTCCCCTATAGACTCCACGACGCGGTAGTCGTCCGGATCCGTTTCACTTTCTGTCCAGAAACGTGAGCTGACACCGATCGTGTTGGACGACGCCGCATCAAGCCACGCCTCCGCTTCCGCACGGGTGAGGCGTGTCTGCATCGATCCGATGACATACTCGAGATACGAGTGGGCGGAGTATGAACGCATCTGCCCAACCAGTGAGCGTTGCTGAAGCTGCTCTACCAGCTCATCAATCATCTTCGCGCGCACAATGCCCTTGTCATCCAGCACCACAATATGCCGATGCACGTGCAACACCGTCAGCGAAACCGCGATCGTCGCAACCAGCGCCACACGGCAGCGCACCAACGTCCACCCCGCGATCCACCGCGCCACCACACACCCCGCCAGCGCAGCAGCGGGCGCCCAGATCGGCGTCAACAGATCGGCGCGTTGGTGGGGCGAGAGCGAGAAGAGCAGCAGCCCGCCCAGCATCCAGGAGCCCAGGAACCGCACGAGCGCCCGGCGTTCGTCGTCAGCGTCCTTCCACATGCCCCACAGACCCAGGAGCGCGATCGGGGCCGCGGGCGCGAAGTAGTAGAGGAAGTACGAGGGGCTTTTGTACAGCCCCGTCCCGGGCAAGCCGCCCTTGCCGGATTCCAGAGCGTGCCCCACGAGTTCCTTGCCCAGCACCTTGTCGAAGAAGGCCTGACCCGAGTCCAGGTACGCGAGCCACACCCAGCCGCCTGCGAGCAGCAGGAAGATCGTGATGCCGGCCGCGTGCGCGAGCGCGGGCCGCTTCTGCGCGCCGCTCTGTCGCCACGGGCGCGAGATCAGGCCGAACGACGCGATCAGCGGCCCGATCGGCCCCTTCGTCAGCGTGCTGAGCGCCGCGCCGATCCAGAACCACACCCAAGAGCACCGCCCGCGTGAAGCGAGCCACGCGAGAAGCCCGCAGAGGGCAACCGTCCCGCCGAAGAGCGCATCGGTGCGCACGAGCGCCACCTGCTTCGTGCCCATGATGCAGCAGAGCGTGAGCAGCCCCGCGAGCAGGGGGGCCCGCGTGTCCTTGGGCATGATGCGCGAAGCGAACCACGCCGCGACGAGGGCGGTGATCGCGACTCCGAGGACGGAGGGGATCGCGAGCGTGAACCAGTGGGCCCTGCCCAAGGGCAGCGAGCAGACCGACGCGATCCACACCTGCAATGGTGGCTTGCTCGCGATGTCGCCCGAGGTGTCGTGCTGGACGATCCAGTTGCCGTTGAGCACCACGTCGTGGACATAGTGGGAGGGCTTGAGCTGGTCGTTGTCCATGAGATCAACGGGGCCCGTCACCCGGATCGCGTAGAAGGCGAGGGTGAGCCCCACGATCAGCGCGATCGTGCCCCGAAGGACGCGCGGTGTGCGGGGATCATCGACCACGCCGGGATCCTAACGAACCGCCCTCTTCGGTGGCACCGGCCCTTGCCGGGTGGCATGGTCAAGTGCTCTGACTTGGCCATGAGAACCCGAGTCATGCTCAAGAAGATTGAGCATGCCCCCCGTCGCCCTCTTCGGTGGCACCGGTCGCCGACCGGTGTGCGAAGACCCGGCGCACGAAAAAGGCCGCCCGGTTCGGGCGGCCCTTGTCGAAAGTCTGAAGCAGGGGATACAGGACTCGAACCTGTACTAAATGTACCAGAAACACTCGTGCTACCAATTACACCAATCCCCCACGAGGCAGGCAGTCTAGGGCGGATACCGCCCTCCGATCAAGGGTGATCGGACGCCGCAAGGGGGTCGGGGTCGAGTGCGGTTCAGTCGTTGGGACGACCGATCCACTTCCCGCCGGTGTCCGGCTCGTTTGGCGTCTCGGGCCCCCGGAGCGGGCGAGCGCGCAGCGGGCGTGCCTGGCCGGGAACCGCGGGGGGTTCGTGGACGTGACCGGTCTCGTCTTCCAGCCGCTTGGCCCGGGCCTGGTCGATGGACCGGTCGAGCTTGGCGAGAATGTCGCGGACCGAACTTT
The DNA here is from genome assembly GCA_029260475.1 of Phycisphaerales bacterium. Classification (GTDB taxonomy): domain Bacteria; phylum Planctomycetota; class Phycisphaerae; order Phycisphaerales; family UBA1924; genus OFTM391. The sequence goes on along the minus strand of JAJDDE010000180.1, from coordinate 11,298 downwards.
TAGGATCAGTGGGTCGAGCCATGGGTTTCGCAGCCTCCGTGCGCGTGTGAGTCCGCTATCGACGGACCACCACCCATCGTGCAGCCCCCGGACGGCACCGGCGTGGGTACGGGGCCGGTGGCAACCGTCTGTGACGTCTGTATTGGCTACACCCCCCGATGCCTGTAGACTCGCCCCCCTTGCGAGGGTCGCCCCACCCCCCGCCACCCCCGACACCCAGGGGCGTCCTTCTTCAGGCTTGAGGAGCGTCGATGCGTTGGATCATCCTCGGAATCGTGGGCGTGCTTGCGCTGCTGACCGTGGTGGCCTACGCATTCATCCTGCCCGACCAGCGGGCACGCGAGGACCTGATACTCGCCTACTTCGACGCCGCCAAGGCGATCGACGAGGGCGCAGAGGCGCCGCGAGAGCTCATCAACGTGCTTGAGGGCTGGACCGACCACTCCATTCCGTTCGACGGCGCGCTGACGATCCCCGAGATGGCCCGCGTCGCCAGCCTCCCCCCTGACCAGCGTCGTCAGCACCTCGAAGACTTCCGGGCCTACCTTGAGAGCGGTATCGGTGCCGGCGTGGACCTCGCCGTCGTCCCCACGCTCGTGTGGTCCACAGACGACAACCCCGCGCGCCGGTCCCAGCTCCGCCTCTTCCGCGCCTGGCACCTCATCAACTACGCGCAGCCCTGCGACATCCTCTCTGACCCCTCGAACCGGGACATCACCAAGACCGTTGTGCAGTGCGTCGCGGGCGCTGGGCCCGACATCATCGAGGGCAACGGCCCCGCCGAGCTCCGCCCCTTCGTCCGCGCCGGCATCGCGACCGATATCACCGATGCCGCACTCGAGGGCGGCTTCTCGACCGACACCGTCTTCCAGGGCGTGACCACCTCGCTCGCCTTCGAGGGGCGTCAGTACGCCTACCCCTGCAACGTGGGCTACACGCTGCTCTTCTATCACAAGGACCTCTTTGCAGAAGCGGGCGTCCCCGAACCTCGCGGCCCATGGTCCACCGCCGACGCTGTCGCCGCCGGTAAAGCGCTTATCCAGAACGCGCGTAACAACGGCGCCCAGCGACAGGGCCTCATGAACCTCGGAGCATGGGACTTCGCGCTCGGCGCGGGCGGGCGTTTCTTCAACGACGACAGCACCGCCTGCATCTACAACAGCCCCGAGACCGTCGCGGGCCTGCAGGAGATGCTCGATCTCACCTACAGCACCGAGCGCAAGATCATGCCTTCACCCGAGGAGGCCGCGAGCATGTCCACCTCGGGCGGGGCCGCGATGAACGCGACGCAGGAGTCCGCGAGCGCGTCGTCCCTCTTCGCAGCGAAGGTCGCCGCGATGTACGTCGGCGGGCGCTGGGAGTACGCGCAGCTCGCGGCCCGCAACCGCGACCGCGTCATCGACCCCGCCATCGGGCGTGCCATCGCCTCGGGTCACCCGCAGAGCGACCTGCTCCGCTCGGCACGCAGCCGCCTCAAGGAAGACGTCCTGCTCCCGCTCCCCGACGACCAGTACGACGCGATGCGATCGGTGCTCACCGACGCGGACCGGGCCGCGATGATCAACCTGGGTGTCACACACGTCCCGACCCTCACCGGCACGCCGCGCTACACCGTCAACGCGCGATTCGCGATCGCCAACAGGGCCTCGCCCAACCGCGAGTACGCCGTCCGCTTCCTCCGCTTCCTCGCCTCTGAGGAGTACAACGAGATCATCAACCAGACCTTCGACTCCATCTGCGGCGTCCCCGCCTTCTGCCTCGACGACGACGGCATCAGCGGCCCTCCCCGAGCCCTGCCCGGCCTGGAAGCGATGGACTCGACCATCTTCGTCGAGGCCGTCCAGCAATACGGCACGCCGGATGAGGTCTCGCCGTACGTCGGGCGCGGGCGTTACGGCTTGCTCGCGGGACAGGTCCTCGAGCGCCTGACCAACGGCGATATCTCTGCGCAGGACGCCGCGAAGGAGATCGAGGACAAGATCGACGCCCAGATGCGCGCCAACATGCGCCGCGATGCGCCGCTCCGCGCACGCTGGGAAGCCGAGACCGGGCGCACGTTCGATCCGAAGGTGCCGCTGCGCGATCAGCTCCGGCTGACGAGGGGTGCGGCATGATCGGCACCCCGAAAAAGCGCCTCGGCATCGCGATGCTCTTCCTGCTGCCGAACCTCATCGGCTTCCTGATGTTCACGCTCGGGCCCGTCCTCTTCTCCATCGGCATGAGCTTCACGGACTGGGCCCTCACCAAGCACAACCCCTACTCGGACGAGTCCATCCGCTTCGTCGGCATCCAGAACTACGAGCGGCTGCTCGTCGGCGACGAGTCCCACCTCTTCTGGGACTACTTCTGGAACACCGTCATCCTGATGATCGGCATCCCCATCGGCATCGCCGGATCGCTGGGGCTCGCGATCATGCTGCACGCCAAAGCCGGGCCCGCCAAACCCTCGGGCCGTCTCAAAGGCGCGCTCATCGCTGTGGTCGTGGGCGCGATCGCCTGTGGTGCCGTCTGGCTCGTGATGAGCCCGCACGCCGCTGAGGCGGGCGTGAAGTCCACCGAGATCGGCCTCGCCGACATGGACCAGCAGAAGGTCGATGCGCTCCGAGCCTCCTTCGCCGTCCTCATCACCGCGGTGCTCACCGGCGTCGTCGCCATCGGCCTCGCGGTGGGCCAGGTCTTCTTCCGCACCATCTTCTATCTGCCCACGCTCCTCGCGGGCGTCGCGATGTTCCTGCTCTGGAAAGCGCTGTACCGCCCGCAGGGCGGGATGATCAACGCGGTGCTCCAGCCGTTCCTCGACAGGCTGGAAGGCATCGTCTTCGCAACGCCCATGATGTTGTGGTATGTGCTCGGTATCGCGATCGTGATTCTCGGCCTTGCGTATTTCGGCCTCTCTATGGCGCGTGGCGTGCGGAACCTTTCATCCGGCGACGCCGGCCCAGCGATGTTTGGCGCCCGTGTCATCCTCACGATCCTTCTCGTTGTCACCCTTGTTGGAAGCGGTTTCGTCGCCACCCAACTCCCCCTCATCGGTCTCTTCCCGACGGAAAAGCCCGCGCCCTATTCGCAGTCCCGCGCCCAGAGCGTGCTCGAAGAGCTGCCCGATCAATTTCCCGCCCTCGGTGATCGCGCCCACGTAGACAGTGCCCTCATCGCGTATCTCGCCCCCAGACTCGATGAACAAGCCTTGCGCACCCTGCTTGAGGATGCGAGCCAGTTGCACGATGGCACCGTTCCCGAGGAAACCCGCGAAGCGTGGATGAGTTTGGGTTCGGGCGTGATGAGCGAGATCATCGTTCTCTTTGATAAAGCTGTCTCCGATGAAGAGCGCGCCGAGGCGCTCGACCGACTCAAGATCGATCCGCTTGTCAGGCCAGCCTTGCAAGAGCTTGATGGCGCGTCATTGCGCGAGGCGGCCGCTCGTCGTGTGTTGGTGTGGGTTGATGTAGAGCCGCTCGCCGCCGCCTTGCAAACTCTTGTTCCAGAAGCTGACGCCAAGGAACTGAACGCGAGACTCCTGGACAACGCCATCTACAGGCGGGGCCTCTCGGCGGGTGATGGTCTCAACGCCCCCGCGTGGCTCATCGACGCCGCGTGGGCCAAGACCGCGCTGATCGTCATGGGCGTGTGGCTCGGCGTCGGTGGCGGCAACATGCTCCTCTACCTCGCGGGACTCTCGAACATCGCGCCCGAGCTCTACGAGGCCGCCGCCATCGACGGCGCTTCCGGCTGGCAGCGTTTCATCCACGTCACCTGGCCCCAGCTCGCGCCCACGACCTTCTTCATCGTCATCATGTCCACCATCGGCGGGCTGCAGGGCGGCTTCGAGCAGGCCCTCGTCATGACCGAGGGCAAGGCCGACACCATCGTCCTCACCTACTACCTCTACAACCTCGCCTTCACCGACGAATTCCAGCTCGGCCTCGCCTCCGCCGTCGCCTGGATCATGTTCGCGATCATCTTCGCGATGACCGCTTTCAACTTCCGTTACGGCTCACGAATGACCAATGACTAAGCCCGCCTCCATCCAACCCGTCGCGGGCGCGCCGTTCACTCCGGGCCGCAAGCCGAAGAAGGCAGCACCCGACACCTCGCCCATCGAGGCGTCGTCCAAGCTCTCGCGCACGCTCGTCTTCGTGGGCCTCGTGCTGCTGGGCATGACCTTCGTCGTCCCCTTCGTCTGGCAGGTGCTCATCGCGCTGACGGAGAACCCCTCGGAGGTGGACACGCTCACGCGCACCGGCATGCCGCCCGCCATCGAGCCGGGCAACTTCGCCAAGGTCTTCCAGCGCGTGGACTTCGCCAAGTACTTCTTCAACTCTCTGTTCATCGCGTCGTGGGCGACGATCCTGCAGGTCATCACCTGCTCCATGGCCGCCTACGCCTTCAGCCGCATCCAGTGGCCCGGTCGCGACAAGGTCTTCCTCCTGTACCTCGGCACCCTCATGGTCCCGGGCGTCGTGCTCATGGTCCCCAACTTCGCGATCGTGCTGGGCCTGGGGATGTTCAACGACTACACCGGCCTCATCATCCCCGCCGCCTTCAGCGCCTACGGCACCTTCCTGCTCCGCCAGTTCATGCTCACCATCCCCAGCTCCCTCGACGAGGCTGCCAGCATCGACGGCGCGGGGCACTGGAGGATCTTCAGCCAGATCATCCTGCCGCTGGCAAGGCCGGGCCTGATCGTGCTCGCGATCTTCGCCTTCCTCTTCAACTACAACAGCTTCTTCTGGCCCCTGATCCTCACGAAGGACGACAACCTCCGCACCCTCCCCCTGGGCCTCCTCCAGTTCGACTCCACCTACGGGCCCGAGACGAACCTCATCATGGCCGCCTCGCTCATGGCGATGCTGCCCCCCATCATCCTGTTCATCGTTCTCCAGAAGTACCTCGTCAAGGGCATCCAGCTCGGCGCGGTCAAGGGCTAATCGATCCATGGCGCACGTCTCTATCAAGTCCGTCGCGAAGGTCTACGAGGGCAAAGTCCGCGCTGTGGACGACGTGAACGTCGAGATCGCCGACGGTGAGTTCGTCGTCCTCGTCGGCCCCTCGGGCTGCGGCAAGTCCACCACCCTGCGCATGGTCGCGGGCCTCGAAGCGATCACTGAGGGGACGATCCACATCGGCGATCGCCTCGTGAACGACGTTCACCCGAAAGACCGCGACATCGCGATGGTCTTCCAGAACTACGCGCTGTACCCGCACATGACGGTGCGCAAGAACATGGGTTTCGGCCTGGCGCTCCGCAAGATGCCCAAGCAGGAGATCGACCAACGCGTCGAAGAGGCCGCGCGCCAGCTCGGCATCACCGACATGCTCGAACGCAAGCCCAAGCAGCTCTCGGGCGGCCAGCGCCAGCGCGTCGCCCTCGGCCGCGCCATCGTCCGCGAGCCCAGCGTCTTCCTCTTCGACGAGCCCCTCTCCAACCTCGACGCCAAGCTCCGCGTCACCACACGCACCGAGCTCAAAAAGCTCCACCAGCGACTCAAGACCACCACGATCTACGTCACCCACGACCAGGAAGAAGCGATGACGCTGGGCGACCGCATCGTCGTCATGTCCGCGGGTCGCGGCGTCGGCAAGGTCGAGCAGGTGGACACGCCGCTGAACGTCTATCGGCACCCCAAGAACCGCTTTGTTGCCGGCTTCCTCGGCCTGCCCCCGATGAACATCGTGGACGGCAAGCTCGCCGAATCAGACAACGGCCTCTGGTTCGACGACGAGCAGGGCCTCCGTGTCCGCATGGAGGACCGCTACCGCGACCAGCTCATCTCGCGCGTGGGCGGCCCCGTCGCGATCGGCTTCCGACCGAGCGCTATGAGCGAGTGGGGCGAGGGCACCTACCTCCCGCCCGACGGCGTGCAGAACGCCAACCGCATCACCGTCGTCCCCCGCGTCATCGAGCCGCTGGGCGACTCCATCGACGTCTCCTGCGAGTGCGGCAGCGCCAAGAACATCGTCGCCCGCCTCGCCGCCCGCGCCGACTTCCCGACCAACCAAGAGGTCCACCTCTCACTCGACATGGCCCACGTCCACCTCTTCGCGCCGGGTGAGTTCGGTGAGAACCTGATCCACTGAACATGCTCCGCACGCTTCTTATCCCGTTCAGGAGACCGGAGCGAAACGCGGAGATATGGTCACAGGAATCCATGGTGCCTCACAGCGAAGAGCCGGGGGTCGAAATCCACGAGACGCGCAGGGCTGACTGGTACGTCACTCTCCGGTCTCAGTTCATTGTGATGCATGTAGTCCTCATTCTCTTCGGCGTGATAGGTCTGTATTTGCTCACAAACAGCACGGTCAGCATGTCGATTTTCGAGAGGATCGTCATGTGGGCATCAGTATTCGCAACACCCTTGATTGCTACATGCTGGTTCAACCTATTTCGGAGCCTGTATCGAAACAAGAGCGCAACCCGCCGCATCAAGATGGGCGTGTCGGGTGTTGAGGTCATCTACTTCGACAATCAAGAGCGTGCCGTGTTCCAGGTCAAGGAACACAAGTGGGAGAGGAGTATGCCGAAGCCGGTGAGCTCCTCTACCGTAAACTGGTTCATTCGGCGTCATCTCGACGGTGATGCATGGATCATCCGGCTCAAGGACGGCACCTCGTTTACAGTGCCACGTACTGACGAAACACTCGCCGTATTCAGCAGTCTGCTCAAGAGGACTGACGCGCCAAGAGCGCGCCAATGATGCCGGGTGCCGTGGTCTGAGGCTCCGCGAAGGCCACGCGCCGAATCACTGGTGGGCACGCCACCAGTGGCACTCGACGAGAAGAGCCACACCCGCGAACCCCAGCCAATGCAAGCTAACCGGTTCGCAAGATCTTCTCCATCTTCTTGCCCTTCGCGAGTTCGTCTACCAGCTTGTCGAGGTACCGCGCCTTGCGCGTCAGCCCGTTCTCGATGTCCTCCACCCGGTAGCCGCAGATCACGCCCGTGATCAGGTGCGCATTCGGGTTGAGTGTCGCGTGCTCAAAGAACTCTGCGAAGGTGATCTTGGTATCGATGTGCTTCTGGAGCTGCTTCTCGTCGAAGCCCGTGAGCCACGCGATGACCTCATGCAGCTCCGCTTCGGTTCGGCCCTTCTTCTCGACCTTCGTCACGTAGTGCGGATAGACCGAAGAGAAGGTCATCTTCGCGATGCGTTCGTCGTGCTCGGGTGTGGTCGTCGGCATGATCGCACTCCGCCGTGGTTCTGTTTCTATAAAAAGAGATGCTGGGCATCATACGCCGCGCCAGAAGTATGCTCGCTACGCGATCTCCGAGAGATCCAGCGACCCGCCGTGCGCCTTGAGTAGCCGCTTTTTCAGCAGCGCTTCGTGCGGCTTTCCGAGCCGCGGCGAGTCCGCGACCCACGCCCGCGCGTCCCGCCGGCAGAGCAGCAGCAATTCCTGATCCTCCGGGAACTGTGCCAGGCGGAACGACGCGGCGCCCGACTGACGCGCACCGATCAACTCGCCCGGCCCGCGCAGCTCCAAGTCCTTCTCTGCCAGCACGAACCCGTCGTTGCTCGCGCAGAGCGCCTTGAGCCGCTCCATGCCGTCGGGCGTGGGATCGTCCGCGATGAGATAGCAGGCCGACGCCTTCTCGCCGCGCCCCACGCGCCCGCGCAATTGGTGGAGCTGGGCGAGCCCGAAGCGGTCCGCGTGCTCCACCACCATCACCGTCGCGTTGGGCACGTCCACGCCCACCTCGATCACCGTCGTCGCGACGAGCACGTCGATCGATCCATCGCGGAAGCGCGACATCACGCGCTCGCGCGCGGGGCGTGGTCGCCTGCCGTGCACGCCCGCAACGCGGAAGCCGTCCAGCTCGTGCTCGCCCAGCCGGCGCACCATCGAAGCGACCGAGCGCAGGCTCTTCTTGCCCTCCTCGTCGTTGGTCTCGATCGCCGGCACCACGACGTACGCCTGCTCTCTGTTCTCCAATCGCGCGCGCACGTGCGCGTACACCTCGTCCGCGCGCACGCTCGGATACCAACTCGTCTCCACGGGCGATCGCCCAGGCGGCAACCCCTTGAGCAGCGACACGTCCAGGTCGGCAAACACCGTCAGAGACAGCGTCCGAGGGATCGGCGTCGCCGTCATCACCAGCGTGTGCGGCACGATCTCCCGCTCATCCAGTTCGTCTTGGGAGCGCCCGCTCTTGGCGCGCAGCATCGCACGCTGATGGACGCCGAAGCGATGCTGCTCATCGATGACGACCACGCTCAGGTTGTCGAAGCTCGTCGATTCCGAGAGCAGCGCGTGCGTGCCGATCACGATCCCCGCGTCCCCCGAAGCGATCCGCTCCCGCACCGCGCCCGCGTCTGCCGCGGGCAGCGAGCCCGTGAGCAATTCCACGCTCACCTTCGAGCCCTCAAGCATGCGCGAGACCGAGGCGTGGTGCTGCTCGGCCAGGAGCTCCGTCGGGGCCATGAGCGCCGCCTGCTTGCCATCGGCGACCGCGAGCAGCATCGCATAGAGCGCGACAACCGTCTTGCCCGCGCCCACGTCGCCCTGGATCAGTCGGTTCGCCGGCGCGTCTGTAGTGAGGTCCGCCGCGATCTCTCGGACGACCGATTCCTGCCCGGGCGTCAGCGTGAACGGGATGCGCGCACGGATGCGGCCATCGATCCTCTCGTCCCACTTCAACGCGTGCGCCCGCGTCGTGCGCAGCCGGTGTGCGCGGCGCAGCGCCACACCGAGCTGCACGAGCAGCAACTCGTCGTACACCAATCGGCGCCGCCCCTCGCCCGCTTCGTGCTCGTCTTGCGGCGCATGCAGCATGCGGTACGCCTCGCGCAGCGTCGGCAGCTCGCGCGACCGCCGCGCCTCATCGGGCAGGTGGTCCTCGATGAGCGCGAGGCCCGTATCGAGGTTCTTCGCGACCACGCTCTCGATGGTCTGCGAGGGCAGCCCCTCCGTCGCGCTGTACACGGGGCGCAAGCGAACACCCTTGCCCGCCGCGTACGCCGGGTCCATCTCCCCCGCGTCGGCAACGGACCACGACGGGTTGGTCATCTCGAGCCCGCCCTTGCGCGAGCGTTTGGTCGTCCCCTCCACGCGGATCACGTCCCCCGCGTGGATCTTGTGACGAAGGAAAGGCATGTGGAACCACGTCACGCGCAGCTCGCCCGAGTCGTCGCGGAGCACCGCCTCGAAGCGCGATCGCTTGCCGTAGTTGATCGGGTGCGTCTCGATCACCTCGCCCACGGCGCTGACCAGGTGGTCCGGCGGCAGGTCACCCAGGCTCGCGCCCGGATGCTCTTTGTCGTAGCGGTAGGGGAGGTGGTGCAGCAGGTGCGCGAGCGACAGGACGCCCAGGCGGACGAAGGCGTCCACCTGTCGTCGTTGCACGCCTGGGAGGTCGGCGATCGAGGTCGTGAGCGCGAGATCGCCCGTCGTGGTCACCCGTGTGGTTGCGTCAGCGGCTCAGCCGCCGATGACGATGATCTCGACGCGCCGTGACGCCTGCTTCGAGCCCTTGGGCTTGTCGGCGCCGTAGCCCGCGATGTACATGCGCTTCACGTCCACGCCCTTGCTGGCGAGGTACTGCTCCACCGCGTGCGCGCGCTCGGCGCTCAGGCGCTCGTTCGTGCCCCACTTGCTCTTGCGGATCGGGTCGCTGTCGGTGTGCCCCGCGATGCGCAGCTCGTTGCCCGAGTAGGTGCTGTTGAGCACGCCCGCGATGCGGTCGAGCGAGGCCTTCGCGGTGTTCTTGAGCGTCGTGGAGCCCGAGGCGAAGAGCACGTCGCCCGCGACATCAACAACGATGTCCGAGCCGCGGCGGGAGGTCGTGGTGCCCGCGATGCCCTCGAAGCCCGTGTTGGCGGCGGCGGGGGGGCGGTTGTTCTGGGTCTTGAGCGCTTCGTTCTCGGCCAGGAGGCGGGCGAGCTCGTCGGCGCGCTCCTGGGTGCGCTTCTCGGCGTCCGAGAGGGCGTCTTGGAGCTGTTGCTCGCGCGAGCGCAGTTCGGCGTTCTCGCGCTCGTAGGCGCCGAGTTCCGCCTCAAGGTCACGCCCGTCGTTGGCGCAACCCGTCAGGGTCATCGTGAGGGCCAAGGCGGTGAGCGACAGCAGGCGGATCGGGGTCTTCATAGGAGGCGTCTCCGTGGGAGGCGGGGTCATTCGGGTGGACAGGGCAAGAGCGTACCGCGCCGCGCGATCCGCTTCAGGGCTCACGCGACCCACGCCCCGATGTTTACGGCAGGTGGACCGGATCGCCCATCAGGAGCGTCAGCCCGCCCTCCGCGACCGGCTTGAGCAGCACGAGGGCGACAGACATCAGCGCCAGCTGGGGGCCGTAGGGCAGGTGGGCGCCAGCCCGGTTGAAGAGCGCCTTGCTCATCACGGACAGCAGCACCCACAGGATGCCGGTGAAGGGCGCGAGGAAGAACGCCAGCGTGGGGTCGATCCACCCCAGCACCGCGCCGACCCCCGCCATGAGGTGAACATCGCCCAGCCCCATCGCTTCCTTATTGAAGGCCAGCGACCCGAGAATCCGCACAGCCCAGACCACCCCGCCCCCGACCAGCAGCCCCAGCACGCTCCCGCCGAAGGCCCGCAGGGCCAAGGGGGCCTCCGCCGCGAAATTGCCGAGCAGCCCGCCCGGCGAGCAGAGCCACCATCCGAGCGCGCCCAGTGCCATCGCCGGCAGCAGGTACAGGATCTCCTTGAACATCTCGCGCCGCGCGTGCGGGTACATGGTCCACAGGAACTCGTCAGGGTCCTCGCCCTCAGCGGCGATCACCGGCGCGTCGTGGCGCTCCTCACCCGCCGGCACCACGCGGCGCAGCACCAGCCCGATTAGCAGCCCGAAGACGAGCCCGATGCCGCCGTAGAGCGTCATCTGCGACCCGCCCGTGCGCATGCCCATGGTCATGCCGAAGAACATCCCCGCAACGCCAGGCCCCGCGAAGAAGAGTCCGCGCATCGCGCTGGAGGTCGCCCGCTTCGCGTCGCTCCGAGCGGGTTCAGTTGAACCGCCCGTTGCCGCGTCCGCACGCGCTTGTTCGGCCTCCGCCCGCGCGTTCTTCTCCCACTCGTCGTAGTCCGCGAAGCTCCGGGGCATCCAGCCCTTCCAGAGCATCAGCGCCGCGATCACCACACCGAGGCCGCACAGGATCGCAGCGCCGAGCCAGGGCCCCTCTGCGAGGGGGATCGTCCACTCGTGGAACTCGCTCTGGACCCGGTGGAGCTGGCCCCGCGCCGACAGCCACAGCGCGTGGGCCGGGTGTACGACCAGCCCGAGCGCGCCGAGCAGCCAGGGCAGCTCGAGGGGGATCAGGAAGGTCTTCGCGTCGATGAGCGTGACCG
>JAJDDE010000179.1 GCA_029260475.1 Phycisphaerales bacterium | reverse complement strand
CGAGATCCTGCAAGGGCTCGTCGATAATTTCTACGCCGAATTCCTCCGGCGTGTCACCACCGGTCGAACCGACCTCGCATCGGACCCCGCACGCCTGGCGACCGCGACGGACGGACGCGTCTTCACCGGCACGCAGGCCCTCCAGATCGGGCTCGTGGACCGGCTCGGCACGCTCCGTGACGCCTTCGAGGACGCCAAATCACGCGCGAACCTCGCGAGCGCCCGCCTCGTGAAGTACCACGCCGACGGCGCGCCCCCCGCCTCGCCCTATTCCATCGCGGGCGTGCAAGAGGGCCGCGCGCAGGCCGCCCAGTCGCCCCTGGTCTCCATCACGCTGGATGCGGGGGTCTTCACGACGCCCGGCGTGTACTACCTCTGGGCGCCCGGGCTCGCGGGCCCCTAACCAGAACGCCCCGAACGACGCCCTCGCCTTCGGGCCGCGGCTCAGGTGCCGCACCGGCTCAGCCGGCGGGCGCCGGGTTCAACGGCGGCTGCCCCTCCAGCACGCCCCACACATCGCGCACCACCCACGACATGTTCCGCTGCGCCGCCCGCGTCGCGGCACCGATGTGTGGTGTCAAGTGCGCGTTGGACAGCGCCAGCAGCGGGCTATCGGGCGCGATCGGCTCGGGCTCGTGGACGTCCAGCATCGCGCGAGCGCCCGGGTGCACCCCGAGCCACGACGCGAGCGCGCCGGGGTCCACCACGAACCCCCTGCTGGTGTTGATGAGTGTCGCGTCTGGGCGCAATCGCGCGATCTTCTCCGCGTCGATAAAGTGCCGGTTGCTCGTACGCCCATCGACGTGAATCGTCACCACGTCGCACGCCCCGAGCAGATCTTCAATGGGCGCGAGCGTCGCGCCCGAGCGCTTCTCGGATGGGATCTCCTGGAGATCGTGACACATCACGCGCATGCCGAGCGCACCAGCGATACGGCACACCCGCTGCCCGACACGACCCACACCCACCACGCCCAGCGTGAGGTCCGCGAGCTGGTGCTCGGCGCGCAGCTCCGTGCGCAGCGACACCCAATCGGGCTTGGCGATCGCTTCGTCGAGGAAGACACGGGGGCGGTAGGCGTCGAGCAGGAAAGCGAAGACCAGTTCGGTGACCGCCTGCCCGTTCGCGTCCGGGGTGTGGACCACCTCGACGTTCCGTGCTCGACAGGCGTTCACGTCGATGTTGTCCAGCCCCACACCCGCCCGCCCCACCACGCGCAGCTTGGGGGCTCGGGCGAGCATCCGCTGATCGACATCCGTGTACGTGCGCACCACGAGCGCCTCGGCACCCTTGAGCAGTTCATCGAATCGGGCATCGTCCGATGGGCACTTCACGAGCCGGCAGCGCTCAGCGAGCCAGGACGCGGCTTCGTCTTCGAGGTGCTCGGTTTGGATGACCAGGGGTGGCACGCACAGAGCGTACGCGAGCGCGATCAGTCCGCGTCGTAGTCCGCGGGCTCGAGCCGCGCGGACATGGGGCCCGCCGATTCGTCGAGACGCGGATCGGCACCGAAACCGGTGATCTGCTCACGCTTGAGTTCCGCGAGTTCGAGATGGAGCGTAGCGCAGACGCCTCGCCCCTCGAAATCGATCGCCTCGGCGATTGAGAACGCCTTCTCCTGGGTGTGCCCGAAGACGTTGGTGAGCAATTCCATGACGTAGTCGTAGGTGTGCTCGTCGTCGTCCATCACCACGACGTGCCACATGGAAGGGCGCTGCGTCTCGGGGCGCGTGCGGGTCGCGGTGTCGGTGGCTGTCTGTGTCAGGACGGTTTCGCTCATCGGGCGAACTGTAGCGCTCCGCGTCGGGAGGTCCAACCCGCGCCACACGAACGCTTTGCGAACCCGCTGCGGAGCCGGAATCGCCCGTTGCCCGGGCGTCGATGTTGAATTAGGCTGACCCGTTCGGACGTCGCGCGCTCTTTCGGGTTCGTGGCGGGGAGAGACGCAATTCAACAACCTGAACCGCCAGAGCCATCGGAGCGAAGCATGAACAAGGCCGAGTTGATCGAAACCGTCGCGTCGGAACTCAATGAGCCCAAGGCGCAAGCTTCACGCGCCGTAGACGCGGTGCTCCGCGCCCTTGCGGAGGGCGTCAAAGAGGACGAGAAGGTCAACATCGCCAACTTCGGCACGTTCAAGATCAAGCACCGCAAAGAACGCCAGGGGATCAACCCCGCGACGCGCCAGCCCATCACCATCCCCGCGTCCTCAACGGTGGGATTCACGCCGGCCAAATCGCTGCGCGACACACTCAACGGCAACGCCCGTGCGCACTGAGTCCGGGTAAAGCGCTCAACCGGGTTCGAGACCGTCACTCCGTGAACGCGCCCTCTGCGAGATCGATCGCGCGCACGAGGGCCGCGGCTTTGCTCCGCGTCTCCTCGTACTCGGCGCTCGCTTCCGAATCAAAGACGATCCCGCCCGACGCCTGCAGGTGATACGTCCACCGCTCGCCCTCCGTCCATCGCTCGGTGGGCACCACGATCGTGCGCAGTGCGAGGGCGACGTCCATCTCGCCCGTGAGGCTGACCCAGCCGAAGCCGCCGCCGTAGGGCCCGCGCCGGAGGGTCTCGAGCTCGTCGATGACCTGCATCGCGCGCACCTTGGGGGCACCGGAGATGGTGCCGACGGGCAGCGTGGATCGCAGCGCGTCCCACGCGTCGAGCCCGGTGCGCAGATCGCCCGTGACGGTGCTCGATATATGCATCACGTGGCTGTACCGCTCGATCTCCATGACCCGTTCGAGGCGCACGGAGTCGGGCATCGCGACACGTCCGACGTCGTTCCGCCCCAGGTCCACCAGCATCACGTGCTCGGCCCGCTCCTTCTCGTCGGCGAGGAGTTCGCGCTCGAGGCGCTTGTCCTCGGCCTCATCCGCCGAGCGCTTGCGCGTGCCGGCGAGGGGGCGGTTGGTGACGACGGGCGTCCCGCTGTCGTCGTTGCGCACGCGGCACAGGATCTCGGGGCTGGACGCGACGAGGATGCAGCCGCGGGCCTGTAAATAGACCATGTAGGGCGAGGGGTTCACCACGCGGAGCGCGCGGTACACATCGAAGGGGTCCGAAGTGCTCAGGCGCTCGAAACGCTGGCCGATGACCACCTGGAAGACATCGCCCGCGCGGATGTACGCCTTGGCGCGCTCGACCATCGAGGCGTGCTCGTCGCGCGTGAGGTTGCTCGTGACCGTCCCCGCCTCGCTCGGCATCGCGTCGGCGTAGCCCGACCGGAGCGGGCGGGCGGCGTGGTTCTCCAGGCGTTCGACCAACCGCGTTAATCGCCGCAGCGCCTCGTCGTACGCGCCCCGGATGTCGTCGCCCGGCGACACGTGCGCGAGCACCGTCGCGTGGACGACCTTGTCCACGTGATCGAAGACCACCGTCTCGTCGTACAGACCGAAGTGCAGGTCCGGGAGCGCGCGGTCGTCGCGCGGTGCGCTCTCGAAGGGCAACCGCTCGGGCTCGCTGTACCGCACCGTGTCGTACGAGGCGTAGCCGACCCAGCCGCCGAGCAGCGCGGGCGGCAGCCTGTGATCGCCCGCGTCCACGAGCTCCAGACGCCTGGACCATTCGGTGAGCAGCGCCATCGGGTCGTCGTGCGTCGCGCGTTCGACCACGGGCTCGCCCGAACGCCGGTCGATGACCTCCGTCTCGTGCGCACGAGCAATAACCTCGATGCATGGGTGGGCCCCGAGCAGCGAGTGCCGCCCGACGCGGTCGCCCCCCTCGACGGACTCGAAGAGAAACGACGGTGCCGTCCGCTCGTCCTGCGCGACGAGCCGGCGGTAGGCGACCACCGGCGTGAGCTGGTCGCCCATCAGGCGGAGGCTCAGCGGGACGAGCAGCGCGCGATCGCTCGCGGCGCGGGCCGCCTCGACGGCGTGGGTGAAGGCCTCGATGTCCAGGCTCGTGCGCATGGGCCGCGAGTGTAGGGGGGCCCGGGGCGGGCGAGCCCCGTATCCTCACGCCTATGCGCCGCACGACCTCGCTCCCCGATGCCCGCCTCGAACTGGCCCCGCTGATCGACGTGGTCTTCGTGCTGCTGGCGTTCTTCATCCTCGCGCTGGTGGTGACCACGCGACTGGAACTCACCGAGATCCTGCTCCCAGAGGCCCGCGCAGGAGAACGAGGCCCAACCGCCCCGGGGTCGGCGGTCGTCATCGCCCTCACTACGGAGGGCGAAATCCGCATCGGCGACACGGTCGTACCCCTTGCAGGAGTCGGCGAGGCGGCGGCCCAGGCCCTCGAGGAGGCCACCCGAGACGGTGCGAAGAGCGAATTGATCATCGCCCCGGACCGCTCCTCGCCCTCTGGCGTGCTGCTCTCGCTGCTCGATGAACTGAACGCCGCTGGGTATTCGGACCTGCGGATACTGCGAGAATCCCCCGAACCGGCTCCCCAGGGCCGCTCACAGCCCGTAAGTCGCGATGGGGACACGCCCTAGGGCTTTCCCGGTCAAGGCCCTGACCCTTGCGGTCGATGCTGGCGGGGCGTAGAGTCCGACGGCCCATGCGTGGAGGACGCCGGGCCATTCGTTGCACGGAGAGGTCAACGACAACATGGCGAAGTCCGACCTTGAATCTGATCTGCAGATCTACCTGCGCCAGATCAACAGGTACCCGTTGCTCGTTCCCGATGAGGAGAAGACCCTCGGGTGGAACGTCATCAACGACTGTTGCCCGGAGGCACGCGATCGCCTCGTGCGCTCCAACCTGCGCCTCGTGGTCTCCATCGCCAAGCACTACACCAATCGCGGCCTCACCCTCACCGATCTCATCGAAGAGGGCAACATCGGGCTCATCCGCGCCGTCGAGGGCTTCGACCCGGCGCAGGGCGCCCGTTTCAGCACCTACGCCTCGTGGTGGATCAAGCAGGCGATCAAGCGCGCCCTGATCTCCGCGGCCCAGCCGATCCACGTCCCCGCGTACATGGTCGAGCTCATCGCCAAGTGGAAACAGGCCGTCACGCGCTACGAGGAGCAGCACGGGCGGACGCCCAGCACCGAAGAGCTCAGCCGCGTCATGGGCCTGCCCATGAAGAAGATCCACGTGATCCTGCGCGCCGGGCGCGCACTGCACGCCCCGAGCCAGGCCCCGTCCGACGGCGACGGCGATTCGATGAACTTCTCCGACGTGCTCATGGACACACGGAACCTCATGCCGCAAGACACGGTCTTCCAGCGGGACGAGTTGGACACCGTCTACCGGCTGCTGGACGCGATCGACGAGCGGGAAGCCCGTGTGCTGCGCCTGCGTTTCGGGCTCGACGGCAAGGAGCCGTTGACGCTGAAGGAGATCGGCGCCGAGATCGGGCTGACACGCGAACGCGTCCGCCAGATCGAGGTGGAGGCCCTCCGGAAGCTGAACATGCGTCTCAAAGACGACAAGCCCTCCCGGTTCTACAAGGGTGCCGAGACGTGCGAGGACAAGGACGGGGACGCGGAGACCGACGCCGACGCCCCCCCCACCTCCAACGGCGTGAAGCGGTTCGCGGGCTGACCCCCGCCCCGGATCTGGCCTCGCAACCCCGCCAGAGCGGGCCCGTACACTCACCCCGTGACACCCCCCCCCACCGATACCCCCCGAACCACGGACCCGAAGGCCGTCTGCGACCTTCGAGGCATCCTCAAGCGCTATTACAAGCCCGACGGCACGGTCATGGTGGACGCCCTCAGGGACGTGAACCTCGTGATCCCGCGCGGGCAGTACATCGCGATCATGGGCCCCTCGGGCTCGGGCAAGTCCACGCTGATGAATGTGCTGGGCTGCCTCGACCAACCGACACAGGGCGAGTACTTCCTCGACGGGCGCGACGTGGCGCAGATGGATGACGAGACGCTGAGCGTCTACCGGGGTCAGAAGATCGGCTTCGTCTTCCAGGCGTTCAATCTGATCAGCTCGCTGAAGATCGAGGAGAACGTCAGCGTGCCGCTCTTCTACCAGGGCGTCTCGAAGAGCGAGCGCGAACGTCGCGCGATCGAGGCGCTCGAACTCGTCGGGCTCGGCGACCGCGTGGGGCACCGCCCGAAGGAGCTCTCGGGCGGTCAGCAGCAGAGGGCCGCGATCGCGCGCGCGCTCGTCGGCGACCCCGCGGTGCTCATGGCCGACGAACCCACCGGGAACCTGGACAGCACCACGGGCGAAGCGATCCTCAGCATGTGCGATGACCTGCACCAAAAAGGCCTGACGATCATCATGGTCACCCACGACGACGAGGTCGCCGACCGCTGCGAGCGCGTCGTCCGCCTGCGTGACGGCGAGGTGGAGAGCGACGAGGTGCTCCGCTCGCTCCGCGCCGAGCCGACGGCGGTGTGATGACGGGGCGACCCGACACGCCCGAAGGCGGCTTCGTGCCGCTGCCGGCGGACCCCTTCGGTTCGCCAACGATCGAGCCGAAGGCACGCCCCGTGCAGCCCGGCCCGGACGCTCCGACCAGCAACGGTGCCACGCCCCCCGAACCGGGATCGGATGCACCAGCGCCCCCCACCGACCACGCGGGTCGCGCGATCGTGTGCCCGTACTGCGCCACGCCCCTGACGAACCACGAGCGTTGCACAACGTGCAAGGGCATGCTGGACCCGCTGTCGCGCCAAGCCTCCCAGAACGCGATGGGACCGTGGGCGGTGCTCGACGCGGCGCGGGCCGTGATGCCCGGCTGCTCCTTCGAGACGCTGCGGATGATGATCCAGCGCGGGCGTTTGACCGCCGCCTCGGTGGTGCGTGGTCCGACGACGCGCCAGTTCTGGATGCGCGCCGACCACGCGCCGGGCGTCAGCGTGTACCTGGGCGTCTGCCACGCCTGCAAAGCGCCGGTGCGCGCAGAGCAGCGTTCGTGCGCCGCGTGCGCTGCGGACCTGCACGTCGCGCAGCTCGATCGGCAGCACCTCGGGCTCTCGCCCGTCTCCGATCTGCCCGGCGCGGTGACCCAAGCGGCACCCGCGCCATCGCCCGCGTCCGAGCCGCTGGCGGTCAGCGAGGAGATGCGTCACCTGCGCCGCCAGACGAAGTGGCTGGGCGTCACCGTCTTTGCGATGGGTGTGATGCTGATCGTGCTGGGCGGTGCCCTCGTCTGGCAGCAGCTCGAGCAGAAGGGCGTGAAGCTCAACCTGCCGGGCGCGTCCACCTCGAACGCCCCGGGCACGACCCCCGGCGGTACGTCTGGCACCACCACGCCATCGAACCCGATGCCGGGGCCGGGGCCGACGCCAGCAGCCACGACCGGGAGCACTCCGCCCGCAACCGACACACCCCTCCAGACGCCAGAAACAGGTGCCGCGCCCGTCGTCATCCCCGAGACCGCGCCGATCCACCCCGCCCTCGTGGGGCTCGACCCGGCCCTCGCGGAGTGGCACCCTGACCTCCGCCGGGCCCACGAGCTCGAGAAGCAGGGCACGCTGGAGAGCGTCGAGCGAGCGGTGCAGCTCGTCTCTCGTGTGCTGGACGAGGCGACGCGCGACGACCGCGGGGCGACCGCCTCCGACCGCTTCCCCATGCTCCGGTCGTGGCTCAGGCGGCTCAGCGAGCGGGCCGACCGGCTCTTCGCGGAGCAGACGCTCAGCGGCTGAGGGGCCACTCTCCCTCGTGGTGGTTCGAAACCGCATCTCCGACTCCGGGTGGGACGCTTCACCGGAGCCGCTGAAGCAGCGGTTCCGCGGGTCAGCCCGCGAGGTGTCGGCAGAGGGCCGTCACCAGTCGCACGTTGCCCGGCAAGAAGGTGTCCCAGGGCAGGTCGCTCAGGCGTCGCCAGGCGTGGGCCTGCACCTCGATGTCCTTGGGGGCCGGCGAGCCCGCCGCCAGCTCGCAGCGGACGCAGGAGAGGCGGACGCGGGCGTGCTCGTAGGTGTGCTCGATGGGCTCCAGCACCCCCAGCGCCACCACCTCGCAGCCGATCTCCTCGCGGACCTCGCGGATCGCGGCCTCTTCCGCAGACTCATCGTTTTCGATCTTTCCGCCCGGCAGCTCCCAATATCCCCCGTACGCGGTGGTCGAGCGGCGTTGGGTGAGCAGGATGGACCACCGATCAGCGACCGAATATGGCTCGCACACCCCCTCTACCGGCGCAGGGGTCAGGATCGCGGCGACCGCGGCGTGGACGAGAGGCGGATCCGGTGGTGTGAGGGGGGTGTCGGGCACGCTATGAAAATTGATTACTCGTGTACTATCAAGGGTTTACATCGTACAAGACGCCTCGACGCCCTCTTCTCGGATTGACGGATTCCGGGCATCGCCTAGGCTACGAGGTCCGCTCACGACGGGTGCCTTTCGGGGTGAATCCGGGCTCGGAAGCGGACGACAGACTTCTTCACGGTGGCAACACCGTGGCACCGCCGTCGGTCGGGGATCGGAGCCCTCGATCGGCGGCTTTTTTACGCGCAGCGCGCCATGTCGCATCATCAAGCGACATGTTGTCCACCGCTGTCGTCGAGTGCACGCTCGAAGCGCTGCGAGCGCCAGCTCGCGCACGCTTCGATGACGAGCCACGCCTCCATCGCGAGCGTGGCGCACGCGACGATGACCAGCGCTGTGCGCCCGTCTGACAGCCACGACGGGTTGGCCTCGTTGCCGATGAAGGCCTGCCACACCATCGCGCACGCCGGGATGAGCAGCATGACCGCCGCCGGCGCGATCGCGAAGGCCCACGGCTTGCGCTTCAGGCGCAGCCACGAAACGATGACGATGAATGCGAAGCCCGCGAGGAGTTGGTTCGTCGCGCCGAAGAGGGGCCAGAGGGTGAGGGCGCCGGTGCCGCCGTTGTCGAGCCAGTGTTCAAAGAGTTGGGTGAACGATGGCGTATTGAACGCAGAGCCGATCAACGGGATACCGCCGAGGAGCGGCACTTGTTGGGGCAGTGAATCTGGGAAAGGCCCCATTGCCAAGATGAACGCGCTCACGATCGCGAGGAGGGTCGCGCCGATGGGTGTTGCGATCCAGCGGAAGGGGTTCCACCATGGGCCGCGGGTCTTCTTGGCGGCGTCGTTCTCCAGTGGCGGCGGCGCGTTGCACTCGGGGCAGGGCGCCTCGACGGGGAGCGAGCGCCGGTCGTAGGCGCACGCCGGGCACTCCCACGCCTTGCGCTTGGGCACAAACGTACGGCAGAACTCCTGGATCACGTACCGCTGCAACCGGCACGACGTATCGAGCGTCGTCGCGGCGAAGGAGGCGACGAGCACCGCCATGAGCGCGATCGCGGTCTCGATGGGCAGGCCGAGGCGCGTGAGCATGTTCGCGCTGCCTTGGACGAAGGCGCCGACCTTGGCGCCGAGGGAGTTGGAGGATTGCCATGAGTCGTATTGGGCCTCAAAGGCAAGAGAGCCCGCGACAAGATACTGCTCGGTCGTTGAAAAGTCGTTGGGCGTTGCGTTGGAATCCGGTGATTCGGAGGGATGAGCCCACCCATCATGAACTTCCATTCTTCGCAGGGTGAGTAGCGAGTAGCCGTCGTCTGATGCACGCCAAGGAGCGTCAGCATCTCCACGCGGATTCTCTCTCGTGAGCAACCCATCGACCGCCCATGGTTTACCAACCGCACCGCTCTCGTTGTCCCCTGAAACGCTGAATGTCCACGAGTCATGTGACTTTTCCACTCCGAGCCCGATCCCGGCAGCGCACGCCGCGATGACGAGTGTTGCGAGGAATCCTTCGGTGAGCATGGAGCCGTAGCCGACGGGTTTGGCGTCTGTCTCGCGCTCGAGTTGTTTGCTGGTGGTGCCGGAGCCGACGAGGCAGTGGAAGCCGGAGCAGGCGCCGCAGGCGACGGTGATGAAGAGGATGGGGAAGAGGGGCGGGGCGCCGGCGGGCGACCAGTCGATCGCGGGGGCGACCCATTCGAGTTGGAGCGTGTGATCGACAACGCCGGCGGCGGTCTGGACGGGGATGGTGGGGCCGCCGAAGAGGCCCGTCGCGACGAGGCCCAGCACCAGCAGCGCAAGGGCGGTGACGAGTTGCAGCGCGTTGATGTAGTCCCTGGGCTGCAGCAGCACCCACACCGGCAACACGCTCGCGACGCCCGAGTAGCCGAGCAGCACCGCGATCCAGATCCACGTGGGCTGGGCGGCACACCAGAGGTTGAAGTCGTGGAGGGGGCCGCTATCGCCGAAGGCGATGGAGAGGTACATCACGCCCAGTGCGCACAGCGAGGGCAGCACGATGGAGCGCCCTTTGCGATGCACGAGCAGGCCGATGACGAGCGCCAGCGGCGTCTGCACGAGCACGGGCGTGATGGCGCTCGGGTACTGGCGCAGCACGCTGGCGATGACGAGCCCGAAGATCGCGAGCACGATCCACAGCGCCATGATGAGGATGCAGAGGAAGAGCATCCGCGCCCGCGGCCCCAGCAGCAGGCCCGCGATGTCCCCGATCGTGCGCCCCTTGTTGCGCAGCGAGACGACGAGCGAGCCCAGGTCGTGGACCGCGCCGATGAAGATCGACCCGATGACGACCCACAGCAGCGCGGGCACCCAGCCCCACATGACGGCGATCGCGGGTCCGACGATGGGGCCGGTGCCGGCGATGCTCGTGAAGTGGTGGCCGAAGACGATGGAGCGGCGCGTGGGGACGAAGTCCACGCCGTCTTCCTCAGTGGTCGCAGGGGTCGGCGCGAGCGGATCCAGCGCAAAGACGCGCCGGGAGAGCCAGCCGCCATAAAAACGGTAGGCGAGGATGAGGAGGACGCCGATCGCGAGGACCGTGAGGAGCACGGGCATGCGGGGAAGGTATCAGGCGTGCGGGCTCAGCCCCACACGCGGACGGCCCGCGCGATGCTGTCCGCCGCCTCGCGGTTGTCCCACCAGACGATGGCGCACCAAGTGAGGATGATCGCGAGCAGTGCGAGCACGATCGCGTTGCGCGCCGGGTGCACGTCGCGCATCGGGCGGAGCGGCTTGATGGCGCGGTGTGCGTCCATATCCGGACTATCGGGTGGATCGGGGCGCGGGATGAGGGGCGATCAGCCCGCTTCCAACGCCTTTGCGATCGCCCTTTCCAACTCGTCCTGCGCTGGGTGGCCCTTCCAGATGAGGGTGCCGTCGCGTCCGATGAGGAAGGCGTGCGGGATGCCGGTGACGCCGTAGTCGCGGATGGTCTCGCTGCCGGTGCCGATGATGTAGTTCATCTCGGTGCGTTCGAGAAAGTCGGAGATGCCCCTTTGGCTCTGGTCGGTGAGCGAGAGGATGACAAGGCCTTCGTCGGCGTAGCGCTCGTGCAGCTCGTTGAGGTGCGGGATGTTGGCGATGCACGGGCCGCACCAGGTGGCCCAGAACTCGACCATGACGACCTTGCCCCTGAGTGACTCGAGCGAGGGCTCGCTGTCGGTGTTGATCCACTCCTGGGCATCGACACTGGGCGGGGTCTTCCCGATGGTCGGCGCCGGAGCACGCTCGGGCTCAGGCTCGATCGCGTCGCGGCCGCGCGGCACGCTCGCGACGTCCCACGATGCCCCGTTGCCCGCGAGCGTGTAGGAGTGGAAGTCCGCGTGAGACAGGTGATAGCTGTAGTAGCGCGCACCCTCGTGGACGTAGCCGATGGAGTTCAGACGCATCCCATCAGCTGGCGAGATCGCCATGTACGCGCACCCGATGGTCGATCCGAGCGTGAGGTGGTGATCGGCGACGGGCAGAACGAAGGTGTCCACGCGCACAGCGCTGCCGTCGGCCATCGCGACGTGCTCCATGCTCGCGCGCCCGCCGGAGTTGCCTTGCAGCCCGGAGGAGGAGCCGCCGCCGAAGGGGGTGGAGTAGGTGAGGCCCGGGAGCGAGGGCCAGGCGTTGAGGTGGTAGGAGACGTCGGTGTGAGGCGTCTCGGCCCCGTCGGCATCGACGTCGATGAGCAGTGTGGCGTTATCGCCTGTCTCGCGCCCGTCGGAGGTCTCCCCCATCGCGGCGTCCCCATCGTTCCACACGATCGCCTGTACGACGAGCCACTCGTCGTCGTTCCACGCGCGGACGAGCAGGTCGGCGGTGTCGCAGAGCGTGCGTGAATCGCTCGCGGGGAACGCGTAGAGCCCTTGCGTGCGAAGGCCGGCGACGGTGTCAGGACGCATCGTGATGAGCTCGACCATCGGCATGGACTCGGCCTGCCGCTCCGGCGCCGAGGTCCGGCAGGTCGAGCAGCCGGCAAAGAACGCGGTGGTCGCGATCGCGAGGCACGCGGCGTGGCGGGTAGGGACGGGCATGTCGGTCTCCTCGGGAGGGGATTGGTGGCGTTGCTTGAGAATACGGCACTCGTCAGCGCAGCCCGTACTCCTTGAGCTTCCGATAGAGCGTGCGTTCACCGATGCCGAGCAGCTTGGCGGTCTGCTCGCGGTTGCCGCCGGTGAGCTTGAGTGTCTCGCGGATGGCGCGCTTCTCGAGCTGTTCGAGGGAGGTGCCGGCGAGGGAACCCGAGGCGGCGTTGGGGCCGGCGCTCGCGTCGTCCATGTCGTCATCGGTGACCACGATGTCGCTCGGGATGTGGCGCACGTCCACGGTGTCGCTTCCCGCGAGGACGACCATGTTCTGCACGACGTTGATGAGCTGGCGGACGTTGCCGGGCCAGCGGTAGGCGGTGAGGCGCATCATCGAGGCGTCGGTGAACTCCGGAGAGGGCGTGCCCAGGGTGAGGGCGTACTTCGCGCCGACGTGGCGCACGATGCGTGGGATGTCCTCGCGGCGCTCACGCAGGGGCGGGAGGTGGACGTGCGCGCCCTTGATGCGGAAGTAGAGGTCCTCGCGGAACGAGCCCTCGGCGATGGAGTGCTGCAGGTCCTTGTTCGTGGCGCTGACGAAGCGGACATCGGTCTTCCGCGGGGCGTTGTCGCCCAGGCGCACGACCTCGCCCGACTCGAGCACGCGGAGCAGCTTGGCCTGCATGGTCAGGGGCATGTCACCGATCTCGTCGAGGAAGAGCGTGCCTCCGTCGGCGTACTCGAAGACGCCCTCGCGGTCCTTCTCGGCGCCGGTGAAGGCACCCTTGGTGTGCCCGAAGAGGTTGTCCTCCAGCAGGCTCTCGGCCTGCCCGGCGCAGTTGAAGGCGATGAATCGCCTGGCCTTGCGCGGGGAGTTGTTGTGGACGGCCTGGGCGATGAGCTCCTTGCCCGTGCCGCTCTCGCCCGTGATGAGGATGGGCAGGGGCGCGGGGGCGACGGTGCGGACGGTGTCGATGATCCGTCGCATCGGTTCGGAGCCCGCGATGATGCCCTCGAAGCCGTCGTGCTGCACGAGGTCGCTGAACCCGCTGCCCGAGTCGTGGCGCAGCAGCACCGCCTCGGCGGCGCGGTTGATGAGCGAGCGGAAGACGGGGAGGTCCAGCGGCTTCTCGATGAAGTCGAAGGCGCCGTGCTTGAAGGCCTCGCGGGCGGTGGGGACGTCGCCGTGGGCGGTGACCATGACGGTCTCCGCGTGGGGCTGCAGGCTGCGGACGGCCTCGAGGACGCGCATGCCCGCGTCCCCGCCATCGGGCGCGACGGCCTCACCGCTTACGCCCTGCACGCCCGCGGAGTTGGGCATGCGGAGGTCTGTGATGACGACGTCGAAGGAGCCGCCCTTGAGCTCCTCGAGCGCGCTCGGGACATCCGAGACGATCGTGCAGACGTGCCCCGGCTTGCGCAGGGCGTCGGCCATGACGTCGGCGTGGTCGGTCTCGTCCTCGACGATGAGGACCTGGGCGCGGGGGGTGTCGTTGGTCTTGGGCATGAGCGGAGTGTATGGAACCCGTGGCGCTAGACCGACGGGCGGCGCGGAGACCGGTTCAGCCGTGGGCTCCTGCCCGGGTTTCTTTGGTGTCCAGCATCTGATCCGCGAGGTGGCGCCTGCCGCCGACGGTGGCGATTGCCATCGCGTCGGAGACGTCCGAGGGCGTGGGGAGCGTGCTGAGTCGGAGCTCGATCTTCACGGCGCGCTGCACCGCCTCCTTCGTCGCCCTGCCGTTGCCCGCGATGGACTTCTTGACGAGCGCCGGAGGTAGTTCGACGAGGGGGATGCCCTTGCGGGCGATCTCGTGGAGGATGACGCCGCGGGCGTGGGCCATGACGATCGCGGTTCGGGGGTTCTGGTAGTGGCTGAAGAGAGCCTCGACGCAGGCGAGCTCGGGGGCGTTGTGGTCGATGAGGTCGCTGAGCTCGCGGGCGAGGACGCAGAGGCGGCTGGCGATCGCGGTCTTGTCGTCGAGCCGGACGACGCCGGCGTCGAGCAGCGAGACCTCCGCGCCGGGGTGTGCCTTCCCGAACGCCACGCAAGCGAAGCCGGTGAGCCGGAGGCCGGGATCGATGCCGAGGACACGCACGCTCGGGAGTGTATCGGCGGGCGGGGCTTCTACACTCCCGCTATGCGCATACGAACCGCTCTCACGGCGTCGATTCTGGTCATCGGGCTCTCGGGCTGCGCCTCGGACGGGGGTGGCGGTGAGCTCGGCTACGCGACACGCGGGCTGCGCGAGACCGATCACACGGTCGGGACGGACCGCCCCAATCCGTCACGCTCACGCAGCAACGATCTTGCGGCGTATGTCAACGGGCAGGGCATGGTCTGGGACGACATCCGCACGCGGATGGCTGAGCGCGTGGGCGGCGCGGTGCTTCAAGAGGTGGTGCTGGAGCGCCTGCTCGAAGAGACGTGTGCGCGCGAGGGCATCTCGATCTCCAACGACGACCTCGAGCGCGAACGCCAGCTCCTGATCGACACGCTCGCGGACGATGGCCTCGAGCTCGATGGCGTGAGCCGCGAGGCGTTGCTGGTCGAGATATTGCGCCGTCGCAACCTGGGCGAAGCGGGGTTCGGTGCGCTGCTGCTGCGGACGGCGATGAGCCGGGCGCTCGTCCGGGACGACGTGGACCTGCCGCCCAACGCGATAGACCGAGCACACGATCTCCGGTACGGACCGCGTTACGAGGCACGCCTGATCACCACGAGCACCCCCGCCGACGGCACCGCGGCCCTGACGCGCCTGCGCATGGGCGAGCCGTTCGATGACGTGGCGCGCGATCTCTCGACCGATCGCTCGAGCGCAACCGGGGGACGCATCCCTTCGATCCATCCGGCGGACCTGTCGTGGCCCGCGTCGATCCGGCAGGCGGTCACGCGGGCCCGGATCGGGGAGCCGACGGCGCTGATTGCGATTGAGAACGGGTACGCGCTGTTGGTGGTCGAGCGAGAGATCACGCCGCCCCCGTCCGGGCTCTCGGCGGCCGAGGAACGGGCGGTGGCGACCCGCGACGCCCGCCTGGAGGCCGAGCGGTTGCTGATGGCCCGCCTCGCGTGGGACCTGCTGGCGGCCGCTGACGTTGACGTGCTCGACTCTACCCTCGCGCGGGCGTGGGAGCGGAGCGAAGCACGTTGAACCGAGCGATTTGTGCGATCAATACTCGATGTTCGCAAACGCGTTGGACGTCGTGAATGCTCCCGCGGGGATGATGATCGTGCCGTGACGCGTGCTTGCCAACGAATAATTCGTCGTGTTTGCGGCGGCGGAACATCGGATCACGAGCCCGCCAACGCCGCCGATGATCCCGGTTTGGTTGTCAGTCACGGTGCAGGAGTCGATCGTCGTATCGGAACTGCCGACGATCCCGGTGAGTGTGTTCCCGTCCGCGGTGCAATTGAAGATCCGCGTGTCGGAAGAAAGCGTGAACCCGTTTCCGGTGTTTGATGTCGAAGAACAGCCACTCGCGGTGCTCCCTGCTCCCAAGGTGAATCCTCGATCACCGTTCGAGTGTGCGACGCAGTTCCTGAACGCAGCAGCAGTGTTCGAGTCGAATCCGTACTGGTCGTTCGAGAGCGCGGAACAGTTCTCAATCGTGGCCCCGGTCGAGGTATTGACACCGTACAGGTTCAGCCGGGATGTACACCTGCTCATCGAACTGCCAGCTCCGACGTTGAACCAGCCCCCGGTATTCTCCTCCGCCACACAGTTTTCAAGAACCTGGCCAGCGCCCAATGCGAAACCCCCGTTGCCGTTCCCGTGCGCGCCGCAACCGACGAACGACGATGGGATAAGCGATGAGAATCCTTCATCGATGTTCTCACTCGCGATGCAATCGCGCAGTGCGATACCCGCGATCAACTCGAACACTCCCGGGATATGGAACCCGTCACCCCCGTTGTTGCGCGCCGAACACGCTGTCAAGGCTCCGGAACGGCAGTCAAATCCATCCACCGTGTTCGCGACCGCGATGCAGTCCGTCAAGATGGCGTCGCCCCGAACGACGAACCCCGTACTGCCGTTTCCGATACTCGAGCACCGCGTAGCGATGAGGTCCCCCTCGAGATGGAGGCCGGAACTCCCGTTCTCCAAGATGTGGATCTCGTCCAACACGAGTCTGATGCCGGACACGAAGCTGATAATCCCGCTTCCGAAGAATCCGGTCACGGAGCCGTTGATGATCTTCGTTGGTCGCGCATCTAGTGCGTTCGAGATCTGGATTCCGTTGTCACCCGTCGACCCGACACCGTCACCGATGACGGAGAAACCGTTGAGATCGAGTGTTATACCGCTTGCCGTGATGACGATTCCGTCGGTCAAAGTCGTGATGTTCTCTGTGAGGTAGTACGAACCGGACTCCGAGATGACGACCGGGCCAGGTCCTGCGAGAGGTGTGCGGGCCTCGACCTCGTTGAGGGTCTTCTGGGTCGGAGCGACCGGGCCCGCTGGCGGGTTCAGTGGTCCAGCATTGACCGAAGAGATCACGAGCGCCACGATGAGCGAGAGAAAGATGGTGGGGTAGGCATACGTTTGGTTCATCAGCGTGCTCCGATCAGGGGTGTTACCCCACCATACTCCGGGAAACCGCCGATTCTGAACAACGTTCTGACTAAGCCGAATTCGGAGCGACATTCGGGCTTCGACAGCATCACGTTTGAACGGCCCCCACAAGCGGTGTCCAGAATTGAGGCTGGCGTCATGATCCCCACGCGGAGCGCCGTGGACCTGGGGAAGCGCAGGATTCGGCTGGCCACGGCCGACAGTGATGCGCTCGACCCCGCGTTCGCGAGGGCAAGGGCGCCGGACGCCCGTATCGCCCGCAAGAGGCCAACAACACCTTGCGCGTCCGAGAACCCCGGAGCGTCTGCGGCGTAGAGACCCCGGGGCGAGCTTGCCCCGAAGCCGGCCCTCGGTGTGTCCGATGACGTGGGGGTAAGGCGTTCGTACGAGTGACCCGGAACCGGGTAGGTTTCGCGATAGGGGTGCGATGCAGAGCGGAGAGCAGACAGGTCGGCAGGCGTTGGTGGTGGCGTCGCGGAGCGATGCAGCGCCGGATATCGCCTGCGCGCTCCGCGAGATCGGCACCTTCGTGACGCTGGAATCCGCGACGGCAGAGGACGCGATGAACAAGCCGCTCCCGCGGAGCGCGAAGCGCGGTGTGTGCTTCGTGGTCTGCGCGACGCGCGAGGACGACGACACGCTCCGGGACATCATCCAGCGCGCGGGCGAGGCGCCGGTCGTCGCGGTGGGGGTCCATCGAGACGGGTCCTGGATCGCGAGCGCGATCGCCCGGGGGGCGCACGCCTGCGTGATGCTCACCGACGCCGCGGATGCGCAATCGCTCGTTCACGGCGCGGACCAGGCCTTCGCGATCGCCGCGCGCAGGCGCGGTCACAAGCGGATGGTCGGCGACCTGCACTCCTCGGTCGGTGAATTGTCTCGGCGCATCGACCACCTGAGCTCCGAGCTCGCGCGGCTGGAAGTCATGGCGTGGACCGACTCGCTCACGGGCCTCGCCAACCGCAGGCAGTTGGAGCAGCGGCTGCCGCAGATCTTCGCGGAGGCGGCTCGGTACGACCGTGATATGGCGTGCATGATGATCGACCTGGACGGCTTCAAGCAGGTGAACGACGAGCTCGGGCACGCGGCGGGGGATGAATTGCTGCGGATCGCGGCCCGCGTGATCGTGGACAACACGCGCGCTTCGGACATCGCCGGTCGGTACGGCGGGGACGAATTCTTGGTGATCATGCCCGAGACGACGGACTCGATGGCGGGCGCCGTCGCGGACCGCCTGATCGATCAGTTCTGCGAGCGGGCGCGGGTGTGCATCGATTCGATCGAGGAGGGCGGCGACGCCTGCCTCGCGCACTGCACGATGTCCATCGGCGTCGCGTGCCTGACCACGAGCCGCCCGAACGGCGCGGACGAGCTGGTGGCGCACGCGGACAGCGCGCTGTACGCCGCCAAGCGCTCAGGCAAGCGCGCGGTGATGATCAAGACGGCGGGCGGCGGTTCGGTGGGGTTGAGCGCTTAGGGCGCGCAGTCGTCGAGGCCGAATCCGAACTGAGAACCGAAGACTCCGAAGTCGCCAAGGTTGATCTGTCCGTTGGCATCGAAGTCGGCCCCGGCGTTGAAGTTCGGATCCCCGACGGAGGATCCGAAGGCACTACCGAAGACGCCGAAGTCGCCCAAATTGACCGTGCCGCTGCAATCGAAATCGGCCCGACAGAATCCGGGGCTGTCCTGAAAGAGATGCAGGAACGCTCCGCTCGAGCCGTCGCTGAACTCCGCGGTGAACGTGAACGAACCGTCTTCGCCGATGCCGGTGCCGAGTTGAAGCGAAGAGACGGTGCGTGGATCGGAGCCGTTTCTGCACGAAATCGTGTCGAATTGAGCGCCTTCCAAAGCCACGAAGGAGAGTTCTCCTGTCACCGAGGAGTAGGCCCAGATCCCTCGCGTTCCGGCACCAACAACTCCTCCGGACACCTGCAACAATGATGCGGTCAACACGACATCACCAGCGGCATTGACGCACACCGAATCGATCGATTCCAGCAAAGCGCCCGGAACACCGGGGAGGGCTCCCGGCGACGGAGTGATCTGAACGATCTCGTCGTCGAGCAGGAGCCACGCAGAATCACGTGTGAAAAACGGATCAGGAGTACCGATGAGCGACGCGGTAAACACTACGGCGTTACCCGCGCTGAAGAGCCGTTTGAAGCCCGAGAACATACCTCCCGACCCCGGCGCGGGCTCATCAGACCTGATCAGCAATTCAGTGGTGTTGTTTCGTATCCGCCAGAGCCCGGCGAAACCCGAGGGGACACTCGACGTCTCGAGCGACGCGCGGACGACGATGTCGTGGTTCTCCAGCCGAGTGGGCGTCTCGACGAACTGCTTGAAGATGCCACCGCTCGTCCCGGGCGCGGTGTCCCCGGACTGCACGAGTATTTGTCCCTCGGAAGCGGTGACGAGCCAAAGGGTCTTGAGCACCTCCGGGAACTGCTGGCCGATGTCGACATTGACCGACCCCAATGCGAGGAACGAACCATCGGCCCTCACGGGAGACAGGCCAACGCCGAACAGGCTCCCCACGCTCCCATCCTCCAGCCCGGGAATCGGATCACCCTCGCGCATGACGAGTTCGAGCGCGCCGTCACGGTTCACCCAGAGCGCCGTGTCGTTGTCCGGTGTCACAGCGCCGGCGTTGAGCAAGGTTCCCCAGAAGCTGTACGACCCCGACGGCGAGAGTCTGAAGTCTGAGAGCGTGCTGTAGCTCGCACCCACGACTCCCGCCGCGGGATCGGCACGCCGAGCCTGCAGCACGAGCTCGCCGTTGTCTTCGAGCCAGATACCGGAGTTGTTGCTCGATGTAACACCGCCTGTGCCGATGGTGAGCCAGCCAGTGAAGCCCGGGATTCCCGTGAGCGTCTCCTGATAACCGGTGAAGCTAGAGAACGTCCCGCCGGGAACACCAGGTGCCGCGAGCCCTCGACGCAGCAACTCGCTCAAGGATCCGTTGCCATACCGCCACACACCCACGGCGTCGGCGCTCGTCACGCCGCCGATTCCAACCTCGAGTTGTCCGCTAAACACAATGTCTCGGCCGGGTGTCAATCGGGAGGCCTGGACAGCATCGAAGACCTCGCCATTCTCCCCGGGCGCCGCGTAGCCCGTCGTTGCCACAACGACAATCGACGTCTGTGCGATCGCCTGGACTCCGATCGAGACTACGAAAGCGCTCGCGGCGACTGCAAAGTTCTTATACATTTCGATCTCCGGAACAAGTCGGTGTCAGGGGTTAACAACGTACTCCCGAACCGGCTGGAGTCAACGATCTTCTCGCTGCCTCACACACGCTTTGACATCGCCCGATCCACCTCGCGGCGCTGCTCGCGTTCCTTGATAGCCTCGCGTTTGTCGTGGCTCCGTTTGCCCTTGCCCAGACCGATCATCAGTTTGATGCGCCCGTCCTTGAAGTACATGCGCAGCGGGACGATGGTCATGCCTTTGATGTTGCTGGCGCGGGCGAGCTTGCGGATCTCGCGTTTGTGAGCCAGGAGCTTGCGGACGCCGTCGGGCTTGTGACCCAACGAGCCGGCGTTGGAGTACTGGTCGATGCGGACGCTGTGCAGGTCGAGTGTGAGGGGGATTTCGGTGGCGCGGACGTAGCCCTCGCCCAGCGACACGCGACCGGCCCGGATGGACTTCACCTCGGAGCCCAGGAGGACGATGCCGCACTCGAGGGTGTCGAGGATCTCGTAGTTGTGCCGGGCCTTGCGGTTGTGGATCTCCGGCTCGTCGGGTTGGGGCTTTCGCTTCGACATGGGGACGGTCAGCCTACGCACGGGGGGCTCGTCTAGCATCCGGCATGCCCCAGACACCCCCCCTCCCCAAGACGCCCCCCACCGCGACGGACACCATCGAGCTCACCATCGGGCACTCGCCCGATCCCGACGACGCGTTCATGTGGTGGCCCCTGGGGTCTACCGATCCGGACAACCCGATGAAGCCGACGATCGACACGGGGCGGTTCCGCTTCCGCCCGGTCGCGGCGGACATCGAGGCGCTCAACCAGCGCGCGCACGACGAGGGCGATCTGGACATCACCGCGGTGAGTTTCCACGCCGCCGCCACCAGCGCGGGGCGGTACGGCGTGACGAGTTGCGGCGCCTCCGTGGGCGACGGTTACGGCCCGAAGATCGTCGCAAAAATGGGCACCGGGGCGCTCGTGGAGGGCGCGACCATCGCGCTGCCGGGCGAGCGGACGACGGCGTACCTCCTGACGCGCCTGATGCTGAAGGACGCGTTTACGCCCGTGTTCATGCCCTTCGAGACCGTGGTGAAGGCGATCAAGAAGGGTGAGGTGGACGCGGGCGTGGTGATCCACGAGGCGCAGATCACCTATCAGGACGCGGGGCTGGAGTTGGTGCGCGACCTCGGTGCGTGGTGGCACGAAACCACCGGATTGCCGACGCCCCTAGGCGCGAACGCGATCCGGCTGGACCTCGATGAACGGCACGGCGAGGGGACGCTCGAAGCAGTCGCGACCGTGTTGCACCGGTCCATCGCGCACGCGCTCGAGCATCGCGGGCGGGGTGTGGATCACGCGCTGCCCTTCGCCCAGCCCGGCACGACCCGCGAACAGGCCGACACCTTCATCGACATGTACGTCAACGACCTCACGGTGGACCTGGGCGAGCGCGGCGAGACGGCGTTGCGCCGGCTGATGAGCGAGGCGCGGAACGCCGGGCTCTTGGCTGCGGGCGACGAGATCCGGATCATCCGCCCCGGGGCCTGAACCCGGAGCGTTATCGGCGGGGCCTCACGCCCTCGGGCTCACAGAAATCGCCATAGGACACGTTGAGCTTCAATCTGGGGGGCTTTTTTGCTTGGGGATGGGGGGATATCACGGTACGATTCGTGTTGGAACACCATCGTTCGTGCGTTCTCGAGGCCAGAAGGCTGATACGGGGCACATTGAGGCCCCGCGGCACGACGAAAAATTCCTAGCGAAGTCTCCTTCCTTTCGCCCTGACAGACCGGAACACGCGCCCCACGCGAAGGGCCCCCCGCCTATGGACCAGTCGTCATCCTCCGGCCATGAGACACTATGCGGCGGGCACGCCCCGCCCTGTGTCACACAGTTCAGCGTGTTCCTCGACAACAAGGTCGGGAAGATGCTCGACCTCGTCACCCAATTCGATGATGACCCTGTCTGTCATATCTGTGCGCTGAGCGTGCACGAGGCGTCGGACCACGCGGTGGTGCGCATCGTCACGAACCACGCGCAGCGGGCCAAGGCGATCCTGCGGAGCCACGGGCTCGCCTTCAGCGAGACGGACCTCTTGGTCGTGGAACTCACCAACGGGCACACCATCAGCAGCATGTGCGTGAGCCTTCTCGGTGCCGAGCTCTTTATCCGTTTCGCGTACGCCCTGATGCTGCGCCCCAACGGCACGCCGACCATCGCGCTGGCGGTCGATGACCTCACGCTCGCGGGACAGATTCTGAACCGCAAGGGCTTCCGCCTGCTGGGTGAGCACGAACTGCCCAAGCCGGCGGCCTGAAACCCGCCCGGCTACGCACTACATTCCCTGCAATGCGCATCGTCCACGATCCCGGGCTCCTCGATCCCTCTGCGCCCAGCGTGCTGGTGCCCACAATGGGCGCGCTGCACGCGGGGCACGACGGGCTGATCGAGCTCGCGCGCGGGCTCGCCGTCGGTGTGGGCGGGCGCGTGATCGTGTCGATCTTCGTGAACCCGGCGCAGTTCAATGAGCCGACGGACTTCGACGCGTACCCGCGGACGCTGGACGCGGACGCCGCACGGTGTGAGTCGCTGGGGGTGGAGGACGTCTTCGCGCCGAGCGTGGAGACGATGTATCCCGAGGATGTCGATGTGCAGACCCCCCCGTTGCCAGCGATCGCGACGCAGCCCGGGCTCGAGGACCGCTATCGCCCCGGGCACTTTCCGGGCGTCTGCAGGGTGTGCAAGCGACTCTTCGAACTCACCCGCTGCGAGCGGGCGGTCTTCGGCGAGAAGGACTGGCAGCAACTGCAGACGGTGGACGCGATGGTGAAGGGGCTCTCGATGCCCGTGGAGATCATCGGGTGCGAGACGGTTCGGGAGGCGGATGGTCTGGCGATGTCGAGCCGTAACGTGCATCTCGACGGCGCGGCTCGGGAGCGGGCCATGAGTCTGTCGGCGGCGCTGGTCGAGGCGGGGCGGCACACGGACCCGCTCGAAGCGGAGCGGGCGGGGCGAGCGGTGCTCGAGGGTGCGGGCGTGGGTGTGGAGTACCTCGCGGTGCGGGACAGCGTGACGCTGCAGCCGCCCGCGAAGGGGCGGGACGCGCGGGTGCTGGTCGCTGCCCGTGTAGGCGCGACGCGCCTCATCGACAACGCCCCCTGGCCCGGCTTCACGCTCTGACGCGCGGGCGAGATCGCGGCCTCCGCAGCGCCCTCGCTACACTCGAAGCCCACTTGCCCACACGCCTTTCGGAGGACCTACCCATGCTGCGCACCCCGCTCCACGACCATCATCTCAAGCAGGGCGCCAAGATGGTGGACTTCGCGGGCTGGGAGATGCCCATCATGTACAAGTGGCCCGAGGAGATCGGCGGAGGGG
>JAJDDE010000178.1 GCA_029260475.1 Phycisphaerales bacterium | reverse complement strand
GACCAACGACTGCGCCGCCGACTTCGACGGCAACGGCGAGGTCAACCTAGGCGACTTCGGCGTCTTCGGTGCCGCGTTCGGGAGCGTTGTCGGCGACCTGAACTACAACCCCGCTGCCGACTTTGATGGCAACGGCGAAGTGAACCTCGGTGACTTCGGCGTGTTCGGTTCGCAGTTCGGGCGTACGGATTGTCTAGACGGCTAGGGTCGCTTAATTCCCGCCGAATCCGCGTCACTATCTCATGACACCTCCATCACTTCGATGGGGGTTTTCGTTTTTGCCATCACCACAAGGAGATCACCATGCCAATGACTGTGAACGTCGGCCTGTCGCGCAAGCGCTCGGCCAACTACAACTCCGACGGGGTCACGATCAGCCTGAGCGCAGAGCTCGACCAGGCGCTGCTCACCCAGCCCTCGCGCCTTCAGGGCGAAGTGGCCAAGCTGTACACACAGGCCCGCGAGGCGATCGAGCGCGAGTCGTGCGGAGAAGATCCCGCTCCGATCGCTGGGCGCGTGGGCCAGCACTCGAACGGTCACACACGGTCGGGCTCCGGCGGCGTCCGCCCGATCACACCGAGCCAGACCAGGGCGCTGCACGCCATCGCCTCCAAGCACCATCTGGAGCTGGACTCCCTCTGCGAAGAGCGGTTCGGGAAGCGGCACCAGGAGGTGAGCATCAGAGAGGCGTCCGAGCTGATCGACCACATCAAGAAGGAGGTGGCGTAGCGGTGGGGGCCTGCGAATACCTGAGTTGGTCGCGCGTGCAGCTGTACCTGCGGTGTCCCCGCGCGTTCTGGTACCGCTACATCGAGCAGGTGCCGAATTCGTTCACATCGTCTGCGCTGGTGCTGGGCTCCGCTGTCCATGACCTCGTGGGCGAGCATTTCGGCAAACTGATGACCGGCGAGCCCACAGAGGACACGCCGTGTGCAGCCGAGTTCATCGGAGCGTGCTTCGATGAAGCGGACCCTGCGGTCAAGCTCGGTGCCAAGGAGGATCGTGGCGGTCTGTGCAACCTAGGCGCCGCCATGGTCAGCGCTCTTACTGGTCACGATCTGCTGGGAGATACCTGGTCGGTCGCGGGCGTCGAGGAACGCGTCACGGGACCGCTCATCGACGAGGCTCCCCCCTTCGTCGGCTACATCGACCTCATGCTGGTGGACGACGATGGAAGTCTCGGCGTGGTGGACTTCAAGACCACCAAGTCGCGATGGAGCAGCGCCACCCTGCGTGAGAACTCAGGCCAGCTCGTGCTCTACGAGGCCCTCTTGGATGCCACCAACACCCACCGCTCGTTCCTGACCGTGACCAAGGCGAAAGCACCCAAGGTGCAGCAGCTGACCGTCGAGGGGAGCGAGCAGGCCCGAGAGCGACTGCACGAGCAGGTGCGGCACGTCTGGCGTGGGATCGAGTCGGGGACGTTCCCCGCTCATCCCGGCTGGGGCTGCGGCTACTGCGGGTACCAGGACCGCTGCCCACACAGCTCGGCCTGATCGAAAAACAACCACCACCGAAAAGGAGTAACGACATGAGCGTGCTTATGCGCGATCGGTACGGATACGAAGACGACGACGATCGTCAGTACCACCAACAGGTCAAAGACGAAGCCCTCCGGATCGCACGGCATGAGGCCGGTCGGTTCTTGAGGCGCTGCGTGCTGACCATCTGCGCGGCGCTGGCGATCCTGCTCAGCGCTGCCGCTGCGGTGACGGCCTGGCAGGGCCTGCCGCTCTACACGGGCGGTGCGTGGCTGGCGTGCTCGCTGGTCATCTTCGGCCTGCTCAAGCCGGCGCTCGGACCGGCACGCGGCAAGGCCTGATCTAACGGCCACTCGGGCCCAGACACATCCCCACACACGAAAGGTGAACTCGATGGTCTACATCACCGAGCGGGACATCCCTGCGCACGAGCGGCACCTGGTGCCGTTCCAGAGAGAGGAGGCGCCGTGCCACGGACGTCTCCCGCAATCGCGACGCGAGGCACCAACCCGCACACCGTCTCACAACACCCCGACACCTACACCAAGGAGCACACCCCATGGCTCATGAACTCACCCAGCGACAGGATGGCACGGTCGAGATGTTCAGCGCAGGCTCGACACCCGTGTGGCACCGGCTCGGCCAGCGCACCGACGAGGTGGTCGACAGCGCAGAAGCACTGGAACTCGGCGGCCTGGACTGGCGCGTACGCCAAGGGATCCGCTCAGTTCAGCACGCAGTTCAAGGCCGCCGTGCGTGAGCCTCGGGCTCGGCCCCACGGTCGTCGCGTTGCGCCAGGTGGGCGGCCTGACGTTCGGCGGCCTGGCCAACCACATCTGGTCCGTGACCCAGAGCGATGATCACGAGGAAGTCAATGCCACATTCCTGCAGCCCTTTATCGCGTACACATGGCCCACCGCGACCACGCTGACGCTGAACGCCGAATCGAGCTACGACTGGAACACCCAGGACTGGAGCGTTCCGGTCAACCTTTCGGTGAGCCAGGTCATCAAGATCGGCGGCCAACCTATTCAGTTGCAGTTGGGCGGGCGCTACTACATCGAGGGACTCGACGACGGTCCGGAGTGGGGGCTTCGGCTGGGCGTCACGTTCCTGTTCCCTCGTTAACTCCCGCAGCTCACGAAAGACCCTCCTATGCCGCGCCCTCGTCTCCACGCCGGCGCCGGCCGGTCGAGCGGAGGTCGTCGAGGCAGATGAACCAATCCTCCCACCACCTTCCACCACATCCCCGAAGGACACGCAGATGAAACGAACGATTCACACGACAGTCTCCGTCGGCTTCGCGTACGCGGTGCTCACGCTCTCTCCGGCGGTTGACGCAGCGGCCGGGCAGACCGTCGCTGCCAGCAGTGCACTCAGCACGATCTCAACGTCGCTCTCGCTGCAGGACGCACCCGTCACGAGCGACCAGTGGCGTGTCGATTTGAACAGCTGGTTCTGGCTTATGGGAGTACACGGTGACATCGGCGCCCGCGGACGAACAGCCGAGGTCGATGCGGACTTTGGCGACATCCTCGACGCTTCAGACTCCGTCCTCGCCTTCTCTGGTCGGCTTGAGATCGGATACGGCAAAATCGCGGGCTTCATCGACGGTTTCTATGCCGACATCGGTGCTGACGATCAGACAGGACCGGCGGGGCTCGCCGACATAGACGTCACGTTCCAACAGGGGATCATCGACTTCGGGCTCATGTACCGCCTCGGCGACTGGGAGCCCAGCGGCGATGCCGCCAAGAACCGAAAAAACCTGACCCTAGACCTATACGCTGGGGCCCGGTACAACTCGATCGAGCTCGAACTCGAACCCGAGAACTTGGCCTCTCGCTCCAGGAGCGAGAGTTGGATCGATCCGATCGTTGGAGCCAAACTCGTACTGCCGATCTCTGAGCATTGGCAATTCCAGATCAACGGCGATGTCGGCGGCTTCGGTGTCTCGTCCGACTTCACATGGTCGACGACTGCCGCCTTCGGGTTCAACTTCGAGTTCTTCGACCTCCCCGCGACGGTGCTTCTCGGCTATCGCGGCATGGGCTGGGACTACTCCGATGGCAGCGGGAACGATGAGTTCGCGTTTGATGTCACACAGCACGGACCGCTCCTCGGGCTCTCGTTACACTTCTAATATCTGAGTATCTTCCTCGCACGCGCAGCTGGGTGATCCCACAAACATCAAGCGGTCTCTCACGCCGCCTTCAGGCGGGGTTCTGACAGAGTGATCGGATCGACCACATTCGTGTCCGCCTCAACACTCATGCTCGATGCCATTGGATCACCCCTGCGGATGTTTCGCGACTCATACCGAAACTCTTGCGCGGGTGCGATTTTGACCTCCGTATTCAGTATTTTGTGTGCCCGAATCTCGTAGACAGATGACTGCCCGGCCCTCAGACGGTGCATTCATCGATCGATTCCGCGAGGCCTCAGATCACACTTGTACCCCCGCTAAAACTTCCCCAAAGGGGTACGGAATCGGCGATTCTGGCCTCAGGACGCAGAAAACGTCATTAGAACACATATTTCTAATAATCTACGGATAGCGGGTTTGAATTCCAATCCCCTTGGCCCGTGCAAGACACGCCCTCGCTGGCAGGGAGCATTTTCTGTTCCCAGACCATTGCCGGCATGCACTTGCGTGACTTCCAGAGAAAGTATTTTTACTCTGGATGAACTTCTGGATATCGTAAAAATTGTCCTGCTCGAATCTGGCGGCGAATCCGCGCATCGGAGGGTAATCCCAGCGTCCGACCTTGATCCCGCGCTTCGACGCGATTTGCGGCCCGTTCGCCACTCAGCCCGCCCGTGAGGTCATGGATTAACGCTCCGCCGACGGCGACCGACCGCCAACGCCCCCAGTGACAACAGCAGGCCGGCGCCCGGCGCGGGGATGACATAGATCTGCGTGAAGGTCATGTCGGTCTCGCCGAAGAAGTCAGGGACCGCGACCGATCTCGCGCCGAGTCCAGCCTCGCTGGTGGTGAGGTGGGTACCGTCGGCGATAAGCATCATGGCTTCGGCGAGGGAGAGCTCCGACTGGGCCACTTCGTAGACTCCATCGCCGTTGATTTCGATCAAGCCGCGAGCGCCGCCGTCCAGGCCAAACTCTTCACTGCGGACCACGCCGCCGTTGATCGTCAATTTCCCCATCGACATCAGGCTCGCGTCATCAAATTGGAGCTTGTCACGGACTTGCATGAGGCCGCTTGTGACGGTCACCTGTGAATCGCCGAGGAACTGAAAATCGTCGGAACTGATAATTGTTCCGCCGTCCACCGTAACGGTGGCGTTGTCGTTCGTGATGAGCCTGTCGCCGACGTTGAGGATGCCGCCGGAAACGGTGAGAGAACTGTTCGCATTGACGATGACGTCATCCGAGGTGCTCGCCATCGCATCGCCTGTGATGCTCATCGTGCCCAAAGAGGATTCACCGACGACGATGTCATCGCCGGCAATCAAAGCGCCGCCGGTCTGAAGAAACGAACCGGCACTGCCACCTCCGATGAGGAAATCCCGAACGGTCAAGTCTCCTCCGCTCATGTTGAGCGAGCCTGCCCCGCCGAGCGTTCCGATGAACACGTCCAAGGCGGTCTGCCCGGGCATGCCGGCATCTATCACGACACCGAGCAGCGGCAGTTCCGCCGACGTCACGGTATCGGGTGGCGCCGCCGGATTCCCGCTGATCGGGATGCCAAATGGGTTGGTGACTTGTTCCCAGTTGGCTGAGTCATTCCACGATGACCCGTCCCCTCCCGCGTCGAACTCATAGACACCGTCAAGCTGGGCATGCGCAGCCGACGACATCAAAGCCAAGACGGCGCATGCTGTTGATGCGTGAACGATTCTCTTGCACATCAGTTCTGCTCTCGCTTTCCGGCCTCTCGCGAGGATGGAGCGCGCACGTCGACTGCGCACCGGGTCCGCATCGAGGCTCACGCTTGATTCTGGTTCTCCTGAAGCAGCCGCGCAGCGCACAACCACTCCCCATGCAACCAGACAATATCACCGAAGCACAGAGGAGCAAGAGAATTCCCGCAACAGCGAACCGAGCCGTCTCGCTGTCATGCGTTCACTCCTCAGGCTGGCCCGCTACTCATCGAGAGACTCGTGTACTGATGCGGTATTGACCTCCGCTCAGTCAGTCTTTTTCTTGTTCGCTGTTCGTGGACAGATGACTAGCACACTCTCATCCAATGCGTTCACCGCTTGAATTCGCGCCGCCTCAGATCACACTCGTACCCCCACCTGTACCCCAGCGGAAATTCTCCCAAAGGGGTACGAAAGGGGTACAGATCGGCGTTTACGGCCTCAGAACGCGGAAATGAGGGTTTGCCGATGACTCTTATCAGCGGGTTGATGGTTCGAGTCCTTCGGGGGGTACTTTCGCGAGCCTCTGAGACGTCCCCCGGGCGGATCAGGGGCTTCCTGCATTTTGGGGGTGCGTGCCTTTCAGGGGCCCGCGATCGGGACTGATGCCCGCTCTGGATCATCTTTCGATGCGAGAGTCCGTCGGGTCTTTGCACGATTGTGCGCGAGATCGGCCGGGGCGGCATGGGCGTTGTCTTCATCGCCCGCGATCCAAGGCTGGATCGGGATGTCGCGATAAAAACACTCCCGGAGCACCTTCCCTCCGACACCGAGCACCTCCACCGGTTCGAAATCGAGGTAAATGCGCCGAGCGTGACCCGCAATTCGAATCCATTATCGATCATTGGAGCGGACCCTTCTGCGAGGAGTAGCTCCGGGAGCTTCTCGATCGTGCTTTGCCATGTGTCGTCGAGATCGGTCAGCAGAAGCACCGTGTCGAATCGCCGGAGGCCGAGCGGTCACGCCGGAGCGGACGGCGCCGTGCTCTTGCATCGCAGCCGAGTTCGCCTATGTGTGGTGCGTCCTCGCACTCGGCGCGTTCCCGCTGGTGAGCCGGATGGTTGTTGACCCACACAGCGGTGCGTTGGGTGAGCGTGCCGAGCGGCACGGACCGCGAGCCCGGTCCGAGGCCGTCGCTTCCCCAGCGGTAGACTCGAAACGGTGTACGCGAATGGAAAGACGCCCGCAGAGCGGGCGTCTTTCTTGCTGGCGGGGATAGTTGTCGCGGCTCAGGTGGTCACAGCGCCCATGCGTTCCATCAGCTCGTTCAGGTCGAAGCCGAGCTTGGTGGCGACGCGTTTGCCGTAATCCTCATCGGCGCGGAAGAAGTGGCAGAGCTGGAGCATCTGCACCTGGTCGCGTGCCTGGCCGAGGACGCCGGCGATGCGCGTCGCGAGGCGGTCACGCTCCGCGTCGTCGAACATCCGGTAGAGGTTCCCGGCCTGCGTGAAGTCGTCGTGATCGTTTTCGCTGTCGAAACGATCGACGATCGCGCTGCCCAGGTCCCACGCGGGGTCGTGAAACTTCTCGGCGGGCTTGGGCATCGCGTCGCGCGTGTTGGGGTAGTAGTTGGCGGTCATGGCTTTGTAGCTGTCCGCGGTCGCCATCTGCCCGTCGCGCTGGTAGTGCATCACGGGGCACTTGGGCTTGTTGACCGGGAGCTGCTGGTAGTTGTTGCCCACGCGATGACGGTGCGCATCGGCGTAGCTCATGAGGCGTGCCTGCAGCATCTTGTCGGGCGAGGGGCCGATCCCAGGCACGAAGGCGCTCGGGCTAAAGCTCGCCTGCTCGATCTCCGCGTGGTAGTTGTCCGGGTTGCGGTTGAGCTCGACCTTGCCCACCTCGATGAGCGGGAACTCCGCGTGAGGCCAGACCTTCGTCAGGTCGAAGGGGTTCCAGCCGGTACTCTTCTCGAACCCGTCGGCCTGCGCCTGTGTCATGAGCTGCACCTTCATGGTCCACGACGGGAAGTCGCCCTTTTCGATCGCGTCGAAGAGGTCCTGCTGGCTGCTCTCGCGGTTTGCGCCGATCAGCGTGTCCCCCTCGTCGTCCATCAGGTTCTTGATGCCCTGATCGGTCTTGAAGTGGAACTTGCACCAGACACGCTCGCCCCGATCGTTGATGAAGCTGTAGGTGTGGGAGCCGTAGCCGTTGATGTGGCGGTAACCCACCGGGCGCCCGCGGTCGCTGAAGAGGATGGTGACCTGGTGCAGGCTCTCGGGAGACTGGCTCCAGAAGTCCCACTGCATGTCCATGTCGCGGAGGTTGGTCTTCGGGTCGCGCTTCTGCGTGTGGATGAAGTTCGCAAACTTGTAGGGGTCACGGACGAAGAAGACGGGCGTGTTGTTGCCCACCATGTCCCAGTTGCCCTCGTCTGTGTAGAACTTGATGGAGAAGCCGCGCACGTCACGCTCGGCGTCCGCCGCGCCCCGCTCCCCCGCGACGGTGCTGAACCGCATGACGATGTCCGTCTTCTTGCCGACCTTGCCCAGGAGATCCGCCTTGGTGTGTTCGGAGATGTCGCGGGTCACGGTGAACGTGCCGAACGCGCCCGAGCCCTTGGCGTGGACCACGCGCTCGGGGATGCGCTCGCGATTGAAGTGCTGCATCTGCTCGAGGAGTTCGACGTCCTGCATGAGCAGGGGGCCTCTGGGCCCCGCGGTCATCGCCTGCTGACGCCCGATGGGGCGTCCGTCGGCCGTCGTCATCACCGGGCACGAGCCGTCGTTGCCGTTGCCTTGTCCGTTGCCGTTCATTGGGTCTCCTTCGGGGCGTGCGTGCGAGAAAGCGGTGGACTTCGTCGCCGCCGCAGAACTCAATCGTACGGCTCACGGGCCCGGGAACGGGCGAGTGGGCGAGACGATCGGCGTCTGGAATGCATAGGCTGCTCCTATGGAAGTGCATCAACTCCGATACTTTGTCGCTACCGCCGAGGCGGGCTCGATGACGCTCGGTGCCAAGCGGTGCCGGGTCGCGCAGCCCTCGCTCAGCCAGCAGGTCCGCAAGCTCGAATCGCTGCTGGGCGTGGAACTCTTCGACCGCCTCGGGCGGGGCGTGGTGCTCACCGACGCGGGGAAGGCGCTGCTGCCCCGGGCGCGTTCCATCCTGCGCGAGGTCCACGAGGTCGAGGCCCACCTCCGGACGGACCTCGACGCGGGCCTCGGCACGCTCACCGTCGGCGCGATCCCCACGATGGCCCCGTACCTCCTCCCGGCGCTGATCGCGAGGCTGCGCTCCGAGCACCCGGGCTGCGAGGTGATCGTCCGCGAGGATCTCACCGATCACCTCGTGGAAGCGCTGGCGGACCACGAGCTCGACGTCGCGATCATGAGCACGCCGATGGAGCATGAGCACATCGACCTCGAGGTGGTCGGGAGCGAGCCGATGCTGGTCGCGGCGCCTCGCCACCACCCGCTCTGCGCACTGCCGGAGATCGGCCTCGCCGACCTGCGCGCAGAGCCCGCGATCACGCTCGACGACATGCACTGCCTGGGCGAGCAGGTGGGGGACTTCTGCGCCGCCAACCGGCTCGCGCAGCGCATCACATGCAGCGCGACGCAGATCTCCACGCTCCTCGAGTTCGTGCGCCTGGGCCTGGGCGTGACCATCATCCCCGAGATGGCGATGCGCCGCGAGCGGGGCGACGGCCTGCGTTACCTCGCGTTCAAGCGCAGCCCGCCGGTACGCGAGATCGCCCTCGCCTGGCGCACGGGGCGCACGCGCCCACGCCTCGCGGTGCGTCTGGCCGAGCTGCTCCGCGAGCACCTCACAGACGCGAAGCGATGATGCCGAGCGCCATCAGCAGGACGAAGACGCCGAAGATCTTCTTGAGCCTGGCGCGATCGATGCGTTTCGACAGCGCCTGCCCCACGAGGCTGCCCGCGATGCCCAGCGCCCCGAAGAGCGCGATGACGCCCCAGTTGATGGTGACGTCCGCGTGCTCGCCGATCGTGTAACCGGCGAGGCCGACGACGCAGTTCATCGAGATGATCAGGAGGCTGCTCCCGATCGCCTTCTGCATGTCCACACGGGCCGCGGCGACGAGCGTTGGGACGATCAGGAACCCGCCGCCGATTCCGACCACGCCCGTCGCGATGCCGACGAAGAGCCCGGCCACGAGGACGAGCCACTTGTTCGCGTGCGCGTCTTTCTG
The DNA here is from genome assembly GCA_029260475.1 of Phycisphaerales bacterium. Classification (GTDB taxonomy): domain Bacteria; phylum Planctomycetota; class Phycisphaerae; order Phycisphaerales; family UBA1924; genus OFTM391. The sequence continues at coordinate 1,561 of JAJDDE010000178.1, read as the reverse complement.
CGACTTTGGCGTCTTCGCTCTCAGCATGCTCCACGACGCCGCGAGCATGAGCAGCGCGAGCAGCACCAGCTGGGTGCGCCCGGTCAGCCACTGCGCGAGCCAGGTGCCACCCACAGCGCCGACCATGCTCGTAGGCAGGAACGCGAGGACGGCGTGCCAATCCACGTCCTTCGCGAGCGAGCGACGGAGGCCGCTGAAGAGCGAGATGATCCCGACGATCGCGAGCGACTCCACGATCGCCGATTTTTCTTCGTGCCCCACGAGGTAGACCAAGAGCGGCACCGTGAGGATCGAGCCACCGGACCCGAGCAGCCCGAGCGTGCCGCCTACCAGGAGTGCGCCGACGATCGCGCCGATCACGCCCCGGAGTCGCCCGCGAGCGCCGCGTCGTGGCGCTCTACATCGAGGCCGGCCTTCTCCCAGGCGATGAACCCGCCGCGCACGTTGGTCGCGTCGTAGCCCTGCGAGCGCAGGTATGAGGTCGCCCGCGCCGACCGCACGCCGCTCCGGCAGCACACCATCAGTGGCACGCCCTTCGGGACCTCGTCCAATCGGGGCCTGAGCTGCACGTGCGAGACGTGGTGGGCGCCCGGTATACAGCCCGCGTTGTGCTCCGGCAGCCGCCGAACGTCGAGCGCCACCGCGCCATCCTTCAGCAGTTTCGCGGCCTCGGTCGGTTCCACCTCGGGCGTGGTCTGGGTGTTCGCGTTGACGTCCGCAGGATCGATGCGGTGCGCAACGTGATCGATGCCCACACGAACCAGGGCACGCACCGCTTCCTCGCAGTCCTCGGCATCGACGACGAGCGCAACGCTCTGGTCTGGCGTGATGTACGAGCCGGCGATGGTCGGGAAGGTCTTGTCCAAGGGGGCGCTGATCGAACCCGGGAGATGCCCGTCGCGGAAGGCGTTCCACGCGCGTGTGTCGAGGATCACGGTTTCCTTGGGGAGGTCCGTCGGGGCGGTGGGCCGCGGCACCGGGAGTTCTCCGAGAATCGGCACACCGTCTCGGTTCTGCGTCTTCATGCGCCCGAAGTAGGCTGGCGGCTCGGGCTGGCCCTCGAGGATCGAGGCGACGAAGGCGTCGGTGTTCGACGCGAGCCGGAGCGCCTCGTTCGTGCGCAGCTCGTACCCGACGGTGGACGTGGGCACGGCCCCGAGGGCCTTGCCGCACGCGCTGCCCGACCCGTGCCCGGGCCACACCTGCAGGTGCTCTGGCAGCGAGCCGAAGGCGACGGAACTCGAGGCGAGCTGCCTCGCGCTCGCCTCCATCGTCCCTGATTGCCCCGCGGCGGTCTCCAAGAGGTCTGGTCTGCCCAGGTCGCCGACGAAGACGAAATCGCCCGTCGCAATCCCGATCGGCACGCTCGCGCCCGAGCCCTCATCGTGGATCAGGTAGCTCATGTGCTCGGGGGTGTGCCCGGGCGTGTGGATCGCCCTGAGCGTGATGCCGCCCAGCCGGTACTCGTCGCCGTCCTTGAGGAAGCGGTGACGCACGCCGTCCTTCGCGGGCCAGGTGTGGGTCCACTCCGCGCCACCCTCGCCCGGCAGCAGCGCCTCGA
>JAJDDE010000177.1 GCA_029260475.1 Phycisphaerales bacterium | reverse complement strand
CGGAGGCCTGACCATGCCCGATCCCAAGAGACCCGCCCTCGGCACCGTTGGCTGGATCGACCTCACGGTCGATGACGCGACTGGTGCGCTCGATTTCTACACCCACGTCTGCGCCTGGGAGTCCGCCGAGTTCGACATGGGCGGCTACAACGACTTCTGCGTGAGCGCCCCGGGCGTTGACGACCCCGTCGCGGGCATCTGCCACAACAAGGGCGACAACGCCGGCTTCCCGGCGCAGTGGATCATGTACATCGTGGTCCCCAACGCCGACGAGGCGGCGCAGCGCGCCCAGCAGCGGGGGGGCGAGGTGGTCATGGGCCCCAAGCCCGTGATGGACGGCCGCTTCGCGCTGATCAAGGACCCCAACGGTGCGCACTTCGGTGTGATGAGCTGGCCCGGACACGGGTGAGCCCGCGCTAGCTCGGAATACCGAAAAATCTGTATGACGGTGAACCCACAAGCGTGAGTCATCGCTCTACTCACATGCGAAACACCATTTTCATATTCTTCGCGTTCATCACCGCGACACTGCCCACCGGTTGTGTCGCGTTCTGTAAAGACGCATTTGTATTGGTGACTGATCGAGCAACGGGTCTCCCAGTACAGGGGGCGGAGGTTCGGCTCGACGGAGTAGGTCGGTTCGCCACACTGAAGATTGGTTCGTGCGATGACGTGGCGATCGGCTTCACGGATGAGAATGGGCGCTTCGATACCGCGGTTGTGTCAGAGCCCACTCAGGTGTGGGTGTCGCATCCGCGGTATCAGGATGCACACCGAGACCTGCTCAGCCTCGAAGAACGGGAAGAGGATGAGCCAGTCAGAGTCGAACTTGAAAGCACGAATTGAATCACAAGTGGTAGGCGCATCAGGCGAACAGAACGAGCAAGCGTCTATGCCGAATACCCGAACCACGGATCCAATTCCGCAAGCACTCCGCGCGCGTACTCCAGATCATCACGATTGAACGCATCCTTGTACCCGCCGATCACTCCCCGCCGCATGATGAGCGCGTTCTGGTTCCCGAGGAGCGCCGGCGAGGGCTTGTAGCCCAAGCGACCCGACACCTCCATGCGCTTGAGCGTGTCGAAACGCGCCGCACGGACCGCTTCCTCCACTGTGTCCGCCACCGGTTCCACGCCCAACCAGCGCAGCATGCGCCCGCACTCGAGGGCCGCATCCTCGATCAGGTGCTCGTACTTCACCAGCAGTAAGTCCCGCGGCACGTCCCGCTGCGTCGCCCACGCGTTGTAGTACGCGACGACCGTCCGCAGCCCGCCCTTCTCGGCCCGCAGCATCTCGCCCAGCGTCATCGGGGTCAGCGGGCGACGCCGGATCAGCGGCAGGCGGTTGTTCCGCTCGTGGTAGAGCGAGACCATCAGGTCTCGCGGATCGCGCACCAGCAGCAGCACGCGCTGGTCCTTCGACCACGACGCGTCGGTGTGCAGCTCGTCGGGGGCCTTGTTCCGCGGGTTGGTCCTGCCATGCGTCAGGATGAGTCGCGGCAGGCTCGTGTCTATGCGTGTCCAGCCCGTCGTGTCCATCGGGTGCGCGCTGAAGGCCTGCATCGTGTGCTCGAAGGCGTGCGCGAGCATCGCCCGTACCCACGTCCGCCCCGCGCGCGGGTACGACACGACCAGCGCGCTGGGCGTGCGGAACGCCTCGCGCAAGCGCCGGTGCGACACGTTGGGCCCGATGACCGTTGGTTCTTGGAGCCAGCGGGCAGACGCCGCGGAGAAATCGAAGTGCTGACGGATCACCGGGCTGCGAGTGGGCGGGCGCGCGGGCAGGCGTTCGCCGCCGGTCGATTGCGATGTACCCCGAGCGTCGTCGTTCACGCGTTGTCGCCCATCGCCGAGGCGATCTTCGACGCCAGCGCTGCGCCCCGTGCGTGATCGATCTCCCCCGAGGGCCAGCCGACATCCAGCCCGCTCGCCCCGTCCGGCTTCGGGATGATGTGGATGTGGACGTGCATCACCGCCTGGTGGGCGCGCGGGCCGTTGTTCTGCAGCAGGTTGTACTGGTCCGTCCCCGTCGCCTCGCACACCGCTCGGCACAGTCGCGGCAGCACCCGACCGAGCGCCGCCCCGGCGTCGTCGGAGAGCTCGCCCATCGTCGGAGCGGGCTCCTTCGGGATCACCAGCGTGTGCCCCGGCGCGAGCGGTGAGATGTCGAGAAACGCGAAGACGTGCTCGTCCTCGTACACCTTGTGGCAGGGGATCTCGCCGCCGATGATCTTGGTAAACAGAGTGTCCTCGGGCATCCGGTCATGGTACCCGACGCCCGCCGGCCCACCGCCGAACCGGGCCGGTTGGATAGACTGACGGCACAAGGCCCCGTAGCTCAGCGGTTAGAGCACGCCACTCATAATGGTTCGGTCCTCGGTTCGAATCCGAGCGGGGCTATTGCGACCGCGATCAGGCCCGCCTGACGGACGGATCTCATCGCGTTACCCTCCGCTGCCACCAGGAGGCGTTGCGCGATGGACCTCACACAGCTCGGCGATATCGTCTGCACCTTCGTCTTCGCGATCACCGGAGCACTCGCTGCGGTTGAGAAACGCATGGACCTGGGCGGGTGCCTCCTCCTCGCCTTCATCACGGGGGTCGGCGGAGGCACGCTCCGTGACCTGCTCCTGGATCGCCAGGTCTTCTGGCTCACCTACCACGCGCCAATTTACATCTGCGCCGGCGCCGCGATCGTCACGTTCTTCGCGACGCGCAGCGTCGGCAAACTCAACCGCGCCATCGTCTGGCTCGACGCCTTGGGCCTCGCACTCTTCTGCACCACCGGCGCCACCGTCGCGATCGGCGAGGGCGCGGCACCTGTTATCTGCGTCATGATGGGCGGCGTCTCCGCGGCGGGCGGCGGCATCGTCCGCGAAGTCATCCGCAACGAGATCCCTATCGTCCTGCAGCGCGATATCTACATCACCGCCGCCCTCGCGGGCGCCGCGACACTGGTCGCGCTCGACGGGGCGGGCGTCTCGCTCCAACTCGCCTCGGGCTTGGGGGCGCTCGTCGCCTTCGCCCTCCGTGGCTCGGGCATCCTCTTCAACCTCTCGCTCCCGGGCCCGAAGCCCCCGCCCGCACCGAGCGCATGACCGCGTCCACCCGCTCACGCGCGTCCCACGCCATCGCCGCCAGCGACGGCGCTCCGGGTGACGATGCAAGCGCCCCGATCGCCTCCGCGATATCGGGCGCGTGCTCGGCGCGCCCCGAGTTGCAGGCGTGGACCACCAGATCCGCCCCCGCGTGCAGCGCGAGCGAGATCGTCTGCTCCAGCGACCACCCCGCCCGCACGCCTTCCATGTCGATCGAGTCCGTCGCGACCAACCCGTCGAAGCCGAGCTCTTCGCGCAGCAGCCCCGTGGTCACCGCGCGAGAAAGGCTCGCCGGCAACCGGTCGTCGAGCCCGCGGTGCAGCAGGTGCCCCGTCATCACGCCCAGGGGAACGTCGAGACGCTCGAAGAGCCGGCGGTACACCGCGAGTTCGCGGTCGCGTGACCACGACCCGGTGATGTCCGGCAGGTCCATGTGCGAGTCCGTCCCCGCTGAGCCGTGCCCCGGGAAATGCTTCAGCACCGGCAGCACGCCCGCTTCGACGTGCGCACGAACGGAGCGCTCGGCCCGCTGTACCACCGTCGCCCAGTCCCCGCCGTAGGACCGCCCGAGCGCGCCGATCACCGGGCATGACGAGTTCACGTCCACGTCCACGCACGGCGCGAAGTTCACGTCGATGCCGACACTCGCCAGCTCGTTCGTGAGCCCCTCCCATGCGAATTCCGCGGGCGTCTCGTCCGCGCCGGGCCAGGCGCCGAACCCGTGCGTCTCGCGCAAGCGCCGCACATGCCCGCCCTCCTGATCCACACAGACCAGCGTGCCCGCGCCCAGCCGCTCGCGCACGTAGTCGCACAACGCGCGGACCTGCCCCACCGATTCGATGTTCCGGGCCCCGCCCACACCGACGTCCCGATCGAACAGGATCACGCCCCGGCACCCGACCCGCGCGCACGCGTCGAGATCCTCCTCAAGCCCCGGATCACCCGGGCGCATGCCGCGGATGCCGAGCACCAGTGCGCCACCGATCGCCCGGAGCAGACCGTCCGTCGTGTTCATCGGGGTCGCCCACTCACGCACACCGCCAGCGCCACAAGGAACCCCGCGAGCATCCGCCAGCCGAACGAGACGGGCGTCTCGATCACAAACTGCAGCAGGCCCACCGTGACGGCCCCAGCGAGCAGCGCCGCGATGATCGATCGTGCCGAACCTCGTTTCAGCAGCAGTGTCGTGACGAAGACCGCGAGCAGGCCCGTGTACGCGTAGAGCATCACGCCCAGCGCGAAGGGGATCAGCCCTTCGTTCTTCCCGCCCTCCATGAGCACGAACACGCACGCCGTCGCGACGAGCGACACGCCGCACAGCGCGTTCACGAGGCGCGCGGTGCGCGAGGACGTGTCCTTGTCGCCCCAGCCGAGATCGATGACCACCGAGCTGGACATCGCGTTGAGCGCCGAGTCCGTGCTGCTCATCGCCGCCGCAAGGAGCCCGGCGACGAGCAGGCCGCGCAGGCCGACGGGGAGGTCCGTGAGGATGAAGGCGAGGTACACCTCTCGCGTATCCTCCGACTCGATCACGCCGACCGTCTGATCGCGCAGGAACAACAACAGCCCGACGCACAGGAAGAGCCCGACCAGCCCGATGCCCATCACGCTGGACGACACCAGGCTCCACGCGGCCTTCTTCGCCGAATCCGACGTCAGCAACCGCTGCGCGAGGTCCTGATCGGTGCCGAAGGCCGCCGTGTTGAAGAGCGTCAGACCGAAGAGCACCACCCAGAGCGTGAACGGGCGCGCGAGATCGCCGCTGAGATCGAAGAGCACCAGCTTGTCCGCGCCACCCTCCGCGTTGCGCAGCGCGCTCGGGTACTCGGAGAGCTCCAGCGGGATCTGGTCCATGAGCACGAACAGGCTCGCGACAACCGCGACGACCATGACGAGCGCCTGCAGCGCATCCGTCCAGATCACGGCGCGGATACCGCCCCACGAGGTATACACCAGCGCCGCGACGCCGAGCACGCACGCACTGAGCAACAGATGGCCCGTGTCGAGATCGCCAAAGACGATCAGGCTGCACGGGATCGCCGCGATGTATAGGCGTGCACCGCTCGCGAGCAACCGGCCGACCAGAAAAGCCACGGCGCACGCGCGCTGTGCGACGATGCCCCGCTCCGCGCCGATCGCCTGGTACACCGTCGTCGCCCCCACCGCATAGAACCGCGGCACGAACAGCCACGCCACCAGCACAGCGCCCAGCACGCTCGCGATCGACGCCGACAGGTACGTCAGGTTCCCCGCGTACGACGCCTGTGGCCCACCGATGAACGTCGCCCCCGACGCCGCGGTGGCGACCACCGACACCGCGATCGCCCACGCCGGCACGTTCCGTCCGCCCGTGAACAGCGACGCCGCATCCTTCACGCGCCGACCCGCGAACCAGCCGATCGCGAGCACGAGCACGACGTACCCGAAAAACAGCAGCCAATCGATCGCCGAGAGCGTCACGGTTCGGACCCCAACGCGCCTCGCAACGAGCCGCTATGCAACGCGAGCATCGCCTCGGCGTCCGAGCGGCTCGCGCCCATCGCGTGCATCACCACCGCGGTCTTCACGCGCCCGCCCGCCCCGTCGAGCAGCGCGAAGGCGTCGTCGCGAGAGAGCCCGGTGAGCGTGGAGACGATCCGGGCCGCCCTGTCGCGCAGTTTGTCATTCGTCGCGCTCACATCAACCATCAGCCCCCCGTGGACCTTGCCGAGGCGCACCATGAGCGCCGTTGAAATCATGTTGAGCACCAGCTTCGTCGCGGTGCCCGCCTTGAGACGCGTCGAGCCCGCGACCAGCTCGGGCCCCGTCCGTGGGTTGAGCACGTGGTCCGCGAGGAAGCCGTCGGGCACGTCAGCGCACGTGAGCAGCGCGGTGAGACACCCGAGCGCGTGCGCGTGCTCGATCGCGCCGAGCGGGTAGGGCGTCGTGCCGCCCGCGGTGATGCCCACAACCGTGTCCAGATCCGTCAGGGCGAGCGCATCCAGCGCCGCGTTCGCCCCGTCACGCACATCCTCGAGCGTCTCGCTCGACGTCCGCAGCGCGCCGTCGCCCCCCGCGATCACCCCAACGACGCGCCCCGGTTCCACGAGGAACGTCGGCGGGCACTCCGAAGCGTCCAAGACGCCCAGCCGCCCCGACGTCCCCGCCCCGACGTAGACAAGCCGCCCGCCCCGTACGAACCGCTCCGCCAGCGCATCGACGAACGCCGCGATCTTCGCGGCCTCCGCCCGGACCGCCTCGACGGCGCGAGCGTCCTCCGCGCTCATCAACGCGACCAACGCCTCGGTGGAGACCAGGTCCACACGCGCCGCATCAGGGTGCAGCCCCTCCGTCGGCACCGTGCTCCGGTCGGGGGGTCTGTCGCTCACAGCGCACCGCCGATCCACTGCCCGTCGTGCAACGCTCGACCGATGCGACCCGTCACGCCCGGGATCGTGATCGCCACCCCGTCCATCGCCAGCAGCCCCAGGACCGCGATCGCCGCGCCCTCGCGC
>JAJDDE010000176.1 GCA_029260475.1 Phycisphaerales bacterium | reverse complement strand
ATCAGCAAGAAGGGCAGGAGGAAGAGCACCGAGAACCCGAACTGCTGGAGCAGACCCGGCGAGCGTTCTTTGAAGTCGAAGCCCGTGTTGTTCGCCGCGAGTTCCTGGAGCTCCTTGATGCGGGCCTCTTTGGACTCGGGGGAGATCATCACCTCGATGTTGCGGCTGTCGGCGCTGTCGGTGGGGTCGTTGACGCGGGTTGCCTGGATGACATTGCCCTTGACGATGACGTCCTCGACGCCCTTCTCCTCGACAAGCGCGATGAAATCTTTGAACGTGACCTCTTGGCGCTGGCTGCCGAGGGTCTGGATCACGAGCAGCGCGAGAGCGACGAGGATGATGATCATCAGCCAGCCCATCGGGGCGCGGCGTTGCGCGATCGCGGGCTTCCCATCGACAGCCGGGCCCGCGGGGCGCTTGGGCGTGCCGTCCGGGCCGGAGGGGGCACCGTTGCTGCTGAAGGTCGAGTCGGGGAGTCGTGGGGTCATGCTGGGTCCGTGCGGCCAGCGTCGCGGATCCGTGACGCGGGCTGCGGGTTGGGGGTCTGTGCGAGCCTAAGGATAGGCCCCGGGATGTACGCACCCGATGGGGGTTGTGTTCGGGTAGGGGAGCGGGCGAGGCCCGTCAGGAGGACTATCGGCGTGATGCGCGGGGCACTCGCCCGGTTCGTGCTCGGCGCGTGTCCGGATGCCGGCCCGCGGGCTGGTGCTCACCAGTCGGAGCGGAGCTCCGCGACGATATCACGGGCCAGGCGATCGATAGCGCTGGCCTCCCCGGTCTCGGGGCGCTCCTGAGCGCCCCGGAGCGGCGCGTAGGGCTCGGCGACGGTGAAGCCCCGCCTCGCAACGAGGACCTCGCCGGTCTCGGCGTCGGTCCAATCGAAGGTCACGGTGATGATCGTCGCCAGCTCCTGCACGAGGCCAGAAACGCTGTCGGTGGAGAGCTCTCTTTTGTCCACGCGCGTGATGGCGCCGCGGAGTTCGGTGTCGGCACCCCTGTCGCTCGTGACGCGCCAGGGCGTGGTGCGGTGGATCTCCTTGGCGAGCGCCTCGGTGAGCTGCGCTTCGAGTCCATAATTGAAAGTGGTGTTGTCGAAGAGGGGGAGGTAGACCGTCTCGATATCGGTGTCGAAGGAGGACTCCAGCGCGTAGCCGGCGCAGCCGCTCATCATCGGAACGGTCACGGACAAGGGCAGCGCCGCGACGAGCAGCAGGGCGGAGACTGCGCGCGTCATGGCTGTTCACCAGCGGGCACCGCCTGTGCATCCTCGGACAGCGCGCCCTCGATCTCGACCGCGTTGGGCACGACCGGCTCCGTCTTCACCTCGGGAACCAGCCAGCCCTGCCGGTCCATCAGTTCGCGGGCGCGCTGGGCGGCGATCGTCTGCGGATGCACGCGCAGCAGGCGGCGCAGCGTGTAGCGGGCGGCGGGGCCGTCGTCCTGGCGCAGGTACCAGCGGGCGCTCTCGAGGAGCTGGGCGGCGGTGGATTCGTCGATGCGGGCGATGAGCCCCTCGTTGATGCCGCTGGCAGCCGCCTCGCTGGGGTAACGCTCCTTGAACGACCGGATGCGCAGTCGCACGTCTTGGAGCGCACTGCCGTCGTAGCGGGGGCCCTTGAAGCGGGCCATGTCCGCGTAGATGAGCCGGCGCTCCGCGTGGATGCGGTTCGGGCCGTTGGGGTAGTTCACGAGGTAAACCTCGTAGGCGTCACGCGCCAGCCGCATCTCGCGTTTGCGGTAGAAGTAGTCGGCGATCATCAGCGACGCTCGCTCGGCGATGGACGAACCGGGCAACCGCTCCTGCGCTCGGATGAGCAGCTCGATCGCGATGTCCTCGCCGTCGATCAGGCGGATGCCGAAGAGGCGGAGCTTGAGGCCCTCGAGGTAGAGATTGGCGATGCGCACCTCGCGGTCCACCGCGGTGACGAAGTGTTCGCTCTGCGGGTAGTTGCGGATGAGGCGTTCGTAATCGAAGAGCGCTTCGAACTCCTCATCGCGTGCGACCTTGGTGTCGCCGCGAAGCAGGAGGGCCTCGCTGAAGTAGGGGGAGCCCTCGCTCTCGGCGCGTTCGATGAAGGCGTCGAGGCGCTGGAGCGCGCGGTTGGCCTGGTCGTCGGCGAGCAGGGCGCGGATCTCCCGGATCTCGCTGGCCTGGGTGCCGCGTTCGGGCTCCGGCGCATCGCTCTCGGTCCAGCCCGCGCCGTCGTCGAGCCGGTAGACCGGGGCGTCCGCGCCGGGGGAGACCGGCGGGGCGGTCTCTGGGGTGGGCTCTGCGGCGTCCTCCTGAGCCGCCGCTGCGGGAGCGACGAGGAGGGCGAGAGCGAGCGTCCATAGCAGTGATATCGCGGACCGGTCCTTCGGCATGCGCATAAGGTACCGCCTCTCCCCGGGGCGCGCGTGATGCGGGCAGGGGGGTCTCCAGATGCGCATCGTCGTCGTCGCCAACCCGCACTCGGGGCGGGGCGAGGCCGAGCGAGAAGCCCGCCGGGCCTCTGCGCTGCTGCACAACCACGGGCACGAGGTCACCCGCCGGGGTCTCACCTACGAGATGATCGACGATGCGCCTGTGCACGCTCAAGTGGATGAGCCTGTCGCGCATCCGGCGGCATGCTGCTCGTGCTGTCAGTTTGACCGAATCGATGACATAAAAAGAGCCCGCTGCAAGAGCGGGCTCTGGGTGAAATCAGATGCGAAGAGCGATCAGGGGAAACAATCCGCGGTCGTGTTGCCGAACTGCGCGCCGAAGACGCCGAAATCGCCCAAGTCCACATCGCCGTCGTTGTCGAAGTCGGCGTCGGGGTCCCAGTTGCTGTCTACGGGTGTGGAGTTGAACGCGGCACCGAAGATGCCGAAGTCACCCAGGTCGACATCGCCGTCGCCGTCGAAGTCGGCGCTGCAGGCGTTCAGCACCTCACACGCGGATTCGGCGGCGATGACGAACTCGTCGATCGCCGCCTCGACGATCGAACCGCCAGCGAAATCTGAAGCGGTGAACCGTACGCGCACGCCGTCCGTCAGCGAGACGAAGTCCTCTACGCGGTACGAGACCTGAATCCATCCGCCGCCCGTCTCGGGGCCGCCGGGCCCGATGAGTTCGAGCGTGGACCAGTTCGCGCCCGAGTCGTCGGAGATCTGGATCGCGAAGGAGTCCGCGTTCGGCTCGCTGCCCTGGTTGTTCGAGTACCAGCGCGCGTACGAGACCGTCGCGCTCTGCGCGGCAGAGAGATCGAAAACCGGCGACGTGAGCGAGGTCGAGCCACCGTCGATGTCGTTCGCCCCGATCCCCGTACCAGCGCTCGCCCCGGTCACGAAGCAGAGCGTGCCGTCCGCCGAGAAATCGTCGCCGGGCTGCGCGAGCGTGGGCTCGGGGTCGGCGCGTTCCCACGCCCCGGTTGTCGCGGAGTCGTTGCCGAGCAGGTCCACCGACCACAGGAGATCGGACTCGAAGTCATCATCGATCGCGACCGTCACTTCGCCGCCCACCGTCTCGAAGAACGAGCCGTCGGTCGGGAGCGACACCACGGTGCCGTCGTCGGCCATCGCCTCGAAGAAGAATTGCAGGGTCTCGGCGCAGTCCGGAGCGGTGGGGGATGCGGTGTAGAACGAGCCGTCGAATGTCGTGGCATCGACGCCGAACATCCCTGCGGCCCCCACGCGCGAGCGCAGCACGACCGAGCCGGGCACCACGTCGAAGCCGTTGAACTCGACGACGCTCACAGAAACATCAAACGAGGCGTTCGCCTGAGCAGACGCAGGCACACTCGACGCGAGCAGGATGCCCAGCCGCTTGCCGGCGTGCTCGGAGAGCTCGGTCACCGCCGCCAGCAGCTCCGCGCTGGCCTCGTCGATCTGGTCCTCGGGCAGGTCGAAACCGCCGAGCCCGCCGCTCTGCGGGCGCATCTCGATCGTCCAAGAGAGCGCCCCGAGTTCCGCGAACGTCCAGTCAGGCATCACCCCGCCCGCGGGCGAGAGCAGCGGCATGTCGCCCAGCGCCGCGGGGTAGGGCGCCCCGGCGGCCGAGGTCATCGCGACGGACATCGCGTTCTGCACCAGAGTCAACTCCTCAGCGCGCGGCGGAGGGAACGCCGACGTGAAGCTCCATGGCCCCAGGATCACCTGCGAGAAGCTGTGGACATCGATGTGTCCCTTCACGCGTGAGGTGCTCTCGCCGATCGCGCAGCACCCGGTGCCGCAACCGTCGAGGCACTCGATCGTGCCGGCGAGCCCTTGCATGTACGTCGCGACCGCCGAGGTCTCCGGCTCCGAGAGCGGCGCGGTGCCTCGATGAACCTCGCTGGATCCGTTGGAGGTGTTGTCCACACCGTCGCCCCACGAGGTGGGCCAGTTGCGGTTCGGGTCCACGCCCGTCGTCCCCGCGTT
>JAJDDE010000175.1 GCA_029260475.1 Phycisphaerales bacterium | reverse complement strand
CATGCGTGACGAGGACCTGGGCCTGGGCGATCACACGGGCGACATCACCGGCATCGCCTTGTCGCGCACGACCGAGGACCCTGAACACACCGTCGAGGTTCGCACGAGAGACACCGGTGTGGTGTGCGGCCTCGCGTTGCTGCCCGATCTGCTCGAAGTCTTCGCGCCGGGGGTGTCCTGCGAGCTGCTCCTGTTCGACGGCAGCCGCTGCGAGAAGGGCGACGCCCTCGCTCGCCTCGCTGGCCCCAGCCCCGAACTGCACGCGCTGGAGCGCCCGCTGCTGAATCTCATCGGCCGCCTGTCCGGCGTTGCCTCGCGCACCGCTCTGTTCGTGCGCACGGTGCGCGAGGCGACGGACCACCCGGTGGACATCCTCGACACCCGGAAGACCACGCCGGGCCTGCGCATGCTGGAAAAGTACGCCGTTCGCTGCGGGGGCGGTGCCTGCCACCGCATCGGGCTGCACGACGCGGTGCTCGTGAAGGACAACCACATCGCGGGCGTCTCCGACGACACCCTCTCGGCGCACATCCGCCGACTCGCGAAGACCGCACGGGACGACCGCCCCCTGCGGTTCGTCGAGGTCGAGGTGGACACGCTCGATCAGTTCGAAGCGCTGCTCGAGCTGGAGCCGGGCGTGATCGACGTGGTCATGCTCGACAACATGGGGCCCGAACTGCTGACCACAGCGGTGGCGATGCGCGACGAGCGCAACCCCTCGCTCAAACTCGAAGCCAGCGGCGGCGTCCTGATCGACACCATCGGCGCGATCGCACGCACCGGGGTGGACCGGATCAGCCTCGGGACCATCACCCACGGCGCCACGTGGCTCGACGTGGGTATGGACGCGGTCTAATCGAGCCCGGGCTCGGTCAGGAACCGCTCGATGTACCGCCACGCATTCAGCTCCACGCGTATCGCGGTGAGCGCCTCGGACGACGGCGGTTCGCTCAGGGCCTCGAACATGCGCGCGACCGCGTCGATGTGCTCGCGTTGCCGCTGCATCCCCCATTGCTCCAGGCGCGTGCGCGTCGCCTCGTCCCCCAATTCGTGCTCCTCACGCAGTTCGAACATCTCCATGAGGAACCCCTCGGGCAGGGTCTTCTCCTGGTCCTTGGCGGGGCCACCGAGGTGCTCGAGGAACGCGTTGGCTCGCTTTTCGGGGTGCTCGAGGACACTCATGGCCTTGTTGATCCGTGCCAGACGCTGGGCGGCCTCCGGGTCGTCGGGCGATCGGTCGGGGTGCCATCGTGCCGAGCGTGTCAACCAGGCGCGCTGCATCGCTGCCTCGTCGAGATCGAATCGGGGCTCAAGGCCCAATAATGAGAAGGGGTTCTCGGTGCTCGAGGCGGGTGTTGACGGGTCTGGATCGGGCATGGCGCGATCGTAGGAGCCTCCCGCCCGCGGATGGCGATCTCGATCATTGACGCGGACGGGCCCGCTCCCGACACTGTGTGTGGGCCCACGCCCGCGCCTCTCCTCCCCTGCTCTCTCCTCTCTAGGAGCCCACTTGCCCAAGCACATCGGCATCGCCGCGGTCAGCCCGGAGGGCTCGGCCTTTTGTTACCGCCTGATCGGGCGGCGCGCATCGGAGATCACGCGCCCGGACCACCGCCCCCTCGTTTCGCTGCACAACCGCCCCTTCTCGACGTACGTCGAGGCGCTCAACGCGGGCGACTGGGAGGGCATCGCCGAGATGCTCGCGGACTCCGCCACGTCGCTCCGCGACGCCGGCGCCGACTTCTGCGTGCTCCCCGACAACGTCGCCCACCACGCCCTACCGATGGCGGAGGCCAACAGCCCGATCCCCTGGCTCAGCATGATCGACCTCGTCGCCCACGCGATCGAGGAGAACGGTTGCAGCACCGTCGGGCTCGTCGGCACGCGCTTCGTCATGTCCGGCTCTACCTACCAGACAGCCCTCGGGCTCAAGGGCATCCACCTCCTGGTCCCCGACGAGGCGCACATGGAGGAGATCGATCGGATCATCTTCCGCGAAGCGATCTACGGGCGCGTGCGCGAAGAATCGCAGGCGGTGGTGCGCGAGGCGGTCGAGGACCTCTCGAGGCGCGGCTGCGATTCCCTGATCCTCGGCTGCTCCGAGGCGAACCTGATCATGGGGGACGCCACGCGTCTGCTCCCCGCGATCGACCCGGTGGAGTTGCTCGCAGAGGAGGCGATCAACTTCGCCCTGGCGGGCGCGAGCGAATCCGTCTCCGACACCGGCTGACCGCCCCCACGCTCCAGCACGCCCCTCCACAGCCCCCCGCACAGCCTCCTATGATCGAACCGTGCGCACATCGTGCGCCGTTCCCGCACACCAACAGAAGGGGCGCGTGTGTTCCGATACGCCATCACCATGATCGTCTACGCCGTCGCGCTCAGCGGCGTCGGCTATATCACCTACATCGTCGCGCCGGAGGGCGCGAGCGCCAAAACCGCCGTCGCCATCACTGGCGGGCTAGCGCTGCTCACGCTCGTCTGCGCCGTGCTCGCGCTGCTGATCAAGGCGAATCGGCGCCTCGGGATGATCGGCATCCACGTGGGCCTGCTGATCCCGCTCGTCGCCATCGCGGGCAGCGCGGCGCGTCTCTCGGGCAGCCTTGAGAACGCGCAGGCCGGCAACGCCGCGATCTCGGCTCTCGTCGAGCAGCTCGACTCCGCGGATACGGGAACGCTCCAGAAGAAGGATGACGACGTCTGGAAACTCGCGTTCCCCGGTTCGGGCGTCAGTGTCGAGCTCACCAACGTGTTCCAACCCAAGGGCTACCAGACCGTCGGGATCGCCTCGACCGCGCTGCTCAGCGCCTTCGCGTTCGTCGCTTTCCTGCTGCACCGCCCGAAGCTGCCCCCCAAGCCCAAGGTCGTCAAGGTCACCGAATGAGCGCACGAAAAACGCCCCCGCGTGCGCGGGGGCGTCGGTGGATTCGCTTCGATGATCTACGCGAGGCTCAGCGGGCGTACTTCACGGAGCAGCCGTAGGCACGCGTCTCGGCGCGGGTGACGGTCTCGCCGGCGATGATCTGCTCGAGGGCCCGGTCCACGTAATTCGTGACCGAGTTCTTGGTGTCCTCGTCGTAGCCGGCGGCACCGCTGTTGCTGTCGATGGCGCCCTGGTAGCGGAGGAGGCCTTCGGTGTCGATGATGAACATGTGGGGCGTGCTACGGGCGCCGTAGAGCTTGCCGACCGCGCCGTCGCTGTCCATCAGCAGCGTCATCTCGCTGAGGTTCCACTGCTCGGCGTACTGCTTGTCAACGCCGTAGTCCTGATGGTCCTCGTTGGTGGAGTTGATCTTCAGCCACACGACCTCGTCCTCGTACTTGGTCGCGAGGTCGGTCATGGTGGTCATCTTCTCGTGGTGCTTGATCACGTACGGGCACTTGGGGTTCCACCATTCGAGGACGACGATCTTGCCGTCGTCGATGAAGTCCGTCAGGGTGACTTTCTCGCCGTCGAGATCGGTGAGGGTGAACTCGGGGGCCTTCTCGCCGACCTTCGCGGTCTCAGCGTCACGGGCGGTGGTGCGGGATCGCTGGGCCTCTGCGCTGCCGGTGAAGGACATCACGCCGGCGAGGGCGACGACGCCGGCGGTAACGCCAGCGAACCATCGGGTGGTGGTCATGCTCATTGGTTTCTCCTGTGTGCTCTGGTGCGAGCGGGTTTCTCTTCGATCATGCGCCCGGGGGCGCGAAAAACAGACCGACGCGCTGAGCGTGGTCTTTGTCGTGAATCAGCGGATCGGGATGGTGATCTCGAAGCGTTCTTCCTTGTCGCCGGTCATGACGACCAGCACGCCCTTGATCTCCTGAGCGAGTTCGAGATCGCCGTCGTAGTAGCGGATCGTGAGGGTGTCGCCCTTCTTCATCAGGTCCTTCTTGGGCTCGTTGGGGTAGACGCCCTCGTCGTTTTCGTAGGGGTAGAAGGTGAGTTCGGTGGCACCGGGTTTGGTGATCGTGACCACGTCCCCGACGTTCGCTTCGATCGCTTCGTCCTTGAGTTCTTCGACGACCTTCGGTGCCGCCTCGCGTGTGTCCTTGAACGCCTTGGCGGCCCGAGCCGGCGCTGCCTTGGCGGGATCGGACGTGACGGGGAGCGTGATGCTCGCTGTGGCCTTGCCCGGCACGCAGATGTCCTTGCACACGAGCCACTTCGCCTCGATCTCGATGGTGACCTCGCCCTGCTTGGCGACCGAGGCGTCCACATCGATGGGGATCATCACGAAGACGCGCCCGTGGTGGACGAAATCGAGGCCGAACTCGGTCTCGTACCGCTCGGGGAGCGGCCACACCGCGTCGCCGAGCTCGATGCCGTCGGGGGCCTCGGTGAGTTTCCATGTGGTCGGCATGCCGTTGCCCGGGTTGCGCCAGTAGATGTGCCAGTCGCGCGAGGTGTTGAAAACGAGGCCGATCCAGTTCGTCTCACCCGCGACCAGGTGTGACTTCTCGGAGAGCGCCTGGATTTTCACGAGCGTGTTGCCATCCTGCACGAACGCCATGGGGAGGATGCTCATCTGGACGTTCGGGGCGTCCATCGTCCGGTCCTGGGCAGCCGAGGACGCGAATGCAGCGCCGAGAATCGCGGCGCTGGTGAGAGCGACCGCACTCATCGCGAGACGGGTACGGGTGAAGACTCGGGAGATTGACATTCGGGAAACTCCTGACAGACCATGGTGTTGCGTGCTCGACGCGGTCTTGGCTGAACGCTGTTGAGGGGTCGGTTATTCTTACCGCATGAAGACTACGCCGTTTACGTCGCGCCGTGCTGTTCGGGTCGCGTTCCTGCTCGCTATTGGCCTCTCAGCGGGGTTCACCACGGGCTGTTCGGGACGCGTCAGCGACCGGTCGATCGAGCCTATCGCGATATCCGACGTGTCTCGTCGCCTCCAGAAGTCCCCCAAGGCGACCCTCGTCCTCGACGCCCGCGACCGGGACGCCTTCGCTCGGGGGCATCTCCCCGGCGCCCGGCACACCTCGCTCTCGGAAATCGACCTCACCGACACGAAGCCCCGCTTCGGCGGCTACGACATGGTCGTCGTCTACGGGCAGAACCCGGGATCGGGCACGGCGCGAGCGCTCGTCAAACGCCTCCTCCAGACCGGGCACAAG
Organism: Phycisphaerales bacterium; assembly: GCA_029260475.1. GTDB lineage: Bacteria > Planctomycetota > Phycisphaerae > Phycisphaerales > UBA1924 > OFTM391. Next base: position 6,814 of record JAJDDE010000175.1, on the reverse strand, counting down.
AAGGTCGCCCTCCTCGAGAACGGCTACGACGGGTGGGTGGAGGCGGGGCTGGGCGTGGAGCGCTGATGACGCCCCCCGATCTCCCCTAGGCTTCCACACGCACGCCGGGCAGGAGACGACCATGAACGAGATCTCTATGACACGACCCGTGCGCGAAGGCCTCACCATCGCCGACGCGGTGGGCGCGACGCCGCTGGTCGGGCTGCGCACGCTGGATGTCCCCAACGGCGCTCAGGTGCTGCTCAAGCTGGAGATGCTCAACCCGGCCTGCAGCGTGAAAGATCGCATCGGCAAGGCGATGATCGAGGCGGGTGAGGCCGAAGGGCGGATCAACAAGGGCACGCGCATCGTCGAGCCGACCTCCGGCAACACGGGCATCGCCCTGGCGTTCATCTGCGCCGCAAAGGGTTACCCCCTCACGCTCTGCATGCCCGAATCGATGAGCGTCGAGCGTCGAGCGGTGCTCGCGCACCTCGGTGCAGAACTCGTGCTCACACCCGCCGAGAAGGGCATGGGCGGCGCGATCGACGCGACCAGAGAACTCTTCGAGTCACACCAGCGAGCCGGCGATCCGGTGTTCATGCCGCAACAGTTCGAGAACCCCGCCAACCCGCGGGTCCACGAACTGACGACGGGCCCGGAGATCTGGGAAGCGACGGAAGGGCGCATCGACGCCATCGTCGCGGGCGTGGGCACCGGGGGCACGATCACGGGGGTGACCCGCTTCATGCGCACGAAGAACCCCGAATTCCGGGCGATCGCGGTGGAACCAGAGGACTCGCCGGTGATCTCGGGCGGCGCCCCCGGGCCGCACAAGATCCAGGGCATCGGCGCCGGCTTCGTGCCGAGGAATCTCGACACCGGGCTCCTGAGCGGCACCGAGAGCGTCTCCAACGACGACGCCTTCGCCTGGGCACGCAGGCTCGCACGCGAGGAGGGCGTGCTCTGCGGCATCAGCACGGGTGCCAACCTTTGCGCGGCGCTCCGCGTCGCGGCACGCCCGGAGTTCGCGGGCAAGCGCATCGTGACGATCGCCTGCTCCATCGGCGAGCGGTACCTCTCGACGCCGCTCTTCGAGCGCGCATAAAACGAGAGCGTGTGAACAGGGCGAACCGGCCCGCTCACACGCTCTCGGACGTGTGTGAATCCAAAATTCAGACCGCCGTCGATCAGTCGTACAGGTGCGCCGAGGTGGGCAGCTCCGCGGACCGCAGCGTGAGCGTGGTCTGGATCTGGAAGTTGCTCTCGCTCGTGTGACGCTCGCAGAAGAAGAGCTTGAGCGAGTAGATGCCGCCCGGCTCGAGCCCGAGGTCCTCGGCCGCATCGTCGAGGTTGATCGACTCGGAGACCTGACCGTGAACGCCGCCGATGTCCACAGCGAGCTTGTTGTTGATGAAGACCCAGACGTCGTCGTCGCCCGTGAACGTGAAGATCATGTCGTAGTCACGGTTGTCCGGGTGGATGTACGTGAACTCGGTATCGAGCTCCATCGTGAAGTGGAAGTTGTGCGAACCGGGGGACGCCCACCTCAGCGGGCCCTCGGAGTTGCCGAAGCCCTTGCCGTCGGCCGGGAAGAAGTAGTCGGGGCGCCGTCGGCTGAACGTATAGATGTCACCCGAGCGCGTGAGTTCGATGTCGTGCGTCCAACTCGTGTTCACGCCCGGCACGTCCCGGAACCACTGGCTCATCGTCTCCGCGTTGGTGATCGGGATGTCGTCCCAGTCCATCGAGTCGAGCAGGGCATCGTTGAAGGCGGGCTTGCCCTCGGAATCGAGATCATCCTGCACCAGGTTTCGGAAGTGACCGCCCCACGGATAGGCCTCGAAATCCGGGTGGTTCGTCTTGAAATCGCGGATCATGCCCGTGAGCGTGACGGAATCCGGACCCTCGTCGTCCGAGGCGAGCGCCTGAGGTGCGGTCGAGACCAGCGACATCGTGCCCGCGAGCAGCACAAGGGCGCCGGCGCCGAAAACCGTTCGCTTGGCGAAGGTGTGTGTGTGCATGGCGGGTGCTCCTGAGTGAGAATTCGATGTGCCGCGCCTCGAGGCACCGTGCGCCGGGGAGCGGACATCTCAAACGTCCATTCCATCCCAGCTTCCGCCAAATAGATGACGCCCCATCCGGGGTCGGGACGCGCACACTCGCAGTGTGGTGCCGATGGGGCGAACACGACCCGGCCCGACGCCCGCGCGCGGGGCGGTATGATCGGACCTCACCAACACCGCCCCGCGTCCTCACCGGCGCCTGACCGGGCCTCAATCCCCTACGGAGCACGGCATGGATGCCTTTGTGATCGAGGGCGGCACCCCCCTGAAGGGGTCGCTGCGAGTCAACGGCTCGAAGAACGCCGCGTTACCGCTCATGGCGACCGCCCTGCTCACAGACGAGCCGGTCGTCCTCCGAAACGCCCCGCGGCTCGCGGACATCGCCAACATGCGCCGCCTGCTCCACGAGTTGGGCTGCGACGAGTCCCACGATGACGAGGGCGTGATGCGCCTGCACAGCGTGGACCCCTCGGGCTCGCACGCGCGGTACGACATCGTGCGCACCATGCGCGCCAGCATCTGTGTCCTCGGACCGATGCTCGCCAAGCGGGGCGAGGCGCGCGTCTCTATGCCGGGCGGGTGCGCGATCGGCGAGCGCCCCGTGGACCTCCACCTGCGCGGCCTCGAAGCGCTCGGCGCTCGCGTCACGCTCAGCGCGGGTGATATCCACGTCGCGACTCCGCCCGGTGGGCGTCTCATCGGCAGCCACGTCTTCCTCGGCGGCGCCTTCGGACCGACGGTCCTGGGCACCGCGAACGTGATGTCCGCCGCGACGCTCGCGAAGGGGACGACGGTCATCGAGTCCGCCGCCTGCGAGCCAGAGATCACGGACCTCGCGAAGCTGCTGACCTCGATGGGCGCGAAGATCGAGGGCGCCGGGTCGCCACGCATCACGGTTCACGGCGTCGAATCGCTCGGCGGCGCGGACCACCAGGTGCTCCCAGACCGCATCGAGGCGGGCACCTACCTGATCGCCGCGGGCATCACCGACGGCGACCTCGAGCTAACGAACTGCCCGCTCGATGCGCTGCTCGCGTTGAAGGACCACCTGGACCGCGCGGGCGTGTGCGTCGAGGTGATCGACGACACCGACCCGCTCCGCGCCACGGTGCGCGCGACCCGGCGCAACGGGCTGGAGCCGCTGACCGTCACCACCCACCCGCACCCGGGCTTCCCGACGGACCTGCAGGCGCAGATGATGTCGCTGCTCACGCTCGCATCGGGCAACTCGGTGATCACCGAGCGCATCTTCCCCGAGCGGTTCCTGCACGTCGCCGAGCTCTCACGCATGGGCGCGCGGCTCTTCCGCCAGGGCCCCACGGTGGTCGTCAGCGGCGTCGAGAAGCTCGTCGGCGCCCCGGTGATGGCGAGCGATCTCCGCGCCTCGGCGGGCCTCATCCTCGCGGGCATGGCCGCCGAAGGCACCACGACCGTCCGGCGCGTCTACCACCTGGATCGCGGCTACGAACGCATGGAGCGCACGCTGGAGTCGGTCGGCGCGAAGATCAAGCGCGTGGATGAGCGTGAACTCCCGATGATGGATTGAGCGTTCAGTCCTCGTCGAAGCCGGTCTCGACGAGCGCCGCGAGCGCCTTCACCGCGTCCTCAGCCTTCTCGCCATCGGCCTGGAATTCGAGGGTGACGCCCTGGGTCGCCGCGAGCATCATGATCTGCATGATGGACTTCGCGTCCACCTTCTCGTCGGGCACGTCCTCGCGGCAGAGCTTGATGACGCAGGGGTAAACAGACGCGAGGTCCACGAGAGCCATCGCCGGGCGGGCGTGCAGGCCCAGCCGGTTGACGATGGTCGCTCGTGCGTGTGCGTCGGGCATGGTGTTCGATCGTTGGGCGCGAGCGCCCGGAGCGGACTCAGTTGGCGATCTTGTCGGCGTCGGCGTCTTCCAGGAGCGTGATCACGTCCTGCTTGGATGACGACTGGCGGAGGAACTTGCGGAACGTCTGGTTGGAGAGGTTCTTGAAGATCACCTCCATCGCCTTGAGGTGCTGCTCGGGGTCGTCCGCGGGGCTGATGAGCAGGAAGACGGAGTAGACGGGCTGCTTGTCGAGTGCTGAGAAATCGATCCCGCCCTGCGAGATGCCGACCGCTGCGTTCATGCCCGCTATGCCCTTGAGCTTGACGTGCGGGATCGCGACGCCGCGCCCGAAGCCCGTGGAGCCCTTGCGCTCGCGCTCGAGCACCGCCTCGATGATGTCCTCACGTTGGTCCTGCGTGATGACCTTGGCTTCGATGAATTTGTTGACCAGTTCGCCGATCACCTCGTCGCGGCTGGAGGAGGCGAGTTCGGGGATGATGGCGTCCGTGTTGACGATCTCGAGCAGGTTCATTGATGCGTTTTCCTGGGGTCTCTGGCGAAGCGGTGCCGGGCGATGGTTGGGGATCAGCGCTTGTTGTTCTTGAGCTTCTCTTTGAAATCGGTGAGCTGGCGGACCATTTTTTCCACGCCCGAATCGATGCTGTTGTACACGTCTGCGCTCTCGTCGTGCGCGACGAAGGTCTCGTGCTTCTCGACGTCCACGCGGAGCTCGACGCCGTAGTGATCGTGGGGGCGGGGGGTGATGACGACCTCGATGGACTGCACGCCGTCGTAGTACTTCGGGAGCTTCTCGCACTTCTTTTCCGCGTGCGAGGCGATGGCGGGGGTGACCTCGAATTGTCTTCCTGAGACGTCGATACGCATTGCTCACTCCTTCCGGTGGTTCAAATCCCCGCGTTCCGTGCGGGACCCCGTGGGGGGATGTGCATCATCCCCGCCCCGGAGCGAAAAGCCAAGTCAGGCCTCCTCTGGATCTTCTGGAGCCCCTTCTGGATTATCTGTGGACTCCCGAGCCTCCATTGAGACCCCGGGGGCCGCGACCACGCCCGAGGCGAGCTGAGTCGAATGGTCCGTCTCCTGCTGGGGCGGGACGAGGACGCCGCCCGACACGACGAACCGGATCGCCTCGTCGAAGGAGATGGGCAGCTCGTGGACGTGTTTGCCGGGCACGGTGATCGTGTACCCCGTGAAGGGCGTGGGGCTGGATGGGATGAAGATGGTGACGCAGGGCTCCCCGGCGATCGCTTCGATGGCCTTCATCGTCTGCCCGGTGAGCAGCCCGACCGTCCAGATCCCGGGGCGCGGGTATTCCACGAGCACCACGCGACCGGAGGTCGGGAGCTTGGATTTCTTCCCGTCCGTGGGGTCGTTGCTGGGGAGCAGGAAGTCGGTGACCTGTTTGACGTTCGGGTACACCTGCTTGATCACCGGCAGGCGCACGAGGTAGCCCTCGACCCGTTGGTAGAAGCGCCTACCGACGAAGTTACCCACGAGCACGCCCGCGAGGTACACGAGGATGATCGCGATGATGAAGCCGATCGCCTCGAGGTACCAGCGGTCGGCCCAGGCTTCGCGAAGCTTGATCACGCGGAGTTGGTTGTCCAGCGTCTCGCGATCGATGGCCTTGTTCCGGCGCGTCGCCAGCTCGGCCGCCCGCTCTTCATCGGTCACGTCGTACCAGGCATACCGCTCCATGCCCTCCGCGCCGAGCACCCTCGGGCCCAGCGTGTGAACACCCTGGCGGACCCCGCTGTTGATCGGCCCCGCGATGTTGTTGTGCAGGAAGTCGTACGCCCAGAAGACGATCGCGAGCGTGACCAGCGAGGGCATGAGGATCGCCAGCCCGCGCAGGAAGAATTTGCGGAAATCGTCGCCAAACGACGGAGCGGCTCGCTGTGTCTTTCCCTGTGGCATGCGCCGGATGGTCCCCGAGAATGTGAAGAAGTGCGCCCTCGCGTGTTCAGAGGGAGTGTACCGGTCGGGGACGGAGTCGTGTTGGTCAGAAGCCCAGCGTGTCCTCATCACGCTCGAGCGTGAGCGTCACCCCGAGCGCACGCCCGCTCCGGTCGAGCGTCACACGGACCGTGTCCCCCGCCCTGCGTGCGCCCAGCACGCGGTACAGCTCGCCAAGCGTGCGCACGGGCTCACCGTCGATCGACCGGATCACGTCGCGCAGACGCAGACGCACGCCGTCATCGGAAGTCACACCCGTTTGGTCCACCACCGGGCCGTCCCCAGCGCCCGGTCGCAGACGGAGACCGAGGCCCACAGGGTTCCTCCGCCCGGGTACCCCCACCTCGTCCTGGGCCAGCAGCCACGCCCGGAGTTCCTCCCCCCACTCCTTCGCCTCGGCGTCCGTCACGGCTTCCACGGCGCCGAGCCCCGTCGGGTCGGCCTCGAAGTGGTCCACGTAATCGCGGTACCACGCGGCCAGCCTGTCTGAAGCGTGGAGCCAGTGCATGATCGCGCGGGCCTGGGCGTAGTTGCTGACCGGCTTGGTGGACGTAAACCGCTTGGGGCTGAGCTCCACGAAGTCGTCCCACGGACGCAGCCGCCTGATCTTCGACAGGCGTTTGGCGATGTTGGTCCGCCACGAGGGCAGGATGCGGAGTTCATCTTCCGTGAGGTCCACGTCCTCCACCATGGTCGCGAGCCCCTCGCGCACCCAGATCGGATGGAACTGGCCCAGCCGCTCCATGTGACGCCAGTGCAGCGCGTGGAAGAACTCGTGACGCAGCGACGGGCCGATGTCGCGCACCACGAGCCCCTTGCGCGAGTGGTCGTACACGCCGCCCGCGTTGCGTTGGGGCAGCAACCGATCCGCGTCTTCGGGCGTCGGCAGCAGCACCAGCACCCTCGGGTCCGGGCGTGTGGCATCGGCCGGGTGGAAGAGTTCGGCTGCTAACCGATCGACGCGTTGTATCTCTTCGGTTG
>JAJDDE010000174.1 GCA_029260475.1 Phycisphaerales bacterium | reverse complement strand
CGCCGCACGGAACGCCGCGGGTCCGAGGGCCGCGCCGGGCCTCCCGTTGTTGAGGCCCACCCCCGTGTCGTCGGGAAGACCCAGCAGCGCGATGGCGCAGCCGTCGGGCGAGTCGTGCCGGATCGTCCCGGCGTATCGCCCCGCTGGCATCGGGGGCCGTTCGGGGCGTGTGGTGTGGGGAATGGTGGGCATGGGCGAACTGTACCGGAGGTGCGGCGTGCCCCTCGGTGCAGCCGTCGGCGAAGTCGCCTCTTGAGCGCTCAGCGTCGGCGTCGGCGCGTGCCGGCGATCAGCGCAAGGCCCGCGACCGGTAGCACACCCGGCGCAGGGATCCCGATGATCGCGATCCCTGGCGCGCCGGGTGTCGGGCTCGCGCCCGCGAGCGTCGAGCCGACGGAGCGTTCCAGCATCGCGATGGTCGAGGGTTGCAGCGAGGCGTAAGACTGCGGGATGCCGATGCCCGTGAAGGTGGTGGCACCGGGATCTCCGCCGACCCAGCCGACGTCGATGCGCATCAGGTCGGGTCCGGTGCCCTGCGTGAAGAAGTGCAGGTTCAGCGCCCCGAGGAAGGGCCCGCTGTTCGTCGTCGCGAGCGAGAGGCGTGAGCCGAGCCCGATCTGCTGCGGCCCGCCGGAGGGCTCATCGGTGCCGGGGGGGTTGAGCTCCCAGCGGTGTCGGAACCCGCTCGAGCCGAAGGGCCCGGCGTCGGCGGTGATCGTGCCTTGAAAGACGTAGGTCTGCGCGTTGGTATCGACGATGAGGTCGAGCTGCGCGTGGGCGGCGCCGGCGAGCGCGAAGAGCGCGCAGGCGACCGTGACGGTGGGGGCGGTGCGGGGCATCGGTTTCTTCCTTCTCCGTGGTGAACGCCGGGGACGCTCGGTTGACGTGTGTATCACACCATACAGCGCCTGCCGGCGGAGACCAGAGAAATATCACGCGTGCGTCGTGGGTCTCCGCAAAGCGTGGCGGTGCGCCGCGACCGTCCCACGTTTACCTGCGGCGTGTGGTGATCAGCCCATCGGGATGTCCACGCCCCGCTCGCGCCCGCACGCCTGCGCATCCTCGTAGCCCGCATCGGCGTGGCGGAAGACGCCCATCATCGGGTCGTTCGTCAGCACGCGTTCAATGCGTTTGGCGGCCTTCTTCGTGCCGTCGGCGACGACGACCTGGCCGGCGTGCTGGCTGAAGCCGATGCCCACGCCGCCGCCGTGATGGAAGCTCACCCAGCTCGCGCCCGAAGCGATGTTCACCGCGAAGTTGAGCAGCGGCCAATCGCTGACCGCATCGGTCCCGTCCTTCATGGCTTCGGTCTCGCGGTTGGGGGAAGCAACGGAGCCGCAGTCGAGGTGATCGCGCCCGATGACGATGGGCGCCGAGACCTCGCCCTCGGCGACGAGGGCGTTGAAGAGCATCCCGGCCTTGTCGCGCTCGCCCAACCCGAGCCAGCAGATGCGCGCGGGCAAACCCTGGAACTGGAAGCTCGGCTGGCAGTTCTCGTAGTCCTCGTTCATGAGCGCCTCGGGGTTCGCGTGGCAGCCGAGGATCCAGCGGTGCAGGCGCGCGTTGTAGCCGCCCTCGTCCTTCGGGAAGTGCTTGAGCAGGGCGTAGTCGGTCTTGTAGATATCGACGGGGTCACCCGAGAGCGCAACCCAGCGGAAGGGACCGCGCCCCAGGCAGAACTGCGGGCGGATGAACGCCGGCACAAAGCCGGGGAACCGGAAGGCGTCCTTGTAGCCGTGATCGAGCGCACGCTGGCGGATGTTGTTGCCGTAATCGAAGGTGATCGCGCCCTTCTCCATCAGCGTGACCATCGCGCGGACGTGCGTCTCCATCGAGGCGGTGGACCGCTCGACGTACTCCTCGGGCTCCTCGTTGCGCAGCAGATCCGCCTGGCGCATCGAGAGCCCTTGCGGCACGTAGCCGATCAGCGGGTCGTGCGCGCTGGTTTGGTCGGTCAGCAGGTCGGGCGTGATGCCGCGCTCGATCATGCGTTCGAGCAGGTCCACCGCGTTGGCCTCGACGCCCACCGAGACGTTCTGCGCCTTGTTCTTGTAGTCGAGGGCCGCGTCGATGGCTCGGTCGATCGCATTGTCGCCCTCGCTCGTGAGCTCGTCGAGGTAGCCGTCGTGCAGGCGTTTCTCGAGGCGCGTGCGGTCCACGTCCGCGATCAGACAGGTCCCGCCGTTGAGCGTCACCGCCAACGGCTGTGCGCCGCCCATGCCGCCGCAACCGGCGGTGACCGAGAGGGTGCCGACGAGCGGGCCGCGCGGGTCGTCCTTCTGGTGCGGGTAGTGCTCGAAGCCGGCCTCGGCGAAGGTCTCGTAGGTCCCCTGGAGGATGCCCTGAGTGCCGATGTAGATCCACGAACCGGCGGTCATCTGGCCGTACATCATCAGGCCCGCGCGTTCGAGCTCGTCGAAGTGGCCCTGCGTGGCCCAGTGGGGGACGAGGTTGCTGTTGGCGATCATCACACGCGGCGCATCCTCGTGCGTGCGCACGACGCCGACGGGCTTGCCGGACTGCACGAGCAGGGTCTCGTCCGGCTTGAGACGCTTGAGCGTCGCGACGATGGCGTCGAAGCACGCCCAGTCCCGGGCGGCTTTGCCGCGACCGCCGTACACGACCAGTGTCTCTGGGTGCTCGGCGACCTCGGGGTCGAGGTTGTTCATGAGCATGCGCATCGCGGCTTCGGCCTGCCACGTCTGGCACTCTGGCTCAGCGCCCCGGGGCGCGCGGACGGTGCGGGTTCCGGGGGTGGCTGCGTTTTGGTCGAGCGTTGTCATGCCCGCATTCTACGCTCGCGCAGAACAACACCCAAGCGTCGCGATCGGGCCGCTCGGGTGTTGGGGGGGATTTCTGCGCTGTCGGGCTTACTCGCCCGTGATCTTCCGCACCGCCTCGATCACGGCATCCGGATCGGCGCGCTTGGTGTAGTCCCAGTCCGCGAAAACCCACTGGATCACGCCCTCGGTGTCGATCACGAAGGTCGCGGGTGCGGGGAGGGTCCATTCGCCGTCGGCGTTGTTCTTCGCCAAGTCGATGCCGTATCCCTTGTACTTCTCGATCGTGCGGTCGTCGAGGCTGAAGGTCACCTTGAACGCACGCCCCGCTTCGCCGTCGGTGTCAGAGAGCACGACGTACTCGAGCTCTTTGTCCTGCTTCGTCTCTGCGACGAAGCTCGGCTTCTGCGGCGTCAACCCAACAAACGTCCCGCCGGCCTCCTTGAGTTCGGGGAGCTTCTGCTGCCACGCGGAGAGCGCCTTCGAGCAGTAGGGGCACCAGCCGCCGCGATAAAACGTCAGGACGATGGGGCCCTGGGCATACAGATCTGCGAGATCGATGGTGTTGCCCTTTTCATCCAGCAGTTCGATCGTCGGCGCTTCATCACCTACCTCGAGACCGGGCTCCGCGGGAGCCTCGTATTCGTCGTCCTCCGCGTGGACGAACGAGGCCGCGATGACGTTGGGCGCGTTCTCGGGACAGTCATTGGAGGGAGTCTGATCGGGGCCAAGACCAGAGGCGGCGATGAGGGAACCGGCGAGGAGTGAGAAGGCGATCTGCATGTGAGGAATCCTATTTGAGGAGTGCGTCCGCCTGCGATCGCTTTGAGGAGGGTCGGTATTCCCGGTGAATCCGAGATATTCGCCCGCAGGGTGTCGAGGTCTGGAGGGCATCGAATGGCCGAGACTGCGAGGCACCGTTCGCGTCGCGATAACGGACAGTCAGCGGAATCGACCGGCGAGTATCAGTTCGCGGATCTTCGCGATGTCCGGCGCGGGGGTCCGGTCGGTGCCCAAACGGGGGACGAACTGCCGGACCACCGCGTGCGCGTGCTCAACGCCCGTGCCCGATTTGAGTGGGCGCTGGTACTCGAGGGCTTCGCAGGCGACGAGCAGTTCGATCGCGACGACGTCGCAGCAGCGTTCGAGGGACTGGCGGGCCTTCGCCGCGGCCCTGGGGCCGAAGCTGTTGTAGTCCTCCATCCCCGCGCACGTCGGGATGTTGCTCACCGTCGCGGGTGTCGCGAGCGTGATCATCTCGTTCACGCAGGCGGCGGCGGTGTACTGCGTGATCATCAGCCCCGACTCCACGCCGGGCCGGACCGAGAGGTGCGGGTGCAGCGGGTTCTGCGGATCACTCGCGGCGAGCAGCAGAAACACGCGCCGCTCCGCGATGCCCGCGATGTGCGTGAGGGCCACCGCGAGATGGTCCATAGGGAGTGCGATGGGCATGCCGTGAAAGTTGCCGGCGGAGAGGACCTCGGCGTCGTGCTCGCCCGCGAAGATGAGCGGGTTGTCGGTGACCGCGCCGAGCTCGGCGCTCACCGCCTCGCGCACCGCGTCGAGGGACTGCAACACGCTGCCCAGGACGTACGTCGCGCAGCGGATCGAGTAGGGGTCCTGCACGCGCGGATCGTCCTCCGCGTGGCTCGGGATGATCTCGCTGCCGCTGAGCATGTGACGCATCCGGTCGGCGACGCGCGCCGGCCCCCAGTGGTTGCGCGCCTCGTACACACGCGGGTCCAGGAAGCGATCTGTCGCGCGCGAGGCATCGATGGACATCGCGGCGGCCGCGACCGCTGCATCGAAGATGCGCGTGGTGTCGCTCATCAGCAGCGCCGCTTGCGAGGCCATGAGGTGTGTGCCGTTGATGAGCGCGAGACCCTCTTTGGGGCCGAGCTCGACGGGCGTGAGCCCCTCGCCGCGCAGGGCGTCGCCCCCCGCGATGCGCACGCCGGCGGATGTTGTCGCTTCGCCTTCACCGATGAGCACCAGCGCAAGGTGTGCGAGCGGCGCGAGGTCCCCCGAAGCGCCGACGGAGCCGATGCCCGGGACCACCGGGGTGATGCCGTGGTTCAGGAGATCGATGAGCAGGCGGACGAGCTCGGGGCGGACGCCGCTGCACCCGCGCGTGAGCGAGGCGGCCAGGAGCAGCATCATGCCTCGAACCACATCCACGGGCAGCGGCTCACCCACGCCCGCGGCGTGGGACCGGATCAAGTTGTGCTGCACCGTCGCGAGCTCACTCGGATCCACACGCTTGCGCGCGAGGGAGCCGAAGCCCGTGTTGACCCCGTAGATCGCGTGCCCGCCCTTGAGGGCGTCGCCCAGCGTCTTGGCGGCGGACTCGATCCGAGCAAGGCCGACCTCGTGCAGCGAGACCAGGCGCCCGGCACGAGCGACCTGCTCCACATCGAGCACACTGAGGGCCAGCCCCGTGAGCTGGACGGTGTCGTGGCTGGTCTCTGTCGATGGCTGGTCGGCGGTCATAAGCGGGCAGTCTCGGGGGTCGGGACGATCGCCGCAACCCGGACAGGGGGCGGTGGCGGGGCGCTAGAGGGATCGAGCGGGTTGGCAAAGCGAGCCGGTTTCGGCTATCACCCGGACATGGCGCACAATGCTCTTCGTTGGGTTCTGGCTGGCGTGGCTCTGCTGATCGTGGGGCCGCTGCTGGGCGTGTTGACGGGCTTCGTTCCGTCCGCGGACGGCATCGGCACCGTCACGCCCCTGCTCTCGTCGTCTGTCTTCACCGGGGTCGTGGTGTGGACCGTGGCGATCGCGATCGCCGGCGCCTTCGGCCTATTGGTCACATCGCTCACAACGTGGCGTCTCGGAGTTGCCTGCATCGGGCTCGCGCTCGTCTGGAGTGCGTGGGGAACGCCCCGCCTGGATCAACTCGTCCGCGTAGACGGCATGACGAACCCCGCAACGGCCCTCGCGCTCGACGGCGCGTTTGTCACGCTCGTCGCCTGTGCCTTCGCGTGGTTCTGCGCCAAGCGAGGAGAGCGTCTGGACGACACGGAGCCCGCCCCACCACAGGAGATGGGCCTGGGTGTGCTCGCTTGTGCCGTAGGCGCGATGGTCGCGGTCTTCGTGATCGCTCGTGACGAGCGTGTGGGGCAGGCGATGGGAGCCGCGGTCGTCGCCGGGTTCCTGGGAGGGTTCGGCGGACGCATTCTCGGCGCCCGCGTACCGGCGGCATGGCTCCTACTGGGATTCCCCATCGCGGCGCTCGCCTCGCCGATCATCGGGGGCATGCTGACCGACGGCTCGATCGCGGCTGCGACCTACGAGGGCGATGTCTCCTCGCTGCTCCGCGTAATGCCCGCCCATTGGGCCGTGGGCTTGCTCATCGGCTTCCCCGCGGGCTGTGCCCAAGCGAACGCGATGATCGAAAAGCAGCACGAGCCCGCCGGCGCGGAGTCCCCCGCGACCTGATATGTGAGGCCTGAGACGGCTGGGCATCCGTTCGGGGGGCAACCATTCGATCACGCGGGCCAAAGCCCCTACCGTTCGAGGCACACCCTCCCGCGTATTCGCTCGCCCGGGCTCGCTCTGCCCGCACACCGGTGCAGAGGGCCCGAGCCGCACGCCCACGAAAGGCACCGCATGCCCTCCACCACGCAGGATCCCACGGCGATCCCCGACGTTCAGGCCAAATCCGATTCACGGAACGTTGCGATCGACAAAGTGGGCGTGAAGTCGGTGACGTACCCCATCACCCTCAAGACCCGTGACGGGGGCAAGCAGCACACCGTCGCGAATATCGATATGTACGTGTCCCTGCCGCACCACCAGAAGGGCACACACATGAGCCGCTTCCTGGAGGTGCTCAACACCCACGCCAAGCCGCTGAGCCCCGAGTGCATCATGCTGGTGGCGCGTGAGATGAAGAGCCGGCTGGAGGCGGAGTCGGCGCACCTGACCATCGAGGCGACCTACTTCATCGAGAAGCTGGCCCCGGTGACCAAATCCCCGGGCCTGATGGACTACAAGGTGATCTTCGAGGCCAGCGCCAACTGCAGCGAGGACCTGATCCTCCGCGTGAAGGCCCCCGCGACGAGTCTCTGCCCCTGCTCGAAGGAGATCTCCGCGTACGGCGCGCACAACCAGCGCTGTGAGATCGAAGCGGCGGTCCGGTTCGAAGGCACCATGTGGATCGAGGACGTGGTCGAGCACCTCGAGAAAGCGGCCTCCGCGCCCGTCTACTCCGTGCTCAAGCGTCCGGACGAGAAGTTTGTGACTGAAGAGGCCTTCGACAACCCGAAGTTCGTCGAGGACATCGTCCGCGACCTCGCGACCTCGCTCAAGGCGGATGACCGGGTCACATGGTTCGAGGTCTCCAGCGAGAATTTCGAGTCGATCCACTCCCACAACGCCTACGCCCAGATCGAGTTCGACAAGCGCAAAGCCTGAGTCCTCGCTGACCCGCCCGGGGGTTATCGGCCGATAGACTCGGGTATGGGGCTGTCGCTGCGCCGAGTGATCCCGAGCATGTTCGTCCGAAGGCTGCTGCTGATCGCTGTGGTTGTGTCGGCGGCTGTGGGCGTGCTCCTCGCGCAGGCGATCAACCTCACGCTTGTCCGGGCCGACGAGTTCGGGACGCTCGCCGAGTCGCGTCTGCTCTCAGAGCGATGGACGCCCACGACCAGAGGGCGCGTCCTCGACCGCAAGGGTCGCGTGCTCGCGGAGGACATCCCCGCTTTCGACGTGCTCGTGGACTACGACCTGATCACCGGTGAGCGGGCGGTCACCTGGGCCGCTGAGAGGGCACGCGAATCGCTGGGCGATCAGTGGTCCACGCTGGGCGTGACCGAACGAGACGCGGTCATCGACCGCTGGCTCCCCGAGGAGCAGGCCAGGCTCGACGAGATGTGGAACGCGCTGGCGTCTTCGCTGGGTGACGACCGCCAAGAGCTCGATGATCGGCGCGACCGCATCGAACGCACCGTCGAACGCATGGCGCGCTCCGTGTGGGAGAAGCGGCTGGAGCAGCGGCGCAAGGAACTGAACCGGGACAGAGAACGCCTGGTCGAGGTGACGCTCGAAGACGTCGCGACCCCGTTGCGTGAGCAGACCATCGCGCACACCGTGGCGACAGGCGTCGTTGGCGACGCCGTCTTCGAACTCCGACGACTCGCGGACCGTTTCGACGGCATCCGCCTGGAGCCCGGAGGCCGGCGCACCTACCCGTTCGAGTCGGTGGTCGTGGACATCGACCGCTCCACCTTCCCACCCCCCCTGAAGGACGAGGGCGCCGATACGCAGTCGTACGTCGTGGAGGGCGTGGGCACCCACCTCGTCGGGTGGATGCGACGGCTCTTCAAGGAAGACACCGACGACCGGCCTCGCAACGATCCGGAGACGGGCGACGTGGACTTCGGGCACTACCGACCGGGTGATCTCGTCGGTTCGCGGGGCGTCGAGGGCGCGCGTGAAGACACCCTCCGCGGCGATCGAGGTCGCGTCGAGCGACGCCTGGATACGGGCGATGAGTTTGTCATCGAACCCAAGCAGGGCGGCGACGTGCGCCTCACGCTGGATGTCATGCTCCAAGCGCGCGTGCAGGCGCTCATGACCCCCGAGATGGGTTTCGCGCGCACCAACGAGTGGCACGGCGGTGCGCAGGGTCTCAACCTCGAAGCCGGGACGCCGCTCAACGGCTCCGCGGTCGTGCTCGACGTGGAGACGGGCGAGGTGCTGGCGGCGGTCAGCATGCCCACCTTCACACGCCTCGGCATGATCGAGGGGGCCGAGTTGCTGGCGCAGGACCGGCTCAACACACCGCTGGTGAACCGCCCGTTCGCGACGGCCTACATGCCCGGCTCACCGATGAAGCCCTTGGTCCTCGTGTCGGCGGTGAGCGAGGGTGTCCACGCCCTGGACAACCTCATCGCGTGCCACGGGCACCTGATCGAGGGCAGGCCGAACATGCTGCGCTGCTGGATCTACAAGCAGTTCGGCTCTACGCACAGCACGCAGCTCGGGCACGACCTCGGGCCGGTCGAGGCCATCGGCCTCTCGTGCAATATCTACTTTTACACCCTGGGGCGTGCGCTCGGCCCGCTGCGCATGACCTCGTGGTTCGAACGATTCGGCATCGGGCACACGATCGGGTTGGGCGTAGGGGCGGAGGCAACGGGCAACCCGGGTCGCCCGCTCGAGGGCACGAAGGCGGGAGTGGGCGACGCGATCCAGATGGGCATCGGGCAGGGGCCCGTGACGTGGACGCCGCTGCAGGCGGCCGACGTGTACGCGACGATTGCGCGCGAGGGCGTTCGGATCAAGCCGCGCCTGTTCGCCGATGAAACGCCCGAGGTCGAGGACCTGCGTCTTGACCTCGCGAGCATCGACGCGGCGCTCGCGGGGCTTGAGATGTCCGTCAGCAACGACGCCGGCACGGGCTACGCGATCCGGTATCCCTCCGGGCAGCGGCTGCCGATCTTCGACGTGCCTGGCGTGCGGGTGTGGGGCAAGACGGGCACCGCGACCGCCGCACCGACCATCGGCGAGTCGGGCGAGGTGCTGCGTTCGGGCGACCATTCGTGGATGCTCACGCTCGTCGCGCCGGAGGGTTCGAGCAGGGCGCGGTACGCGATCGCGGTCATCGTGGAGTACGGCGGCTCGGGCGGGCGCGTCGCGGGTCCGATCGCCAACCAGATCATCTACGCGCTGCGGGCCGAGGGGTACCTGTGAACCCCCGGCGTCTCGAAGCACTCTCCGCGTCGTACCGCCAGCGTGCCATCGATGACCCGGGTGGCATGGACCACAAGGGGCGCATCGTCACGCCCGGGCGCACAACCATGGCGCACCCGGGCTGGCTCGTTGTCGGCGCCACGCTCACGCTCTGCCTGATCGGCGTCTACTGCATCGGCTTGACCTCCGGCATCGACGGCTCGCTGCTGGGCGGCGGCGCTAAGCGCCAGTTGATCTTTATCGCCATCGGGCTCGTCGCGGGCGGGGCGTGCACGCTCATGCACTACCGCCGTTTCGTACACGCGTCGGGTGCCGTCTCGCTCGCGATCGTGCTGCTGCTGGTCTTCATGCTGATCCCGTTTGTCCCCGAGGAGATCGTCAGGCCTCGCAAGGGCGCACGCCGATGGATCAACCTCGGCATCACCGAGTTTCAGCCGTCCGAACTCGCGAAGATCGGGTACGTCGTGGTCACCGCCGCCTATCTCCGATACCGGAGGAACCAGCGCCGTCTCAAGGGCCTCGTCGCACCGGCCCTCATCGCCTTCGTCCCGATGTCACTGATCCTCGTCGAGCCCGACCTGGGGACGGCGCTCCTGTTCATGCCCACGCTCTTTGCGATGCTCATAGCGGCGGGCGCGAAGCTCAAGCACCTCATCTCGACCGCGGCGCTCGGAGCGATGTTCGCGGGGACCGTGATCTCGATCAGTCTGGTCGCCGCGGAGCGGGGCGACTACCCGCTGCTCAGGCCTCACCAGGTCGTGCGCATCCAGGCGGTGGTCGATCAGATCAAGGGCGACGAGCGGTTCATTCAGGACCGCGGGTTCCAGGGACGCCAGGCGATGATGCTGATCGGCGCTGGGGGGGCGTTCGGGAACGACGACCCGCACGCGCGCGCACTCGTGCAGTTCTCCAGCCTCCCCGAGCGCCACAACGACATGATCTTCG
>JAJDDE010000173.1 GCA_029260475.1 Phycisphaerales bacterium | reverse complement strand
AGCGGCTCGCGGACCTCGACAACGTGCGGTTCGCGGAGGGCTCTGCGGAGAAGCTGCCGCTGAAAGCCTCGAGCGTGGACGCGGTGACCTGCCTGCTCGTGCTGCACCACATCGAGGACATCGACCGCGTGATGAAGGAGTTCGCCCGCGTGCTGCGCCCGGGTGGGATCGCGCTGATCGTGGACATGCACAAGCACACGCGCGACGAGTACCGCCAGCAGATGGGGCACGCGCACCTCGGGTTCGACGCAGACGAGCTGCGCGAGCTGTGCGAACGGGCCGGGTTCACCCCCACCACAATCATTTCACAACCGACCCACCCCGAAGCGCGCGGCCCCGGACTCTTTGTCGCCGTCGCACGCAAGCCGGCATAACGCAGACACCCGACCATGCCCGCGCGACCGACGTCGCGCGGGCAGATTCCAAACGGATTTTCTTTCACTCTGTACCCAAGGACAGCAACGACATGACCACCGCCACCACGACGTTTCTCTCGACGGGCCTGCTGCTCGTGAGCGATGCGCCCCACAAGGTGAAGAGCCTCGACGACAAGAGCATCGCCTACGGTCGCAAGGAGATCGAGATCGCCGAGAGCGAGATGCCCGGCCTTGTCGCCTGCCGCGAGGAGTACGGCGCCAAGCAGCCCCTCAAGGGTGCCCGCATCATGGGCTCGCTCCACATGACCATCCAGACCGCGGTGCTCATCGAGACGCTGCAGGACCTGGGCGCGGACGTGCGCTGGGCCTCGTGCAACATCTTCTCGACGCAGGACCACGCCGCCTCCGTGGTCGTCGCCGGTCGCCCCGAGCAGAAGAAGCCGGGCACGCCTGTGTACGCCTGGAAGGGCGAGACCCTCGAGGAATACTGGTGGTGTACGCTCCAAGCCCTGACGTTCGACAAGGACGAGAACGGCAGCTGCGGCCCCTACATCATCGTCGATGACGGCGGCGACGCGACCATGCTCATCCACGAGGGCGTGAAGGCCGAGGACGCCTACGAGAAGGACGGGACCCTCCCCGACCCCAACAGCACCGACAACCCCGAGTTTAAGGTCGTCCTCGCGATCCTCCGGGACAAGCTCCAGCACGACTCCAACTTCTGGCGCCCGATGGTCCCCCAGATGCGCGGCGTCTCGGAAGAGACCACCACGGGCGTGCACCGCCTCTACCAGATGCAGGAGAAGGGCGAGCTGCTCTTCCCCGCGATCAACGTCAACGACGCGGTCACCAAGAGCAAGTTCGACAACGTCTACGGCTGCCGCCACTCGCTCGTCGATGGCCTCAACCGCGCGACCGACACCATGCTCAGCGGCAAGGTCGCGGTGGTGTGCGGATTCGGCGACGTTGGCAAGGGCTCCGTCGGCTCGTTGATCGGCCAGAAGTGCCGCGTGAAGGTGACCGAGATCGACCCGATCTGCGCGCTGCAGGCGTGCATGGAGGGCCTCGAGGTCGTGCGCCTGGACGACGAGGTGGGCAAGGCGGACCTCTTCATCACGACGACGGGCAACAAGGACATCATCACCGTCGAGCACATGAAGCAGATGAAGCACAACGCGATCATCGCGAACATCGGGCACTTCGATAACGAGATCCAGATCTACGCGCTCGAGGACCTGGTCAAGCAGGGCCACGCCGAGAAGATCGAGATCAAACCGCAGGTCCACGAGTTCAAGTTCAAGGCCTCCGCGGGCTGCGAGCCGCACTCGGTGATCATCCTCGCCGAGGGCCGTCTGATGAACCTCGGCTGCGCGACGGGCCACCCCTCATTCGTGATGTCC
This sequence comes from Phycisphaerales bacterium, assembly GCA_029260475.1. Classification (GTDB taxonomy): domain Bacteria; phylum Planctomycetota; class Phycisphaerae; order Phycisphaerales; family UBA1924; genus OFTM391. The sequence continues at coordinate 21,127 of JAJDDE010000173.1, read as the reverse complement.
AACTCGTTCACGAACCAGACGATCGCCCAGGTCGAGCTCTGGCAGAACCACGAGGAGTACGACAACACTGTCCGCGTGCTTCCCAAGCACCTCGACGAAAAGGTCGCGATGCTCCACCTCGACAAGCTCGGCGCGAAGCTCACCAAGCTCAGCCAGGAGCAGGCCGAGTACATCGGCGTCCCCGTCGATGGCCCCTTCAAACCCGACCACTACCGCTACTAAACCGCGCCCCGCGCGGACAGACCACGCGGCCCCTCGTTCACGCGGCGGGCCCCGCTTCCCTGCGAAACATCGTCCAGTCTCCATTTGAGATACGCGACACGCAAGCTCATCCGACGGCGGCATCAGAGGATCACCATGCACATCGCCGACATCTTCAAGGCCCGTGACACCACGATCTCGTTCGAATTCTTCCCGCCGAAGACAGAGGAGAGCGCGCAGAGGCTGTTCGAGAACATCGAGCAGCTCGAGCCCTATCACCCCGCGTGGGTGAGCGTCACCTACGGCGCGGGCGGCGGAACGCGCGAGCTGACCCAAGAGATCGTCTCGAAGATCCTGAAGGACACCACGCTGCATGCGATGCCCCACCTGACCTGCGTCGGGCACACCGAGGCGGAGATCTACGACATCCTCGAGGGCTATGTCGGGGCCGGCGTCTCGAACATCCTGGCGCTGGGTGGCGACCCGCCGCAAGACGAGGCGCGCTACGACCGCTCGAAAGACGCGTTCCGATACGCCTATCAACTCGTCGAGTACATCGTGCAGTTCCGACAGCGACACGCGGGGGCGGGCATCAAGGACAAGCGCGGCTTCGGCATCTGCGTCGCAGGCTTCCCCGAGGGGCACCCCGGCACACCAAACCGCCTCAAAGAGATCGAGTTGCTCAAGGCGAAGGTGGACGCGGGCGCAGACGCGATCATCACGCAGCTCTTCTTCAACAACGCGGACTTCATCGACTTCCGAGAGCGGTGCGAGCACGCGGGCATCAAGGCCCCCATCGTCGCGGGGATCATGCCGATCACCTCGGCCAAGGGCATGCGCCGGATGGCCGACCTCGCCGCGGGCGCGCGATTCCCGGCCCCCCTGCTGCGCGCGGTGGATCGAGCGGTCGGCTCGTACGACGACCCGGACTCCGCGGAGGCCAAGGGGGCGGTGCAGCGCGTGGGTGTCCACTGGGCGACCGAGCAGTGCCGCCAGCTGCTGGACCAGAACGTCAGCGGGATACACCTCTACACGCTGAACCAGTCCAACGCGACGCGCGAGATCTACGCCAACCTGGGCGTCCGGGACTCGCTTTCGGTCGCATAACCAAGCCCGATCGGAACAACCATCGCAGACCAAACGTCCGGGTACACACCAGAATCCCCGTGGTCCGGCGGCGCTCCGATCCGCCCGATGAGGTGGGTGGAGGATCTCTGCCATGAGCGACGAAGTCTTCGATTCGCTGAGGATGCGCAGCAGCGACATCAGCAACCTGCTTGAAGAGCACAAGGAACGCGACACGGAGGGGGATTCCTCCCGGTCGTCCAAGCGCTGGTCCATGCAGCAGCAGAAAGCGATCGTCACGGTGCTCGAAGATGGCGGTGTGAAGCGCAACCTCTCCGTGGTGCCTCGCAACCTTTCCTCGGAAGGCATCGGGTTCTTCCACGGCGGTTTCCTCCACACGGGCACGAAGTGCTACGTCACCATGCGCACGATGCAGGGGCTTGCTCGCCCGCACAAGGGCACCATCAAGCGCTGCATCCACAAGAGGGGGCGGCTCCACGAGATCGGCGTGCTCTTCGATACGCCGATCTCGCCTCGCGAGTACTTCATCGACGTCGGCGACTCCCCGCTCTTCAATTCAGAATCCGTGGACGTCGCCCGCCTCACCGGGTCGGTGCTGGTCGTCGCCGAGAGCACCGCCGAGCGCCGTCTCATCGCGGGCCACTTCAAGAACTCCAACATGGTCATGTCCGAAGCGGGCAACGCCCACGAGGCGATCGATAAGCTGGTCAACGAAGACCCGGACATGGTCTTCGCCGACAGCGATCTGACGGACATGGGGTGGAAAGAATTCGTCGGTGCCCTTCGGGACGGCGGGTTCGTGGGGCCGATCGTGCTGCTCGCGGCGGAGAAGGATCAGACCCTGCGCATCGGCGCGATCACCGCCGGCGCCAGCGAGGTCATCTTCAAACCGCTCACCGCCGGCATCCTCCATCGCGCCGCGGCGGAGTACCTGCTCACCGAGTCGAGCGGCACGACCGGACTGCAGCCGATGATCAGCGAACTCGACGCCAACGGCATGGACCGCGGGGTGATCACGGAGTACATCGACGAGCTGCAGGATTACGCCGTGAACCTGCACAACGCGATCAAGGAAGGCGACAACGACACGATCAAGCGCGTCTTCGCGAACATCGCCGCGACGGCGACCGGATTCGGATTCCCCCTGCTGGGCCAAACCGCGCACGACGCGTCCGCGGTGCTCGACAACCCGAGCGGCCAGCGGATGATCAAGCTGCGCGCCTACGAGATCATGAAGATGTGTCGACGTGCCGAGGCGCCCATCGAGCTGTGCGAATCCGATGAAGACGGTGGCTCGCCTCAGAGCGAAAAAGCCGCTTAGCCCGCGACCGGCTGGATCCGAACGCGATCCGACGCCCGGGAACGCTCGATCGCGACCATCAGCAGCGTGATGTCCGACGGGTTCACACCCGCCAGTCGCCCCGCCTGTCCGATCGTTGTCGGACGGAACCGTGCCAACGCCTGGCGTGCCTCGAGGCGCATGCCCTCGAGCGCCGACACGTCCAACCAGCTCGGCACCGGGCGACGCTCGGCCTCGCGCTGACGCTTGATCTCCGCGCGCTGGCGAACGATGTACCCCTCGTACCGACGGTCGGCCAGCACGGTCTCGAGCACCGGCAGCGCCGTGCCCGGCAAGAACGTGGTGAGTTCCTCGACGCCGAAGCCGTTGGTGCGCACCACCTCCCGGAGCGGTCGACCCTCTGAGTCTGCGCCCTCGATCGCGGCGTGAGCGCCCTCGAGCGCGATGGTGCGCCGTTCGAATCGCGACCACGCGGCATCGTCGATCACTCCCAACGCGCGAGCGAGCGGTGTGAGGCGGTCCGAGGCGTTGTCCGCGCGCAGCAGCAAACGGTGCTCGGCGCGGCTCGTGAACATCCGGTAGGGCTCCACAGGGGTCCGTGTCACGAGGTCGTCCATCATCACGCCGATGTACGCCTCCTCACGCCCGAGCACAACGGGCTCATCGCCCCGCGCCCGGCGCACCGCGTTCACGCCCGCCAGCAGCCCCTGCCCCGCGGCTTCCTCGTACCCGCTGGTGCCGTTGATCTGCCCCGCCAGGAAGAGCCCGCTGTAGCGCTTGGTCTCGCAGGTCGCATCGATCTGGTGCGGGCGCACCATGTCGTATTCCACCGCGTACCCGTGCATCACGATCTCCGCGCGCCCACACCCGGGCATCAGCCGGACGATCTCGTCCTGCAACTCTGCGGGCAGCGAGGTCGCGATGCCGTTGCAGTACACCCAGTCGCTCTCGTGCGACTCGGGCTCGAGGAAAACGTGGTGGCTCTCGCGATCGGCGAAACGCACCGCCTTGTCCTCAATCGATGGGCAATACCGCGGGCCGACGCTCTCGATCTGACCGGAGAACATCGGCGCTCGGTGCAGGTTCGCGCGGATCAGTTCGTGCGCCTCGTGCGTCGTCCGCGTGATCGCGCAGGCGACCTGGTCCATCGGGGGGAACGACGCCAGATCGGTGGCATCCGAGAACGGTCTTGGCACCTCGTCGCCAAACTGCGGCTCGAGGCTGTCCCAATCGAGGCTGCCGCGGAGCACCCTGGGCGGCGTGCCCGTTTTCAGGCGCCCGAGCTCGAAGCCGAGAGAAACGAGCGTGTCGCTCATGCCCCCGGTGGGCGCTTCACCGAACCGCCCGCCCGGCCGCTGCTGCTGACCGGTGTGCATCAACCCGCGCATGAAGGTGCCCGTGGTCAGCACCACCGCGCCCGCTCGGAGCGTGACGCCTTCGTACGCCTCGTCGGTGGTGCGGCCGAGGCGTACGCCACACACACGATCGGCTTCGATTAAGAACGAATCCGCCGCGGCTCCGATCACGGTGATCTCATCACGGCCCTCGATGTGCCGCTGCACCGCCCGCGCGTAGGCGTGCTTATCGCACTGCGCGCGAGGGCCGCGGACCGCGGGGCCCCTCGACGTGTTGAGCACCTTGAACATGATGCCCGACTCGTCGGTGACGCGGCCCATCAGCCCGCCCAGCGCATCGATCTCACGGACGATCTGGCCCTTTGCGAGCCCACCGATCGCCGGGTTGCAGCTCATCACACCGATCTTGGTCGGGTCGAGCGTGACGAGCGCGACGCGAGCGCCCGAATTCGCACCGGCCCACGCCGCCTCGACGCCGGCGTGCCCGCCGCCGATGACGATGATGTCGAATTGCTGCGCGGGGTTGCCCATAGGGGCAATCCTACGCGCGAGCTCGTCGCTCAGCCGCCTTCGGAGTCCTTCGTCGAACCAGCCGCGTCTTGGATCTTGCGGATGGGGATCTGCACCTCGCCCCACCGGAGCGTGGGGAAGGTCATCGGGCCGTTGTAGCCGAACCAGCGCGTATCACCCGCACGCTCCCACTCGTCGGACGCCGCGATCCACGCTTCAAGACGCTCCAAGTACGGGTCGAAGCGGCCCGTGGTGTACACGCCCTGTGTGCCAATCGAGAGCACGGTCAGTGGCTCTGTGTCGCGGATCACCACGTCGCCCTCGGTCCCCGTCTCGCGCAGGTCACGCGTGCGGTAGAGGAAAGACATCGTCCACGTCTCCCCTGCCTCGTCGTCGGTCGCTGACCAGCCTGGCAGGTCCATCTCAACGGGGGAGGTCATCGCGATGTCGTTGCGGGAGATGTGGCGGAAAAGCGGCATAAACCCCCGGTTCGAAGCGCCGCGCATACCCGTGCCGCTGAACTCCGCGCGCCGGACGGATGGGTAGTACTTGATCTCGATCACCTCGGGCGGCGTCGGACGCGGATACCCCTCCGGCAGCGCCGTGTCGATCAGCATGTCGCCCAGTTTCCATTGGTACCCGTTCACGAGTTCGGGCATCACCGACTTGTCGCCCTCGATGCGGATGATCTCCGGTCCCCCAGCGGCCTCGGCGTCATGTGTGATCTCCATGCCCAGCTCCACCTGGAGTTCTTCGACCGGCGTGAGCACGCGGTCAGGGGTCTGCGCCTGCGAGGCGATTGACATCAACATTGATGCGGTCAGCGTGGTGAACATGGTGAGCCTCCGGGTGGTTGCGTGGGTGCGTGTGACGAGCAGACTCAGATCGAGCAGGCGATCGCGTCGTACGCCGGTCGGTCCGCCTGCGAGGCGTGCCGGTACGCCGTCGTGATGACTCGATCCCGAACGAGGAACGTGCCGGGCATCTGGAAGGCGTCGCCCGCGACACCCCCGGGGACGTGCCCCCGCAGCGCAGCGAGCACGGATCGGACCATCACCTTCGGCCCGGCGATCTGCCACAGGTTGCCTCGCTTGAGCTCCATCGCTCGGTACAGGCTTCGCTCGGGATCGGAGACCCGATGCAGTTCACCCAGCCCGAATCCCACGAAGAATCGCCGACCGGCCTCCTCCGTGCCCTGATGCACCAGAACGATGGTCACGCCCGCGTCCTCGATCGCTTGGCGCTGGCGCCGAAGGTCCGCCGCCGCCTCCCGGCAGAAGGGACACCCCGCGTGCCGGAGATACACCACCAAGACCGGCCCCCGCTCGGAGAGACCGCCGATGGTCTCGAGTCGCTGCGTGATCGCTCGATCGACGACGCTCGGCAGCGGTTGATTGGTAGCGCGCGGTTTGGTCATGCCCTGATCGTCCCCTGTGGCGCACTCAAACGAGTGCCTCTTGCGCGATGGCCCTGAATCCCGCCGCCCGCGCGGGCCCTCGATCGCCCGCGTACGTCACGCCCAGCTCGTCGCACAGCAGTCGCGACGTGATCTGTGACGACAGGAAGATGACGGGCAGGCCCGAGCCCGGGTGCGTCCCGCCCCCGACCATCCAGACACCGTCAACGTCCTGCAGCTTGTGGTGCGGGCGCTTGTGCAGCATCTGCCCGAGGTTGTGCGCCAGGTTGAACGTCGCGCCGAAGTTGATGCCCAGCCCCGCCCACGTCTCGGGCGTGTAGACCGTCTCGCTCTCGATGCGATCGCGGATGTCCTTGAGGCCGAAGCGCCGTTCGAGCTGGTCGAGCGTGGTCTCGCGGAGTCGCGGTGCGTGGTCGTTCCAATCGATCTTGCCCGAACTGATCTTGCCGTTGGGCGTGGGGACCAGGACGTAGAGCGAGCTCTTGCCCTCCGGTGCGAGCGACGGGTCGATGGGTGAGGGGTTGCAGACATAGGTGCTCGCGTCCTCCGAGAGCGTGCCACCTGCGGAGATGTCGTCCAGGTTCTGCGTGTACTTCTCGCTGATGTAGATCGTGTGGTGCGGCAGATCGACCGCTCCGTTTACGCCCAGGTACATCATGTAGGTGCTGCACGAGTACTTCTTCGCGTCCATCTTCGCGTCGGTGTGCGTCGGGCGCAGGCGCTCGGGGATCAGGTGCTTGAACGCCCATGCGGCGTCCGCGTTCACCACCACGTGGTCGTGCGCACGGTGCTCGCCTCGCACGACGACGCCCGTGGCCCTGTTGCCCTCGAAGGTGATCTCATCGACAGGCGCCTCGGTCAGGATCTCCCCGCCCATCTCGCGGATCACATCGGCCATCGCGGTCATGAGCGCGTTGCAGCCGCCGATGGGGTGCCAGATGCCGTACTCGTACTCGATAAATGGCAGGATCGTGAACAGGCTCGGGCAACTGTGGGGCGACATCCCGAGGTACTTGCTCTGGAAGCTCACCGCGACGCGCGACGCGTGGTGGTCGAAGTACTTGCCCAAAAGCTGGTGGACCGAAAGGTGCGGCTTGATGTGCGTCGCCGCCTTCATCGAGCCTGCGTTCATCAGGTCGAGCACCGAGCGGATGGGCTTGCGCAGGATGGGCTCCGCGGCCCGCAGCTTCGCGCGGTTGTCCGCGATGAACCTCGGGAAGGCCTCACCATCGGGGCCGTGCAATGCGCCTAGGCGTTGGGCCATCGCCTCCACGTCCTGCGTCGCGTCCACACACCATGGCTCGCCACCCTCGGGGTTGCCGATGAGCAGGCGGTACATCGGGTCCAGTCGGTGGAGGTGAACGTAATCCGAGAGCCGCTTGCCGCACGCGCTGAAGATTTCGTCGAGCACGTAGGGCATCAGGAAGAACGTCGGCCCCGTATCGAAGTGGTGTCCGTGCTTGGAAATCCGTGCAGTGCGCCCACCGATAACCGGCTGGGCCTCGTACACGCGGACCGGCACGCCCGATGCGCAGAGCAGCATCGCGCTGGCGAGGCCCCCCGGTCCCGCCCCGATCACCCCGACTGTCGGTTCCCGCTCCGCGATCATGATCCGTCCGTCTGCGGCGTCTGTGAGTACCCGCCGCGCGGCGGGTCAGGGGGGCATGTTCGCACGTCCGGCCCGATCGGATGTGATATTCATTGATCGGGCGCGGGCTTTTACGCATACCCCTTTGATACCCAGGACCGGGCGGTGACGCGGGGGCATTATGCTGGGCTCATGGGGCACACCCCGCACCCCCATCCCGACAAGGTGTTCCTCGAGAGGGCCACCCCCTGGTGGTCCAAGGCATCGCAGCGCGACGCCTGGCTCAGCGGCTTTCGCACGCGCGTCTCGCGCGACGCACTGTCCCTCGCCGCCCTCATCCATGAAGAGATGGGAAAACCGCTCGACGAAGCCCTCGCTACGGACGTGATGGCCCTGCTCGCTTCGATCAAATGGCACCAGAAACAGGCCGCACGGGTCCTTCGTCCGCGATCGCTCCGCCACCGCCCGGTGTGGATGCTCGGCGTCCACCAGCGCGTCCTGCGGGCACCGCTGGGGCGGGTCGGGATCATCGCGACCTGGAATTACCCCGTGCAACTCCTTGGTGTGCAGGTGGTGCAAGCACTCACCGCCGGCAACCGCGTGATCGTGAAACCCTCCGAGCACGTTCCGCGCACGCAACGGGCACTCCTCGAACTCGCTCAAGAAGGGCTGCCCGAGGGCACGCTCACCTGGACCCAGGCCACCCGCGAGGCGGGGCGGGACATGCTGGCGTCGGGCGGCCTAGATCATGTCGTCTTCACCGGCTCCACCAGCGTCGGACGCGCCATCGCGAGCACGCTCGCCGAGCCCCTCGTCCCCAGCACGCTGGAACTCTCCGGACGCGACAGCGCCTTCGTGCTCGCCGACGCCGACGCGGCGCTCGCTGCGAAGACGATCTGGCACTGGGTCACGATGAACAGCGGGCAGACGTGCATGGCACCGCGCCGAGCGCTCGTTCACGAAAACGTCTACGCCGAGTTCGTCCGCCAGCTCGGCCTCATCGGCGCTGGCGAGGCGCCGAGACGCTTGATCACGCGCCAAGCGGCAGACGAAGCGCACCAAGCCGCGGTCGAGGGCGTAGTGGCGGGCGGGCGGGCGCTCTCCGGCGTGCTCGAAGGGCCGGGGGGCGAAGGCGCCCGTTGGATGCGCCCCATCGCGATCGTCGATTGCCCCGAGAACGCCCCCACCGTAGCGGGCGATCACTTCGGTCCCGTCATCGCCGTCGTGCCCATCCGAGACACCGGGCACGCCCTGCAGATCCACCACGCCTGCGGACAACATCTGGCCACCAGCGTCTTCACGCGGAACAAGCGACTCGTGCGCGAACTCGCCCCGCGTCTGGGCAGCTCGGTCGTCACGCACAACGACGCCATCCTGCCCACCGGTCACCCCGGAGCCACGCTGGGCGGGCGCGGCCCGAGCGGGTGGGGCGTCTCACGGGGTGAAGAGGGCCTGCTCGCGATGACCCGCCCAGTCTCCGTCTCGACGACCGGTCGCCTCCGCCTGCCCGTAGGCCCGACGGCTCCCGCGCAGGAACGCCGCATTGCCCAGCTCATCGGCATCCTGTACGGCAAAGTCGCCCCGCTGCCACCCTCAAGCGATACTCCATCGACCGCCCCGCTCTCGAATCCAGCGGCCCACAGCGCCCGAACCGAGGGGCCTCAGGAGGTGTCCAACCCATGACCACCAGCGCCAACCCACAGCACGCCGTCGTCATCGGCGCCGGTCTCGCAGGACTCGCCGCCGCCACCGAACTCGCCTCGCACGGGCTCGCCGTCACGCTCATCGAGAAGAACGAGCACCTGGGCGGCAAGATGAACGTCCTCGAAAAGGACGGCTTCACCTTCGACATGGGCCCGACCATCATCACGATGCCGCAGGTGCTCCGCGGCATCCTGAAGCGCGCCGACCAGCGACCCGAGGACCGTATCGACCTCCGCCCGCTCGACCCGCAGTGGCGCTGCTTCTACGACGACGGCACCGTCATCGACCTCCTGCAGAAGACCGAAGCAATGGCGGCGTCGCTTGACGACCAGTTCCCCCAGCACACGCCGGGCGACGGCTACCAGAGATTCATCGAGCACTCGCGCCGCATGTTCCGACTCTCCGAGAAGGTCTTCTTCTACAAAGACATCGGCGCGATGACGGACATGATGGCCTCCCCGCCCAAGGAACCGGGATTGATGGGCGACGTCCTTGCGATGCGCCTGCACCAGACCGTCGGCAAGACGGCGCACACCATGATCAACGAGCCGCACATGCAGCAGCTCGTCGAGCACTTCCTGCAGTACGTCGGCTCCTCGCCCTTCCTGGCACCGAGCATCCTCACGCTCATCGCGAGCGCACAGGTGGACCAGGGCTGCTGGTACCCCATGGGCGGCACCCGCATGGTCGCGCGTTCGCTCGAGGGCACCCTCCGCGATCACGCGGATGTGGACATCATCACGGGCCTCGGTGTGAAGGGCATCCTGACGGAGCGCGGACGCACCACCGGCGTGGTGCTCGAGGATGGACAGACGATCACCGCGGACATCGTCGTCTCCAACTGCGACAGCCAGCGCACCTACCGCGACCTCTTGAGCGGCCCCGAGGCGGACAAGGGCCTCCAGCAGATCGCCAAGAAGTACCGCCCCGCCTGCTCGGGCGTTGTGCTCTACCTCGGGCTCGACCGCCAGTACGAGCACCTCGCGCACCACAACTTCCTCTTCTCCGGTTCGTCGAAGAGCGAGTTCCACGACATCTACACCACGGGCGTCCCTGCGCAGGACCCCACGCTCTACGTGGCAGCCCCGTCGCGCACCGACCCGGACCAGGCACCCGTTGGGCACGAAGCGCTGTACGTGCTCATCCACACGCCCTACAAGCGCCCCGGCCAGACATGGCGAGGCACCGGCGGCATGCTCGAGCGGTACCGCTCCGTCGTGATCGACAAGCTCAAAACCTGCGGCAAGATGCCGGACCTCGAAGACCACATCGTCGTCGAGGAGCACCTCACACCCGACGAGATCGAGCAGTGGTACAACGCCGAGGGCGGCGCGATCTATGGCCTCGCCTCGCACGGCAGGCTCGCGGGCGGGTTCAAGCCGCGTAACCGCTCCAGGACGGTCAAGGGCCTCTACCTCGCGGGCGGCAGCGCCAACCCGGGCCCGGGCGTGCCGATGGTGCTGATGTCGGGCGTGACCGCCGCCCGATCGGTCTTGCAAGACCTCGGCATCACAACGAACGACGAACACCTCTCTACGGTCGAGGACGCGGACTCGCCGCTGCACAACGGCGCCCGCCGAGCGCCCGTCCCGGCGGGCGTGTGAGCGCTCGAACACACAACACGATCCTCCCCGCACACACGAATCCGCACATCCTCCGCTGGTTCCGCTGGTGGATCGGGCGCATGCACCGCAAGACCTTCGCGGGCGTTCACGTATCAAAGGACAGCACTGACGCGCTCGAACTGCTGCGCCAGTCGGATGCCCCGCTCCTCGTCGCGATGAACCATTCCAGCTGGTGGGACCCCCTGCTCGGCCTGCTCGTCGCGGGCGAAGTCTGCCCAGAACGAGCCGCCATCGCGCCGATGGACCGCGAGATGCTCGAACGCTTCGGCATCCTCGGGCGCGTCGGCGTCTTCGGGCTCGACCCGGACGACCCCGCATCGCTCGAAGCCATGGTGGGCTACGTCGGCGCGTTCTTCGAAAAGAACACCGGCGGTGCGCTCTGGCTCACCCCCCAAGGCGCTTTCGCGGACCCCAGGGCACCGATCCGGTTGCGCCCCGGCGCCGCGTCCGTCGCGTCGCACACGCCGGGCATCCGCGTGCTCTCACTGGCGATCGAATACGCCTTCTGGCTCGACAAGAAGCCGCAGGTGTTCCTCCACCTGAGCGAAGCCGGCACGCCCGACCGTGTCTCCATCGCGTCCTGGCACCGCTCGCTCACCCACGCGATGCGGAACGGCAACCAGCGGCTGTCGGAACTGGTGATCGCCCGAGACCCCAACGCGTTCACCCCGCTGCTCGCCTCGGGTGGCTCGGGCATTTCGCTCCCCTACAACCTCTGGCTCAAACTCCGCGGCAAACAGATTAACCTGGCATCCGCCCGCACCGCGCCCCCGAACCCCCGTCCGTCCGACGGGAGGCCCGCATGAGTCCGTGGATCATCGCGATGGTGGTGGCGTGTGCGATCACTTCGGTCGGGCTGGTCATGACCATGATCAACCTGCGGCTCTACCGCGTCACGCCGAAGGATGCGCAGCCCGAAGGCAGCGCACTCGTCAGCGTCTGCATCCCCGCACGCAACGAAGAGGACAACATCGAGGCCTGCGTCCGGTCGCTGCTGGACGGTGAGTACCTGCGCATCGAGGTCGTGGTCTACGACGACGACTCCACGGACGCGACACCCTCGATCCTGCAGCGCCTGCGCGAGGACGACGCACGCGTCATCCTCGCGCCGCACGCGCCGCTCCCCGACGGTTGGGTCGGCAAGCAGCACGCCTGCATGCAGGCCTCGCGGAGCGCCACGGGCGGCTGGCTGCTCTTCACCGACGCGGACGTGCGATTCAGCCCCGACGCGATCCGCCGCGCGCTCGCGCAGGCACAGCGGTCGGGCGCGAAGCTCGTCTCCACGATCCCGCACCAGCGCACCGGCTCACTCGCCGAAGCGCTGGTCGTGCCCATGATCTTCTTCCTCCTCTTCAGCTACCTGCCCATGCCGCGCATGCGCAGAACCACCAACCCCGGCGCGAGCGCCGGGTGCGGCCAATTCCTTCTGGTCCAAACCGAGGCGTACCGCGGAATCGGCGGTCACGGCGCGTGGAGGGACTCGATGCACGACGGCATCAAGATGCCCCGAGAGCTTCGCCGAGCGGGCCATCGCACGGACCTCTTCGACGGCACCGACCTGTGCGCGTGCCGTATGTACGAGGGATTCGTCGAAACGTGGCGGGGATTTGCGAAAAACGCCTTTGAGGGGCTGGGCTCCCTCACGCTGCTCGTCGTCGTGACGGCCCTGCACGTGATCGGGCACCTGCTCCCGTGGATGGTGCTCGCGCTCGTGCTCGCTGGACTCGTCACGCCGATCGCCGCGGGCTTGGCGGTCATCGCCATCGTGCTCGCGTTGTCGCAACGGCTGATGCTGGCCGAGCGCTTCGGGCACCCGCACGTGAGCGTGATGCTGCACCCGCTGGGCGTGCTCCTCATGACGCTCATCCAGTGGCACAGCCTCGCGCTGCACGCCTCGGGGAAGCGGTCGTGGCGCGGGCGCACCGCATCACACACCGCCTGACCCACCGGGCTTCACTCCACCCCTTGCTCTACGAGCCGGCCCAGCCACCGCTCGCCCGCGCCTATGCACGCGTGCCCCCACCCGCCAACCAGCACCGATGCGCCATCCTTCGACACGATCGACCACACCGGCAGCCGGACAAGCCCGCCCTTGTCGATGCTGTAGGTCCAGCCCGTGCGCGATCGCGACACGCTCGTGCGCACGCGATCCTCAAAGTCGGTGAGCACCTCGCTCATCGCCTCGGCAGCTACCTTCGCATCCCCCGCCAACGGCACCATCACCGTCGCGAGGCCCGGCACCGGCGCCGGCGGCTGCGGGGCATCGGTCAGCACCAGATGCTCGCCCAGCGTGCCGAGCAATCGCGAGAGCGCGTCGCCACGCAGGCCCCTCCACCGCTCCACGTCGCCCATGTGCTTCTGCAGCGAGCGGTCGTTGATCGTCGCGTTGTGGATCTCGATGCCCTGCCCGACGAGCGCCGGCCAGTCCGGCGTCGCGACGAGCGCGTACGTCGCGCCGCTCTCGGGCGAGACCCGCGGCAACACCCCGGGCCACGCGTCGAGCGTCCACGCGACGCGGGCGGTCTCTCCATCCTGACCCTCGCGCGTGTGATCGAGCACCAGCAGCGGCAGCCCGTCACCGTCGGGCACGAACCGGCCATGAAACATGGCGCTCGAGGCATCCTGCAGACGCAGCGCGCGGAGCATCCGAGGCGTCCTGCCGTACTCGAACGCGCTCTTGAACCGCTCTCGCAGCCCGTCGAAGCTGATGTACGCCTCCAGCACGCCATCGCCCTCGGGGCGCGCGTCATCGACGAGCGCGCGGTGCCCGGCCCACACCGGTTCAGCAGCGGGCCGGCTCGCGAACCAGCGCTCGAGCGCGCCGATGCCGTACCCGACCGTGAAGACGCCCTCCTCGGAGCACCACGCTAGCTGCTCCCACTCCGCGTCCGCGTTGTCACGAAGAGCGATCGCGGTGCGCCCGCCCGGGAGATCGAGCCTGAATTGGCCCGCCTCGAACTCTTCGATCTTCGACCGCGGCGCGTCCAGCGCGATGCGCTTGATCGTCCGCAGGAAACGATCGTGCCCCTCGCTCGTCCGGAGCTCGAGCACCGCCTGCAGGCGCTGCACGTCCATGCCCGCCTCATCCTCTTGTCGCGTGGCGCTGAAGTCGATCACCGCGAACGTGTGCGGCGCCCGCCCCACCTCGCTGGCGGCGAGCAGCCCCTCCAAGATCGACGCCTCCGGCCCGTTCCCGAACACGCCCGCGCCGACGCCCGCGCGCAGGATGGGCAGGAACGCGGCGTTCGCCGGCTCGCCATCGGGGTGCTCGAAACGGGTCGGGTCGAAGGACCACCACACGATCGCCTCCGCCGGCGGCTCCGTCTCCGCGTGCAGCCAGGGCGTCAACATCAACAGAGCAAAGAGCAGCAGACTGAAGCGTGTGCGCATGCGGTCCTCTACGCCCGGTCGGGCGCGCGTGATCGGTCGGTCCCGTACGAAACAGCGGCCCGGCGTGATGCCGGGCCGCTGGGTACATCATTCACGGACAACCGGGCTCAATAATCAGGGTCTTCGTCCTCGCCCTCGCCCTCGTCGTCCCAGTCATCGTCCCAATCCGCGTCGTCCCAGTCCCCGCCATCCCAACCGGACCCAGCGCCGGCCTGCTCGGAGATCGCGGCCCCCATACCGGCGCCGATCAGCATGCCGCCGATGAGCGGGGCGGCGTCTCCGACACCCATGATCCCGGCCATGGTGACCATCGCCGAGCCGTCCGTCGTGGTCCACTGCACGAGGTCGTCGCCCTTCCAGAAGCTCTGCTGGATGAAGGGCTGGCAGCCGTCGAGCATCGAGCCCAGAGGCGGCACCACGCTGGTGATGTACGGGCCGTCGGGCTTGCCCGAGGACACGAGGTTGCCCAGGGCCATCCCGAGCATGTTCATCGTGGAGTACCCGTCACGCAGCGTGCGCTCGGTGTCAACAAAGGAGATCGACATGGTGTCCGGCTGCGCCTTGTACGCCTTGGCGAAGCGCGGGTTGTCCAAGAGGCCACGCCCGTTGCGACGCCCGGTGTGGTCCGCGGCGGCCATCGCCGCCTGGGGCGACATGCCCATGACGAACCAGTCACCGATCACCGTCATGGTCGGGGCGATGGGGACGGGCAGGCCGCTGAAGCTATAGGTGACCATCGTGTTGCCGTTGTGCGACGAACGGATCGCGCGGGGCGCAATGACGCCGCCGGACGGATCGTTCTGCGCCCACTGCTGGGCGACCACGCCCTCGACCCGCTGGATGATCTCGTTGAGCTTGGCCTTGTCCGCTGACTTCATCGCGATCACGCCCGAGAGCAGCGAGCCGCCTCCGGTGCTGTCGGAGAAGTACATCGCGACGGTATCGCCCAGCGACGGGACGAACTCGCCCATCACGTCGATGCCCATCTCCTGTTTGATCATCGCGAGCGCTTCGTCGATCTGGTCCTGCGCATCGGGCATCGAGGCGGTGATCTGCTCCAGCATGCCATCGAGCATCATCTCGGGCGAGAACTTCGCGATCGATGCGGCGGTCGCGTCGGCGGGGATGATCGCGAGGTCCGCGGGCGTGAGCACGGAGTCCGGGAGGTACATGCCCTCGCGGAAGTTGCGCGCCCGGCGCGAGATCACCTGGGTGGTGTCGGTGTTGCCGTCGGTCCACGAGGTGAGCTCGAACTTCATGGCGCCTTCGCCCAGCAGGCCCGACTCGCGCATGTGCTCGGCAGCCTGCGCGCCCTGGGGCGAGGCCATCGCGAGGAAGCCTGTGCCCATGCTCGTCAGCGGCGTGAGCGCCTCGAGGTCCACGACGCCCGACGCGAGCTGCGTGACGCCGCGCGGTGCCACGGGGAGCATGCCGCGCATCATGTCCGGCTTGTTGTCGGGGCCGAAGAGGATCTCATACCGCCAGCCGTCGTTGGCCTGACGGGGCCCGAAGCTGATCGGGCCCATCGGCGTGAACGTCTCCATCATGCCCAGGTAGCGCTCGGACTCCACGAACTCGGGGCCGCCCTGCCCCGCCATCTGCGTGAACTGCTGCACCGTCTGGTGCATGCGGTCGGCCTGTTCCTTGTCCATGTCGAAGCTGATCAACGCGTGGAAGACGGGGGCGCCGGTGTCCGGGTCCGCGTCGGTGCTGCCGGTCACGACCAAGTGCATCGGCGCACCGATCATGTCGCTCACCGCCTGAAGCATCTCGACGGGCACCTGCTGCAGGTCCCGCGCGAAGGGCGCTTCGCTGTTGCGCAGCTCCATGAACCGGGGCATGACCATCTCGATCGCCTGCTTGAGGCCGCGGTCGTTCGCGTCATCGAAGAGCGCGTCGAAGCCGGCGTGGGAGAACCCCATCAGGACCTTGTCGTCCTCCGCCTGCGCGAGTGCCGGGGAGAGCGTCGCGAGCGCCATCGTCGTGCCGACGAGAAGGGGCAGCGCCTTGGGCCTTGTCTTGCTGAATGTGGACACGTCGTCCTCCTTGGTGTGTGTGCGTGAAAGAGTCGCAGAGCCGCGTCGGAGATCGACGATACCGCTCCTGCCGCTTCTGTTCTTGGGATGCCAACGCGATGATTCCGTGTAGTTGCGTACAGAACCCGTACGTACTACCCCGATCACGGGTTCACGTTGCCGGAAACCAGCCCGCAGCGGCTACAGTCGGGGCTTCGTGGACACCCCCCGATCCATCCTGCTCATCCGCCCCAGCGCCCTGGGAGACGTCTGCCGAACCGTGCCCCTGCTCACCAGCCTGCGCAAGGCCTATCCCGATGCAGCCATCGATTGGCTGGTCCACGAATCCTTTACCGACGCGATCCGTCACCACCCCGACCTCCGGCACGCCATCCCGTTCCCGCGGTCCGCCCTGGGCAAGAACTGGCTGCTCCGCCGCTCGGGTCGCCAGACGTTCCGAGGCCTCGTCGCGTCCCTGAAGTCGCCCGGGTACGACCTCGTGATCGATGCCCAGGGCCTCGGGCGATCGGGCTTCTTCGCCTTTCTCACGGGCGCGAAGCGCCGGATCGGTTTCGCCCACGCCCGCGAGCTGGGCTGGCTGGGCGTGAACCAGCGGATAAGCATCGACCCCGGGATCACCCACAGCGTGGACCGCATGCTCGCGCTGCTCGAAGGGGCGGGCATCGAGCCGGTCTGCGACATGCGTCTGTACACGTCCCAAGAGGACCGATCCAGCGCAGCCGCCCTCGTGCGCACGGAGCGCTACGCCGTCATCGCACCGACCAGCCGTTGGGCGGGCAAGCGTTGGCCCGAGGATCGCTTCGGAGCGGTCATCGATGCCCTGCTCGCTCACACCGACACCGAGCGAGTCGCGATCGTCGCCTCCGCTTCCGAGACCGACCAGTGCAACAGCCTCATCTCGCGGGCGCGAACCGATGACCGGCTCGTCGATCTCGTCGGGAAAACCAGCGTCGGCGAACTGATGGCGCTCATCCAGCGCGCGGCGCTCGTCGTCGCGAACGACTCCGCGCCGCTCCACATGGCGGTCGGTTTCGATCGCCCTCTCGTCGCCCTCTTCGGCCCCACGCACATCGAGCGTGTCGGTCCCTATCAGCGCGAAGATGACGTGCTGCAGGCCGCGGCACCGCCCGAGAACGCGACACACAAGGACGAGCGCGCAGGGCGCGCCACGATGGAAGCGATCGTCACGGGCGACGTCATCCAGGCGTGCCTCGAGCGCGTCCGCACCGAGCACACGAGCCCGCGATGACCGACAACGCTCCGCTCCAACTCGTGCTCGCGAGCAGCTCGCCCCGCAGGAAACTGCTCCTCGAAGAGGCGGGATTCTCGCCGCGCGTGGTGCCCCCCACCATCGACGATGGTGAGCTCGTGCCGCCCGACGCCTCCAAAGCCCTCGACTGGGTCGCGGCGCTCGCCAACCTCAAGGCCCGCAACGTCTTCGACGGGCTCACACCAGAACAGCAGGCGCGTTCGCTGGTGCTCGGTTCAGACACCGTGGTCATCAGCCGAGACCTGATCATCGGTCAGCCGCCCGATGAAGACGCCGCCCGTTCGATCATCACGCGCCTCTCGGGCAACCGGCACACCGTCGCGTCCGGAGTCGCTCTGCTCGGGCAGCGCCACCGACGCGTCTTCGTGGACACCACCTGCGTGCGGGTCGGCGAGATCCCCGAAGAGGAGATCGAGTCCTACGTCGCGTCAGGTGCCTGGAAGGGAAAAGCGGGCGGATATAACTACAGTGAACGCTTACTTGCGGGCTGGGATCTGGCCTGGGAGGGCGATACCACCACCATCATGGGGTTGCCCATGCTTCGTCTAAAAAGGGTCTTGGGTCTGGAGGGGATCCGTGTATACTGACGTAACTCCCTGTTGTACAACGACATGGCCTACCCACGGACGTCCAGATGCTCAGCCCGCTTATCGGAATCCCATTGGCAGCGATGATGCTCATCCTCCTCGCGGGGCACATCCTCGCGTTACAGGACTGCGATCAGCCGGCGCTCCGCAAGCGCATCCGCAGCGCCAACGGCGTGCTGTTCATGCTGATGACCTGCCTGGGATACGCGGGCATGTGCTGGTTCACCACCGAAGAGTCGCCTCGCGAGTGGGCGCTCACGTGGATGGCGATCATGATGATCGTCTCGGTCAGCGTGCTGCTCGCGATGACCGATGCGCTGTACACCGCGGTGCTCCGACGCAAGGCGATCTCGCAGGTGCGCAAGGTCACCAAGACGCTGCGCGAAGAGCTCATCGAGCTGGGTGTGCGTCTTGACGCCGAGAGCGTTGACATCCCCGTCGAGTGACGCGCGCCGTCGCCCCCCCCTCCCCATCGTTGGTTGTCTCTTCGAGCCGCTGTACCGCGCCGTCGTCGCGAAGCGGAACCGCGCCTTCGACCGCGAACAGGGCGTCACCCGCTTCGACGTCCCGGTGATCAGCGTCGGCAACCTCTCCGTCGGCGGCACCGGCAAGACCCCGATGGTGCGCACGCTCGTCGAGATGCTCCGTGCACGCGGGCGCACCCCGGCGATCGCGATGCGTGGGTACAAGGCGAACCCGGGTGAGCGCAGCGATGAGGAGGCCGAGTACCACGACGCGCTGGGCGACGTCCCGATCGTGGCGCAGCCCGATCGCACCGCGGGCATCCCCGAGCACCTGCGCACGAACAACGCGATCGATTGCGTCGTGCTCGACGACGGCTTCCAACACCGCTACGTGGCACGCGATCTCGACATCGTGCTCATCGATGCCACCCGATCGCCCTTCGAAGACCGCTGCCTGCCCGCGGGCTGGCTGCGCGAGCCGGTGGACGCGCTGCACCGCGCGAGCATGATCGTGCTGACCCGATCTGACCTCGCATCGACCGCACGCCTCGAAGGCCACCTCGCCCGTTACGAACTGCCTCTCGCGAAGGCTACACACGCCTGGACCGGGCTGACGCGGGGGGACGATTCGGTGGTGGACCCGAGCGAGTTGACCCAGCGGAGCGTGATCATCGCGTGCGCCATCGGGCACCCCTCCGCCTTCGTCGTCCAATGTGAGCGCGCAGGCTGCGTGATCGAGGACGTGGTCATCCGCCCCGATCACCACGACTGGTCCGCATCGGAAACCCACAAACTGGAGCACGCCGCCCTCGCGTGCGACGGGCTGGTGATCACGACGGGAAAGGACTGGGTCAAACTCCGCCAGCACGCCCGCACGCCACTGCGGTTCGTCCGCCCCGCCTTGACGCTGACGATCGACGATGAGGGCCTCACGGCGCTCAGCGGGGCGCTCGATCGGGTCTTGGGCTGAGCAGGCTTCGCGGTGCTATCGTCACCGGCTATGCCCCTGCTCGACACACTCGCATCGTGGCGGCCCTTCCGCGTTCTCGTGGTGGGCGACTTCATGCTCGACCAGCTCGTCGCGGGCGACGCCGAGCGTCTGACCGCCGACGCGCCCGTGCCCATCCTCCACGTGCGCACGACCGAGGAGATGGCGGGCGGTGCCGCGAACGTGTGTCTCGACATCCGCGCCCTGCACGGCGAGGTCCGGGCGCTCGGCGTGATCGGCGACGACCACGACGGGCACCTGCTCAAGGACCTGCTCGAGCGCGAGGGCGTTGACGCCTCGGGCATCGTCGCCGACCCCGGGCGACCAACGACCGTCAAACGCAACCTCGTGGGCCTCGCGCAGCACCGGCACCCGCAGAAGATGTTCCGCGTGGACTTCGAATCACGCGACCCGATCTCGCGGAGCGCGATCGACGAGCTCACCACGCGCGCACGCGAAGCGATGTCGTGGGCAGACGTGGTCGCGATCGAGGATTACGGCAAGGGCGTCTGCTCCGACGCGGTCTGCCGGGCGGTGATCGAGGCGGCGCTAGAGGCGGGCGTGCCGGTGCTCGTGGACCCTGCGGCGAACGCCGAATACGCCAAGTACGCCGGCTGCAGCGCGGTGACCCCCAACAGAACCGAGGCGGAACGCGCGACCAAAGTCGCCGACCACGACATCGCCCCCGAGCAGCGAGCGCCATGGATGGCGCGCACGCTCCGCGAGAAACTCTCCTGCGAAGCGGTCATCCTCACCCTCGATAAGGAAGGCGCCTGGCTGCTCGACGACACGGGCGAGCGGCGCGTGCCAACGGTCGCGAGGCAGGTGTACGACGTCACGGGCGCCGGCGACATGGTCCTCGCCGCCCTCTGCGCCGGTCGCGCCAACGGCCTTGATTGGCACGACGCGACGGTCTTCGCGAACGCCGCAGCCGGGCTGGAGGTCGAGGTCTTCGGCGTCCGCCCGATGCCCTTCGAGCGTGTGTACCAGTCCATCCTCACGCAGGGACGCCCCCCCACCGCCAAGCATCGCACGCTCGATGAGGCACGCGTGGAGGTGGCCGCCGCGCGGCGCGAGGGGCGGAGCGTGGTCTTCACCAACGGCTGCTTCGATCTGCTGCACGCGGGGCACGTGTCGCTGCTGCGCAAGTGCGCCGCGTTGGGCGATGTGCTCGTGGTCGGCCTGAACTCGGACGATTCGGTGGCGCGCCTCAAGGGCCCCGAGCGACCCGTCCACGCCATCGGTGACCGGGTCGAGGTGCTCAGCGAGCTCATGTCGGTGAGCCTGATCGTGGTCTTCGACGAGGACACCCCCGAGCGCGTGATCGAGGCGCTGCGCCCCGAGGTGCTGGTCAAGGGCGCTGACTACGAGAAGAAGGACGTCGTCGGCGGCGCCTTCGTCGAGTCTTACGGCGGGCGCGTAGAGCTCGTCGATCTCCTTGAGGGGCGTTCCACCACCGGCGCCCTCAGCAAGCTGCGCTCGGGCGCCTCGGCATGACCGCGACCCTCGAGGACCTCAACGCCCTCACGCTCCCCGATCTCTTCACGCGGCTCGCGAGCACCGGGCTCGTGCGCCGCCTGCTCGAACTCATGCGCGACGAGGACCT
>JAJDDE010000172.1 GCA_029260475.1 Phycisphaerales bacterium | reverse complement strand
TTGCCCTCGGGCAAGGCGTTCGCGCGCTGCACGCCCACGAGCTGCACGAAAACGATGTCTCTGGAGCGGTCCACGGTGCGTGCAAGCACCGGGAGCAGACCGCCGTCGGTCTCCACGCGGTACCACAGACGGATCTCGCGGAACTTATCGTCGGCGTCCGCGACGTCCGCCCGCGGCACCAGCCTGAGCTGCACCGCGTCCTGGGCGTACTCGGCGTACTTGTCGTCGGTGGTGTCCTCGGGGTCGAAGCCTTCGGACGCCTGCACCAGGCTGGGCGTGTACCGCGCCAGGATGTCGTCCTTCCGCTGACCGATCGGCAGCGGCATGGGGCCCTGGCCGAGGCGCAGCGGGTCGATGCTCTTGCCCTCGGGCGCGAGCTCGCGCTTCACGTACACCTTCTCGTCGTACCGGCGCTCGACGAGCCAGCGGTCCTTGAAGGTCCACGACTGGCGATCGTCGCGCCACTCGGCGTCTTCAATGCCCAGGATGAGATGGGTGAAGTCCACCTCGAACGCGCGCGAGGCGGGCTCGCCCTCAGTCTCACTCGGGGTGCGTTCGAACAGGAGCGTGCCGAGACGGATCTGCCGGTCGCCCTGCAGCACGAACCGGCGGTCGTACTGCACCTGGCACCACAACGCGCGCAGGTTCTCTTCGGAGGCTTCCAGCGCGTCGAGGAATTCGTTCACGTCCGCGAAGCGCTCCGCAGCCGGCGCGGGTGATGCCACAGCGCCCTGGCCCAGCGCGGGCGGCGCCGGGGCGAGGGCCAGGCCCACCGTGCAGACGAGTGACAACGCTCCGCAGATTCGACGATCCATGCAAGGCCTCCGTGTACGGGCATCTTCGGGCACCGGGCCCCTGCCCGCCACAGCTTCGTACCGATTGAGAGATCAGACGCTGCTGTACAGCGCCCGAACGGGCATCGGCGTTCATTCAACGGGATCAACGATCGAGGGAGGCGATGTAGTCCCTCAAGATGGCGGCGGCCGCCAGCGCGTCCCGGCGCTTCTTTTTGCCCTTGTGCGTGAGGCCGCTGCGGGCCATCTGCCAATCCGCGTCCATGGAGGTGAGCCGCTCATCCTGATAGACGATCGGCACCCCACAGGAGGCGCCCACGCGCTCCGCGAACGCGCGCACGAGCTTGGCCCTCGGGCCCTCCGTGCCGTCCATATTCAACGGGAGCCCCACGACGAGGGCCGCGGCCTCGTGCTCGCGCGCGAGATCTCCGAGCTTCTTGATCAGCGGTTCGCCCCTATCACCCGTTGCCATCGGCAGTTCGACCACGCCGATCGGCGTGACGAGGCGCGAGATCGTGTCGCCCGCCGCCAGACCCGTGCGCTTGTCGCCCGGGTCGATCGCGAGCAGGCGCACCGCGTCGGTCATACCGGGCGTGCGGCCTTGTTGAAGGGGTTGTCGTCGTCGAGCGCCGTGCGCGACACCGGCGCCGTGGACACGTCCTGCTCGCGGAGCGGGCTGAAGCGCGAGCCGGCCATCGGCAGCTTCTTGTTCACGGTCTTCGAGTTGAAGAGCAGCGTCGCGGTGGGGACCAACGCGATGAGTAGCACGAGGTTCATCAGCGCCATCTGCCACCACTCGGTCGCCCCGAGCTTCAGCATGATCGACGTCGCGACCACGAGCACCAGCGACAGCGGGATCAACGAGGACCAGCACAGCTTCAGCACCTGGTCGTACCGGATACGCGGCACGGTCCAGCGGATCACCATCATGAAGCAGACCAGCCCGACCACCTTGATGAAGAAGACGTTGATCTTCACGAAGACCGCGAGGAAGCCGGTCGCCTCCGGGCTCGTGAGCTCGATGAAGGGGACGTGGTAGCCGCCCAGGAAGAGCAGCGTGAAGAACGCGCTCGAGGTCATCATGTGGGCGTACTCAGCGAGGAAGAAGAGCGCGAAGCGCATCGCCGAATACTCGGTGTGGTAGCCGCCGACGAGCTCCTGCTCGGCCTCGGCGTTATCGAAGGGGGCACGGTTGGCCTCCGCGAGGATGCAGGCGAAGAAGACGACCGCCGCGATGGGCTGGGCGAGGATGAACCAGCCGTTGCGGACCTGGTCCTCCACGATCACCGAGGGGGCGAAGCTGCCGACGAGCAGCAGCGTCGCGAGGATGGTCATGCCCATGGGGATCTCGTACGAGATCATGCCCGCCGAGGCGCGGAGCCCGCCCAGGAAGGAGTACTTGTTGTTGGAGGCCCAGCCGCCCAGCGTGATGCCGTAGATGCCCAGCGAGGCGATCGCGAGCAGGTAGATGAAGCCGACGTTGATGTCCGCGACCATCACCGAGGCGTACCCGCCCGACACCCACTCGCGCCCGAAGAACTCGATGGTGGGGAGCAGAAACTCGCCGCCCCAGGGGATGATCGCCCAACCGATGAAGGCGGGGACGACCGCGAGGGCCGGCGCGAGCGTGAAGAGCGCCCTGTCGGCACCCTTGGGCATGTAGTCCTCTTTGAGGATGAACTTCAGGCCGTCTGCAAGAGACTGCCCGAGCCCCCAGAACCCGAAGCCCCGGAAGAGCTTCTGCAGGACGGGCAGCCCGAGGTCGAAGCCGACGCGGTTGGGGCCCATGCGGTCCTGGATGTACGCCGAGATCTTGCGCTCGAAGTAGATGAGCAGCGGGATCGTCCCGAGGATCAGGTGGACCATCACAACCGCGGTGAGGGCCCCCACGAAGAACTGGGGCGAGAGCGGGAAGATGCTGTCGAGGATCGCGTCCATAGGGTGGAGAGTGTAGCCGGGACCGGGCGACCGGGGCCCGCCCCGCGGGTCCGACAGAAGGTCTCGCCGACCCGCTCTGCCACCGCCCCCGGTGCCCCCCTTTCCCTCGCGTGTCGCTCCCACAGCAGTCCCGCGTCCGCGTGCTGCATCCGGCCTCGATGAGCCCGATGGTGGGCAACAGCATCACACCCTCGAACGAAAAATCCGCGTGGCATCGGTGCCACGCGGATCGTGCTGAATCAGGATGTCGTTCGGATACGCCCTTGTCGGGACGTCACGAGCCCGGCCCGATCAGACCGCACACTCTGCAAGGCCGAACTGCGATCCGAAGAAGCCGAAATCGCCCAGGTCCACGTCGCCATCGTTGTCGAAGTCGGCCCTGGCGTCGTAGTTCGCGTCGCCCGTCGTGCTGTTGAAGGCAGCGCCGAAGACGCCGAAGTCACCCAAGTCCACGTCGCCATCCTTGTCGAAATCCGAGAGGCAGAAATCGGGCACTTCCGTGACCACACCCGGCCCGACGATCGTGTTCGCCGAGTCCACCAGCGGCGACGAACTCTGCCACGTGCTCGTGACCCAGTAGTACGTCTCGCCCGGGAAGAGCAGCGTGGAGAACCCCGACTCGCCCTGCGGCTGCCCGAACGCCCCGAACCCGTTGCCCAGCCCATAGTCGAAGATGTTCTCCAACGGCAGCGCGTCGTCGAACGTTCCCTTGTAGATGAACGAGATGTGGTTGCCGCCGGTGGAGAGGATCGACGTGAAGTCGTACCGCCCCGCGGTGTCCACGCTGAACTCCAAGACGTGGTAGCGCGTCGGACCCAGACCCGAGACGCCGCCCAGAAAGAAGGGACGGTCCCAGACCTGCTTGGGGTCCGGCGTCGCGGTGTACGTGTAGGTGACGTCGGGGACCGTCGTCATCGCGTGGTACACAGGGTTGGCGATCTCCGAGAGCGCGTTGGGCTGGTTGATCGTGTCGAAGAAGCCGAACGTGTACACCCCCGGGGCCGACTCACCCGACAGCAGCGGGCCCGAGCCGTCGTTGATCGGGAAGTCTCCGATCGAGACGTCACCCGTGAAGGGCGCCTGCCACACCGCCTCCTCGCTTTCGGGCGTGGTGAGGTTGACCTGCAGATCGAGGGGCCAGGGATAGCTCCCGCCGCTCAGGTCGCCCGAGATGGAGGACCAGTCGCCGGTGAGCCCGACGCCGGTGATCGCCATCGCGGTGGTGAACGTCACCTGCTGCGCGTTGACGGAGGGGCCGTACTGGAACGTCGGGCCCGGTACGGACTCGACGATCTCGTCGGCACCGAGAGAGGCACCGGCGGTCAGCGCAAGGCAAGAAACAAAGATAGAGATGCGAAACATGAAAACGCTCCCGGGAATCAGTGGTGTTCGTGCGGCAACGAGGTACCAGATACGGTAGGCAGCCATTCAGGCGCGACGGCGACGAAGGCCCGCGAGACCGGCGAGGCCGAGCAACGCCACGCCACCGGGCGTGGGGATCGCGCCCTCGAAGTACAGCGCGTCGATGTCCCACGAGTTCAAGCCGGAGCTCGAGAACAGGTCTTCACTGAAGACGAGCGTCGCCGAGTCGTCCGCGGGGTTGTACAGGAAGGCGTCTCCATCGCGGAACAGCGTGCCGCTGACGACCTCGTCGGTGCTCGCGCTGAGCAGCAGGGTGCCGTCTGCGAAGTGGTGGATGCCGTACACGTCGGCGTCGCCGTCGTCGAAGATGGTCGCCTCGGCGAGGAAGAGCGACGCGGTACCCGCGGTCGCGTTGTATTCGATCACGTCACCGTCGGTGAACGCCGTGCCACCGAAGGCGTTGTCGGTGAGCAGGGAGAGCAGGTAGTTGCCGTTGGGGAGCACAGACACACCACTGATGTCGGCACCCGCGTTGTCCCAGATGCTATCGGTGATGATGGTGCTCACAAAGGTTCCGTTCGTCGGGTTGATCTCGACGAGATCACCGTCGTCAAAGGTCGTACCGCCGAACTCGCCATTGAAGAGCGAGGAGACGAGCCAGTTGCCGTTGGGCAGCCGGTGCGCAGCGTCAAGATCGCCAAGCCCGATGCCGAATTCCAGGGACGCGGTCGTGCCGTCGAGGGATGTGCAAACGACATCCTCATCCGTGAACGGCCCGAAGCCCGGCAGGTTGTTGTCAACGTTGTCCGCGAGCGACAGGAACAGCGGCCCCTGGGCCACGGCGTTCGAGGCGAGCGCAGCGACAGACAGAAGGACGACAGTGGAGGCAGTGCGATGCATGATGATCTCTCTCTGATTCAGGATTCAGGAACAACGGACGCCCCCGGATGGGCGTCTCCACAGGTTGTGACGTGTCCGTCCCGTTCTCCCCAACGGGACAGCCGCGCGCAGACGCGGCTCCTCCAAGGCTGAGTGTGAACGATGCGCAGCAAAACGCAAGCACTTTTCACAGAAAGGGTTCCGATACCACGCCAACGCCGCTCACGCGATCGCGATGCCCTCGTCCAAATCCGGCAGCGTGCGAGCGGTGCGCAGGTACGCGTCGTACGCGCCCTCCAGTTCGGTCACGCTATCGCCCGGGAATTTCTCGAGCAGCGCCCGCGCGATCTCGAAGGCCACCGCGTTCTCCATCACCACGCTCGCGGCACTCACGGCGCACACGTCCGAACGCTCATAATCCGAGTGCTCGGGCTTGTTCGTGCGCAGGTTCACGCTGGGCAGGCCTCGCAGCAGCGTGCTGATCGGCTTCATCGCACCCTTCACGACAACGGGCATGCCGTTGGTCATCCCGCCCTCGAGCCCGCCCGCGTTGTTGCTCGGGCGCGTGTAACCGAGGCTGGGCGTGTGCTTCTGGCTCGCGTCAAACTCGATCGGGTCGTGGACCTGCGAGCCCGGGCGGCGTGCCGCCTCCATGCCCAGACCGATCTCCACGCCCTTGAAGGCCTGGATGCTCATCACCGCGTAGGCGATCTTCGCGTCCAGGCGCAGACGCCCGTCCGTCGAGGAGCCGAGCCCGATGGGGCAGCCAAAGACGTGCGCCTCCACGACGCCGCCCGCCGTGTCCTTCTCCACCTTCGCCTCGCGGATGCGCTCGCGCATGCCGTCGCCGCTCTGTTCGTCGAGGGTGTAGACATCGCTGTTGTTGCGCGCCTCGAGCAGCTCCGCGTGACGCCCGGGCGTCACCTCCACCGCGCACGCCACATCCCGGATCGAGCGCACGAAGCCGAAGACCTCGATGCCCACGTGTTTCAGGATGCACTTCGCCAACGCACCGGCGGCGACGCGGGCCGCGGTCTCGCGGGCGCTCGCACGCTCCAGCGTCTCCCGGCAGTCGTTCGTCAGCCACTTGATCGAGCCCGAGAGGTCCGCGTGCCCGGGGCGCGGGCGGTGGACCGGCGGCGTGCGCTCCAGATCATCAAGGCGCGAATCCTTGTTGTCGATCTTCATCGCGATGGGCGAGCCGATGGCGCGCCCCAGGCGGACGCCCGACAAGAACTCCACCGTGTCCGTCTCGATGCGCTGGCGACCGCCCCGTCCGTACCCGCCCTGGCGCCGGCGCATCTCGGTGTTGATCAGGTCGATATCGATCTCGACGCCCGCGGGCACGCCCTGCACGAGGGAGATGAGCGCGGGGCCGTGGGATTCGCCGGCGGTGTGGTAGTCGAGGCTTGGCATGGCCCCACCATATCGGCCTGCCCGCCCCGGGGGTCCAGCCGCTAGGCCCGAACCCCGTGCTTCTGTCGCCACGCCGCCCCGTCAATCTCCGAGCGCTCGGCGATCCGGGTCGCGTGCTCGTCGGTCATCCAGGGGAGGGCCGCGATCTTGTCGCGCAGGCGATCGGGGAAGGGCTTGCCCATCCGCTCGTGGCGCGGGCGGCTCTTCCAGTAGCGGTGCATCCAGAGGTACTGCTGCGGCGCTTCGCGCACCATCTGCTCGATCGCCCGCCGGTACCGGGCGGTGATGTAGAAAACCGGGTCGTCCTGGCCCGCCCAATCCTCGGGCGTGATGATGTCCACCGTCCGCACGCGGTACCGGAACCGCGGATGCTCCGGGTCGTCGCCCGGCAGCCGCTGGGCGTGCCCGCAGATCACCGGCGCGTCGTACTGCATCGCCAGCACGCCGATGGTCTTGTACGCGCTGGCGAGCCGGTCGAAGAAGGGCACGAAGAGCCCCTTGTCGCCCGCGTTCTGGTCCGCGATGAAACCCACCGAGAAGCCGTCGTCCAGGATGCCGGGCAGCCGCTCGGAGGCGCCGAATTTGTCCACGAGTTCGATGCCCTGTTCGCGGCGCACGCGCTGCACCCAGTTGTCCAGGGGCTTCATGTCGAGCGGGCGGTAGAGCGCGTGGACCGGGATGCCGACGCTCGCGAGCGCCGCGCCCATCAGTTCCCAGTTGCCGCAGTGTCCTGTCACGAGAATGCTGGGCCTACCAGACCGCAGCGCACGCAGCGCATCGTCCACGTCCACGAACTCGACGTGCTCCAGCACCGAGTCGGGGGTGATCAGCTTGGGCGTGCAGCAGACCTCCGCCGCGAGCGTGAAGAGGTGGCGGTACGCGCCGAGCGCGAGGTCCTCGCACGCCACGTCATCGAGTTCCGGGAAGCACCAGCGGATGTTGGAGACCGCCCGCTCGAGCCGTTCGCGGTTGCTGGGCAGGTTGCCGAAGGCGTGCCCGACGCGGCGCATCGCGCCCATCGAGCGCTCGACGCCCGCGAGGTTCGCGAGCGCCGACAGCGTGCGCACGCCGGCGTACGGCGCGCCGTGTGTCCACGCTGGCAGACGGCGCTTCTTCCGCTTTCGCTGCCCGGTAGGTGGCATGGTGTGTGGCGCGTCCGAGGCCCGGCTTGATCGGGCCGGTTCACTCGGCCCGTATCACTCGGGACGGTTGTCCAGGCCTGTGAGCGTGAAGAGGCGGTTCTGGTTCAGCACGGGGATGGATCGCTGCCCCGCCATCTCGAAGAGTTCGTTGTAGCGCTCGACGATGTCTCGCTTCTGGAGGTACAGATCGACGACCGCGAAGGGGTCATCGGCGCGGGGCTCGGGGGGAAGGATCGGGCGCTCGCCCAGCACGACGAAGTCGGTGCGTCCGGTGAGCTCGTCCTCGATAATGCCGCCCCACTCCGCGATGATCGCCTCGATCTCACCCTTCTCGGAGGGGGTCGCGAAACCGTCGAGGTTGGAATCAAAGTTCCCGAAGACCACGAAGCGGTACTCCTTGTTGGGGTCCCACACCGCGTTCACCAGCCGGTCTCCCGGCAGGATGGGGTTGCCGCGAACCGAGGTCAGCGTGCGGGCGATGGCGCTGTCGTGTTCGATGCGGATGACCTCAACAGTCGCCTTGCCGCGGGGGAACTCGCCCTGCTCGTTGGGGCGGATGGAGGTGCCACGCCCGTAGACCTCGAAGGTCATGCCGAGCACCACGCGGTCGGTGCGTCCCTTGTCGATGTAGACCTCGTTCTGGCCCGGGTTGATGTTGACCACGAGCCCGTCCACGAGCGATTCCTCGTCCTGCGGCGACAACCGATCGTCCCGCGTCTCGCCCGTCAGACGACGGACCTGGTCCGAGAGCTGGGCGATCTGGTCGTTGGCGGTGCGCAGCTCGCCGTTGAGCTCGGTGACGCTCTGGTCGTACTCCTGCTTCGCGTCGGCGAGCTGTGCGACGACGTTCTCGGTCGTGGACTCCACGTTGGTGCGGTACACCTCGACCTCCGCGCTCAGCGTGTCGATCTCGCTCGTCAGGCGGCGGCGCGTCTCCTCGGAGTCCTCGCGGACGGTCTCGAGACGCGCGAACGCGTTCTCGCGATCGCCCTCGGCGGCCTTCTGGGCCGCGACCGCGCCCTGCTGCGCCGATTCGGCAGCGAGGACCTGGGCCTCCAGCGAAGCGACGAGCTGGAGCAGGTCCTGCCCCGAGTCCGTCTGCTGGTCCACCGAGGCCTTGAGGCTCTGGGCATCATCCCGGCTCGGGGAGCCGCCGATGATGTTGATCAGGTCGCGGTTCTGCTGGCTGAGGTAGGGGACCACGCCCTGGTTGCCAGCCTTCTTAGCCTTCTGGCTGAGCGTCTCCCAGTTCGCGTCGCGTCCCGCGCCGCCGAGTGCCTCAGCGAGCGCAGTGTCGGCGTCCTGCTTGAAGCCCTCCTGCTTCCGCGCATCGGCGACGTAGATCACCGTGGTCACGAAGAACGCGAGGGTGGTAACGGAGAGAAGGCCGATCGTGATCGCGAGCCCGGGGCCCATGCCGCTGCGGTTTGCCATGAATTCCTCTGCCTCGCGTCTGAAGACGGTCTGAAAGCGCGGTCCGTCGGTGTGCCACCACGACACGCCGGAGCGGGGTCGCCGATACGCCCCCAAGCCCGGGCGAGTTCCCGGTCAGTTCCGGGTGCCTATCGGGGGGAGGGTGATCCTCCCGCCTTCTGCGGGCCACGTCAAGGCACCGCCCGCCCGTCACCCCAACAGCAGGGGTTTGGCGAGCACGATCAGCGTGAGGAAGACCCCATAACTGATGGCGTCGGTGACCATCGTCACGAAGATCGACGCCGCCGTCGCGGGGTCCACGCCCAGCTTCTGCATGCCCAGCGGCATCGCGGTCCCCGCGAGGCACCCGAGTGTCATCGCGATCGCCATCGCCAGCCCGCACGCCCCGCCGAACCAGAACCAGCCCATCGAGCCGCCCTGGGCGACGGGTCCGCTGATCACCTGTGGCCCCACCAGCGCCGCGCCAAGCGCGAAGACCACGCCCACCACAGCCCCCGCGATCAGCCCGAAGAGCACCTCGCGCCGCAGCAGGGGCCACACGCGCTCCGGGCGGATCTCGCCCAGCACGAGGCCGCGGAGCGTGATCGCCATCGACTGCTGCCCCGAGTTGCCCGATTGGTTCGCGATGATGGGGTACACGACCGCGACCGCAGGGATCAGGGCGATGAGGTCCGTGAAGAAGAGCAGCACCACAGAGCCCACCTGGGCCATGAGGAGATTCCCGAGCAGCCAGGGGCCGCGGCCTCTGATCTTCTCGATGATCGGGGAGTAGACGGCTTCCGAATCGCCCGCACCGACCTGCCTGAAGGCGTCCTCCGTCGCCTCGGCGGCGATGATGTCCACGACATCGTCGATGGTGATCATCCCGAGGACGCGCCCGTGCTCATCGACGATCGGCAGCGTCAACAGGTCGTACCGCTCGAAGACGCGGGCCACCTCTTCGCGGTCCATGCCCGTACCCACCGAGTCGAAGTCCCGATCGATGTGGCTCTCGAGGTCCTTCTCGTCATCGAGCACCAGCAGACGCCGGAGCGAGATGGTGCCCACGAGCCGTTTCTGGTCATCCACAACGTACAACTCGTTCTGCGCGTCGTGGATCTCATGGAGCTTGAGCCAGTCGATCGCCTGCCCGATGCGCATAGAGGACCGGACCACGCCGATCTTCGTGGTCATGATCCCGCCGGCGGTCTCGGGCCCGAAGAGGGCGAGCTTGCCGAGGGTCGCCGCGAGCTTCGGGTGCAGCGTCTCGATGATGCCCGCGCGCGTCCTCTCATCGAAATGCTGGAGCAGGTCCACCGCGTCGTCGGTCTCCATCATCGCCAGCAACTCGCCCGCCTCGCGCGCGGGGAGGTCGTTGAGCACGCTGGCCGCCAAGGGCAGTGCCATGTGCGAGAGCGCATCGGCGGCGCTCTCCTGCTCCATGTGGTGGACCACCTCCGCCTGCGCCTCGGGCTCGAAGCCCTCGATGCGGTCGGCCGCGTCCGCTGGCAACAGCTCCGAGACCGCCGGCGCGATGTCCTTCGCCGAGGCCTCCGCCTCCACCAGCGCGTCCAGACGCTGCACGTCCACGCTGTCGGAGCCGTACTCGCCGCCGGATTGTGGCTCGGTGTCGGGCATACCACCCAGCGTAGAGCCTCTCGTGTGCGGGCAGCGCCGTTACTCACGCAAATACGCGTCGAAGGGGAAGGGCGCCGACTGCACCGGGCGCAACGCGAGCGCCAGCAGCACCAGCTCGGCGTCATCGCCCGCGACGCGGTTCGTGCGCATGGTGTCGCACCCGCAGCAGCGGTGGATGATCGCCCACTCGCCGCTCTGGCGCACCTCGATGCCCACCGGCCTCATCGGCTGGCGGCACGCGCACCGCCGGTCGCCCGTCTGGTCATCGACGTGACGCGACCACAGGCACAGCGGGCAGTGGTTGCGGTGCTTGGTGCCGTAGGAGCCGGAGGGGACGGGTTGTTTGCAGCGGATACAGGTGAAGTCACCGGCCTCGTGCCGGCGTGATCGGTTGCTCATGTGGAAGGGATCGCCTGAAATGCCGGGGAGCGCACCAGCGTGGCCCGCTTCGGGGCCATCGCGGTGAATTCACGCGGCGTGGGTCGTACCGGATCGTTGCCCGAGGGTCGATCAGGACCGGACATGCCACGCGCAGCCACCGCGCCCCGGGGCATTGACAATGGGGCGTCGGGAGCGGAACCAAGGGTTCAGCGCGAGGGGGTCCGGATTCAGGCAGTGGCGTTTGTCATCAGCCCGAAGACTAACGCCGGATCCGAGTTCGCAGAACTCAATTCGCGGGTCGGTAGTCGAAATTCTGCCCGCCGATGGAGGCCTCGTACATCAGACCGCCCCGGATCATGCTGAAGACCGCGACGCCGTCCGAGTAGTCATTGGAGGCGGCGACGCCGGACTCGACGGCGACGGCGCTCGCGTTGGCGCTGAACTCGAGCGTGCCGCGCTTGAACTTGGTCAACGCCCGCTCGTCCTGGAAAAAGATCACCTGGCTGAAGCTCTGCCCGCCCAACTGGAAGCCGATGTTCACCTGAGTGACGTCCGCGTAGCCCACGAGCTTGCCCTGCTCGTACACAGCGCCGTCCCCGTGCGCCGCCCCGATGCCCGCGGCTCCCTTGGTCACCTTCGGGAACATCGCGTACCCGTAGGAGTTCTGGAAGTAGTCGATGATCGTCGGGTCCTTCTGGCGGAACGCGGTGCGCGCGTCCACCGCCTCGCGCTGGATGCGCTGTTCGAAGGATTCGCTGTTCCGCGATTCGCGGTAGGAGGAGCAGCCCGTCGAGACGAGGGCTGCCGGGGCGAGGGTGAGCGAGAGGGCGAGGGTAAGCGTGCGCATGGGGGGCTCCTGTGTGCGATCGATCCACGAGCCTAGCGGTCCCGATCCGGTCCCGGGGCAATGAACCGGGTATTCACGCGTTACGCGGGCTGCAACACCGAAGGGACCGCACCATGCACCGCAACGCCATGCTCGTATCGAGCCTCGCCCTCGCACTGTCCTCCGCGGCGATCGCCCACCCCGGGCACACGCACGATGACCAGCCCACGACCGATGGTGTCGCCGGCGTCGCCCAACCGGCCCGCCCGGACAGAACGACGGACAACGCCGCCCCGGCGCAGCTCCCCGAACCCGAGGTGACCATGACCGAAGAGGGCGCGTACCGCGTCATCCGCTCCAACGGCGTGCCCTCTCACACACCCGGCGCATTCCCCAACCGGGGCAACCCGAACACCATCAGCGCCCAGCAGTACGAGTGGCGTGTGCCTCTCAAGCCCGTGGTTGCTCCGGAGATCAGCCCCATGCGCGGCGTCTTCGGTGTCGCGCTCGACGGCATCCCCTTCGATCCGGGCACCGCGGAGTTCTGGTCCGCCAACGGGCTCGTGCGAGGTCGCCCGCCACAGGGCAACCCCGAAGAGTCCTGGAACTACGACGCTCTCGGTGGTGCCGTCGAGCTGGGTCTCGATGAGAGCAACGCCCACGTGCAGCCCACCGGCGCGTACCACTACCACGCGATCCCCGCAGCGCTCGCGAAGTCGGAGGCCGCCGAGGCACCCGCGATGACGCTGCTCGGGTGGGCGGGCGACGGATTCCCGATCTATGGCCCCATGTGCC
Source organism: Phycisphaerales bacterium (assembly GCA_029260475.1). Classification (GTDB taxonomy): domain Bacteria; phylum Planctomycetota; class Phycisphaerae; order Phycisphaerales; family UBA1924; genus OFTM391. The sequence goes on along the minus strand of JAJDDE010000172.1, from coordinate 6,686 downwards.
ACGAGGACGCGGCCGACACACAAAGCCCGCTCGTCGAGATGACCTCAAGCTATCAGCTCAAGCAGGGCGAACGCCCTGGTGCCCCCGACGGCCCCGGCGGGCAGCACGACGGCTCCTTCACACGCGACTGGGTCTATCAAGAGGGTTCGGGCGTGCTCGACGAGTGCAACGGGCGCACCGGGGTCACGCCCGAGTTCCCCGACGGCACGTACTACTACGTTCTGACCGAGTCGTACCCCTACATCCCGCGCCATTTCCGTGGCACGCCCGACGCGAGCTTTATCCGTCGCGCGATGCAGGTCCCTGGGGGACCGGGCGGACCGGGTGTTCCGGGCGGACGGGATCGCCCTCGCGGGCCGCGTCCTCCGAGGGGCCCGGGTTCACGCTGAGCCCGCCCAAGTATTCCAACATCTCGCGGCTCCATGCTCGTCGAGCCTCGGAACGACCGACGGTGCCGTGATCCGCTCCGGGAACGATGCGGATTTTCGCCCCCGCATCCGGCTCCCCCCGCTCCTCGGACAGGCGCCGGAGATCATCCCTCAGCAGCGCCACCGCTTCATTGAGGAAGTAGTTGTCCTCATCGCCGACGATCAGGCGCACGCGTTCACGGAACAGCGGCAGGTACCGCCCCGGGTCCGCGCGGACGAGCGCCCCGATATCGAACCGGCCCATCGCCCGAGCGACGCCGCGATCGATCTCGCCGGTGACTGGGTCGAAGAGCGCCGCGGGCTCGCCGTCGTCGCCCTTCGGGCAGAAGCACGCGAACCACGAATCCCACTGCTGCGCCGACGTGTTCCGCGGCCCCATCACCTCCTCCATGCCGTTCTCCTGGCGCACCGTCATCAGGTCCTTGCCGTTGAGGCGGTAGCTGATGACGGGGGAGCTCTCCTTCTCGTAGGCGCTCTTCTCGGCGTAGAGGTCGCTGCCTTGGAACGCGCGGAAGTCCACCGGGTCCGGCGACGATGACCAGACCGCGCCGAACGTCTCGGGGTGCATCAGCCCGAGCCAGAGGGAGGACCAGCCGCCCGAGGAGTGCCCGGTAACGATGCGCGAGGCGCCGCCCGTCCGCATCGCGGGGTGCGCGCGCTCGATCGCGGGGATCAGTTCCTCGATGAGAGCCGTGCCGACCGGGCCGTTGTTCGCGGAGTCCACGAAGAGGTGGTGCCCGTTGGGGCCTTCTGGGTCCAGGAACACGAAGTAGGCGCGGGCGCGGAGCGTGCGCGCGGGGTCGTCCATGCGGAGGCGACCACGCCGACGCGCGTCCCACAGCGCGGCACGATGGTCGCCGCCGAAACCGGGGACGACGTAGACGGTGGGGTACGTGGCTCCCGGATCGAACGCGATCGGTTCGACGACCGCCGCCCTGAGACCCCCCGCCTCGACCAGCTTCACCCCGCCCTCGTCCGGGAACGCGTCGTCTTCGACGACGTTCCCGAGCACCACCGTCAGCGTGGGTGTCGATTGGTCGGGCTGGACCACGAGCGTGAACTCCTCCGAGTAGAGGTTGCCCGGCTCGCTCCGCCAACTGCTATTGGCCCGCGTGCGATCGAGCACCGCCCCGACGCGGTAGTACCCGGGCCTGAGTTCGGAGATCGGGTGCGGGAAGCCGGTCGCGTCGTCGGTAATCTCCACGCCGTCCCCCGCCGACAGCCCCTCGATATCGAGGCCGAACATCGGCTGCGGGTCGCGGAAGAAGGGGGCGTTCAGTGCGTTGTTGCCCCGGTGCAGGGCGGAGTTCGCGCTGAGCAGGTACACCACCAGCCGCCCGGAGACCGCTCCGTCGATCTCCAGCTCGGGATCGAGCACCACACGGATCAGCGGCTCGGCGCGCACGAGGGGCGTCATCGAGAGCAAGACACACACCAGCGGTGTCCATCGGGGCGTCATCCATCGCGTCATCTTCGATCTCGCTTTCTGCTCCCACGCTACCCTCGCACCATGCCCCCCGTTGCGAGCACAAGGCAGGTCATCGATCTGGGCGCTGTGGACTGGTACCGCCTCCCCGCGTGGTACGACGTGCTGCACAGCGCCGGGACCGCGGCGGAAGTGGACGGGCTCGAAGCCATCGCGATGCGCTGGTGTACCTGCTCCTGGCGAGGCCCCATGCGATGGCTCGAGCCCGCCTGTGGCACCGCCCGCTACCTCTACATCGCCGCCAAAAGGGGCGTCGCGGTCCGGGGCTTCGACGCGCTCCCGCCGATGATCGACTACGCCAAGGCCCGGTTCGAGCGCGCGGGCCTCGACGCGCGCCTCGATGTCGCGTCGTTCTCGGACTTTCCGGTCCCCAAACGCCCCGTGCATTTCGCCTTCTGCCTCATCAACTCGCTGCGGCACGTGCGGACCGATGACGAGCTGCTCGCTCACTTCGATCGCGTGCGCGCATCTCTTGTGCAGGGCGGCGTCTACGCGATCGGGATGAACGTCTCGGCGCCGGGCGTCGAGATGCCCAGCGAGGACGTGTGGACGGGGGCCCGCGGCTCCTGCCGTGTGACCCAGCTCGTGCAGTACATCCCGCCCGAAGAGGGCTCGCGCACCGAGCGCGTCTTCAGCCATCTCGCGGTCACCACACCCAAACACGAACTGCACGCGGACACGCAATACACACTTCGGACCTTTTCTGGCGCGCAATGGCGCGGGTTGATCGACGATTCTCCCCTCAAACTCATCGCCATCACCGATGAGCTGGGCGAGCCCGTCGCCGACCTCGACGACCCCATGTGGACGGGGGCCCGCGCCTCGCAATACGCCGTCTGGCTGCTCACGCCGCGCTAGCGTCCAGGAGCGATTCGACCGATCTTCACACCATGCGGGGCGTACCACACGTCTCCCCGAGCCCGACGACCCGATAACGGACTACCGATGCACCCACGCCTCAGCACCCTCATCGCGCCAATCGCCCTCGTGCCCGTGCTCCTCTCCGCCGGCTTCGTCGCTGGGTGCGCCAGCTTCGGCAGCGAATCCTGCGAGGTGGCGCTGCACGAGCCCCAGGACCACACCTCGATGATCGCTTTCGATGTCGAGAACTTCCGCGGCTCCGTCGAGATCCGCGTGGACCCCAGCCTGTACGCGATCGAGGTCACCGGTCACGCCCACGGCGCCTGGTTCGAGGACGACCCCGAGGCGGAAGACGCCGCCCGGCGCGTCATCGCGCTCGAGACGGATCTCGAAGAGATGCCCGGTCGCAGCGTGATGCACATCCGCACCGACACCACCCGGGCCGAGGAGGACCACGAGGTCGCTCTCGTCATCCGCACGCCCCGCTGCGACGGCGCCCGCGTCCGCAACTTCGGCGGGCTCGTCGAACTCGTCGGGACCAAGGGGTCGATCGATATCGAGAACCTCGTGGGCAACGTGGAGGTCCGCACCAACGAACCCCTGACGCAGGACATCACCATACTGCTCACCGACGGCACCGCCTACCTCCAGATCCCCCCCGGCTCCACGGGCAGCTTCGACCTCGAGACCTTGGAGGGCGTGGCGCGGGTCAAGAACCGCGTGGGCGACGCGACGAATACCTACTCCACGCGCACCAGCATCCAGACCGTCCTCGAGGAGCCGACCAACGCCGTGGTCATGCGCACGAACCGGGGCGACCTCCGCGTGATCGTGATGGACGACCCGGTCTCGCTCACACGCGTCATGCGCCGGCGCACGATCGACTACGACGACGGCCTCTTCCTGAGGGGGTCCCGGCGCTACACGCGGAACCTCCCCGACGACGAGGCCCGGGTCAGCACCGTGCCCAACGGCAACTGAGGCTGTCTGCCCGGTGGGCCGGGCCCACCCACGCAGTAATCGATGGTCGTGCGCACAACGCGTGGGGCTTCGGGCTGCGCCCTTCGACCCACGGCACCGTCACGACTTCCGCTACCCCGGACGACCTGTTCGGTGCGCACGCGCTGGGCAAAAACGAAAAGCCCCCACCACTCGAAAGGATGGGGGCCGTCGATCGAACGCCAGAACCCTGTCAAGCAGGTGGGTGCCCTTGCTCCGGTCCCGCCCTTCCACTCGTAGGAGGCTTGGGCATCGCCGGTGCGTTTCGGGGCTCCCTTGGGTCCAGAAAGGTCTGGCATTGTGAGACGGCCCGGCCCTGCGGGCAGCCGGGGACTCTTCGATAGTCACGATACAGGCAAGCCGTTGTCCGCGCGTGGTTATTCCACGATCGGCGGGGGGAAGCGCAGGAGCGCCGGTGGTGTCGCGCGGGGATACGCCCATACGACGGGGCCGGATCGCAGCGCGAAGACGCCCTCGGGTGTGTAGCCCGCTTCGAATTCCTGCAAGAGACCCCCATCGTCACCGAGAAGTTGGACGCGATCAGTGAATCGCAAGGCCACCGTATCGGCGTACCCCGGCACGCCTTGGTTCTCGATCATCGCGACGAGCAGTGCCTTCGCATCGCGATCGACGTCCGCGCCTGACGGGTCCCTGAAGCCGTCCAGTGTGCGCGTGTATTGGCGCTCCGTGTCTCCGACACCGACCGTGATCGTGCGCACGTTCGTTGCGATCTCCTTCGACGCGTTTCTCGCGGCGTAGGCGATCGGGTCGAGGGGGATCTCCGCAGGATCGATGCCCGTCACGAGTCCGGTTTCATCGACCCGAGCATCGGCGTTCGGGACTTCGAGCGTGATCGTCGCCAATCGATCGCGTTGCGCACCCGCGGGCTCGAACGTCAGGCCGATTGAACGTCTGGCTTCGGGCTCCCCGGCGTCCCAGAAGGTCGCGAAGAAGTCGAATGAGCCCGGCTCGTAGTTTCTAGGGCCCTCGAAGCGCACGACCTCGATTGTGCGGAAACGACCGACTAGGGCGCGGATAGACGTTTCGCTGGCTCTCGCGAAGACGCTAGGCTCGAGCTCGACGAACCAGCCTGTGTCTCGGCGCATCGCGACGAACGTTTGCTCAGGGCTTGAGATCTCAACGCGGTTCACGCGCATCGGGTCCAGCCCCGGCATGGCGCTGCGGATGTACCACTCGTGATCGGCCTTCGGCAGCCTCTCGGTGATCACGGCGTTGACTTCGGCGGACACGCCACCAGAAGCGGCGAGCGCGCTGCCAGCGAATGCGGAGCGGTCGATCGACAGCGCGTGCTCGGTCCCGTCCTCCATCAGAATGATGATCGAGAGAGCGTCCGTCATCTCGCCGACTGCCGCTTCTCCTTCGAGCCCCGAGAGCGCTCGGATCAGGGCGCGTACACGCTCTGTGCGAGCGGGCCAACCGGTGGGCGTGCGCCACGTCTCGCCTTCGCGTGTGTACGTCTCGCCTTCGATCGTCAGCGACGCGACCTGCTCGGGGGGGAGGGTCGGAAGGAGTTGGATGGGGCCGGAACTCGGAGGTGCCGGCTTGGTGAGCAGGATGATCCCGGCTCCGGCGAGCCCGATCAGGAGCACCAGCGCGATCGCGAGGGCCGTCTTGGACATCAGTTGTCTCCGGGTGTGGGCCCGCTCACAGCGAGGCCGTGCGTTTCCACATCGTGCCATCGGGCCCGTCGGTGAGTTCGATGCCCAGGGCGGCGAGCTCATCGCGGATCGCGTCGGCGCCCGCGTAGTCCTTGTTCTTCTTGGCGTCGGTGCGGCTCTGCACCTTCGCGTCGATGTCCGCATCCGAGAGCGCGCTCTGTGCGCCGACGGATTCCACGGTCGCCAGCAGTTCCGCGGGTGCCTGTTCCGGCAGTTCGAGGACGCCCAGGGCTCGATCGAAGAGCCGCATGAGGGCGGCATCCGCGCGGGTGGGGGCCTCGACGGTGTTCATCCAGGCGTTGATCACGCCGATCGCGCCGCCGATGCCCAGGTCGTTGTTCATCGAGGCGGCGAAGGCGAGGGCGGTCTCGTCGCTGGGTGTGCCCTCTGCGCTCGAGGCATCGCCCTTGTCCACGAAGCGGCGCCAGCGCTCGACCATGCGTCCGCTGTCCTTCAGGCTCTGCTCGGTGAAGTTCGCGTTGGCGCGGTAGTGGGTCTTGATGAGCTCGAGGCGGAGGGCGCCGGGCGTGAATCCCTTGGCGAAGAGGTCTCGGGCGGTAAAGAAGGTGCCCTTGCTCTTGGACATCTTCTCGCCGTCCACCTGCAGGAAGCGGGGGTGGAACCAGAAGCTGGCGAAGCGGTCGGTGCCGTGCGCGCACCGGGATTGGGCGATCTCGCACTCGTGGTGGGGGAAGATGTTGTCTTCGCCTCCGGAGTGCAGGTCGATGCGCTCGCCCAGGCGGTCCTTGGCCATCGCGCTGCATTCGATGTGCCAGCCCGGGTACCCCTCGCGGAGCCCGTGCTCCTGCGCGATGGCGGTGGGCAGGCCTTCGAGCACGGTCTGCGGGTCCCAACGCATGAGGTGCGTGGGGTCGGGCTTCCAGAGCATGAAGTCCGCGGGGTGCTTCTTGATGGACTGCGTGGAGCTGGAGACGCGCCCGCCAGCGCCGGAGCGGATCGCGTCGAGGGTGTTGCCAGAGAGCTGGCCGTACTCGGGGAACTGCTGCGTGTCGAAGTAGCAGACACCGTCGGCACCGACGTAGGCGAAGCGCTTGTCGAGCAGCGTGGTGATGAGCTCGAGCATGCCCTTGACGTGGGCGGTGGCTCTGGGCATGAGCGTGGGGTCATCACCCGCTTCGTGCGCGCACTTGAGGCCCAGCACCTTGGCGTCCTCGACGAAGGCTCGGGCGTAGAAATCGGCGATCGCGTGCGGGTCGCGCGGGTCGATGGTGT